>JAKSBQ010000211.1 GCA_022361075.1 Opitutales bacterium | reverse complement strand
TATACCACAACATCTGAAAACGAACGTACTACGACTGCTGTCCAGCCAATCGCAAATATCTTGCCACCGAGCCAGGGTGGGGTAGCAGTACACCATGCATGCTTTCATCTCCACATACTAATAGATTCGCAATTGCACCATGAGAATGCAATAAGAGTGTTCGTGAGACTAGTCACAGTACAGTGTGATGCACATACCACTCTTGACACAGCGCTGGAAGTCACCAAGAGGCGATGGCAGTTGGTAAGAAGCGTTCCAACACCCTTGAGGAGTGGAAAGCTTCAACTATCCACCCAGCACACATGTGCTGCTGGGTGATTCAAGGTCGGCCTGTCTTTGAACAGCTGTACACTGCCTGGTCAGGCATTTCCAGACTCACAAACGAGATATGTTGGAGCTCACACTCTCGCATTGCACTATGCAAGAAATCAAAGTAGATCACAGTAGAGCACATGGGTAACGTGACGAAAGCAATCAAAACATGCACCTTGTACTCCTCTTTCAATCGCTTGTTTGCCATGTAGCATTCGTTGCAGTGCACTTTGCTGTTTGGATAGGCATTGTGTTCCAGTACCGGCGTATCACCCACCTTGTGCTGGAAGCATACTTCCCTCTGTGTGCTGCTCGCAGCGTCTACAGTTGACGTGTTTTTCTTCTCACGAGTTCTTGCACATCTCGACGTCTGGCACTAGAACGAGTCCCTATTTCAGCCGTGCCCCTTTCCATTCTCTCGCATGCCTGTCGTCGTTCAGGATGTCGGAGTTGTAGTCCAAGGGCTGATAATGGCGCCAGCAGATGGCAGGAGATATCGGGGAGTGAGGGAGTGCATATGAAGTGGGGAAGGTGCGTAGAGAGATTGGTGACGTGCGCGACGAGAGATGAGGTTTGGTGTTTGTAGTCGGGAACCTGGTACCAGGTCATTCGTTTATCGTGGACAGGCGACCTCCCTACAAGATGATCAGGCAACCAGAAGGAGCCTGCTGGTCACCAGTGGCGCTGGTGTGAAGGAGTACACTCGCAGTAAGTGCTCTTAGTGCTTAACAATCTAGAACGACGAACGTCAAGATCATAGTTTCGGAAGAATTCAGAGATGGAAGTGATCATAGGTCATCAACCTCTCTTCGTACATTCTCCTCACTTACCACAACCGCACGTGCACGGAAGCGATCAACGAGGTGCAAGGATGAGTTTACTTTCGGTGCTGCTGCATCAAATAGCCGTCAAGATAGTCACAGCAAGGGCGTGAGACGCTGTACTGAACAATGGAAAGGGTATGAGCGAGTGAGCTTGTGTTCAGCATAAGTTGTCTGAGAAGAAGTGGGTATTTCTCGACATGACCCGAACTGGAAGTTTTCCTCCTTCTGCAAAGACCTTCACACCGCACTGGCTCGTCTACCTGTGTATGCGAATTCTTCTTGATGACCAACCGAGACTGCTTGATTACCGTGTTACTCGTGTTGTCTGTGTTCATGGTGTACACTGAGAATGGCTCCTCCCTTCAGTTGCTCACTTGCCTTGTTGTGATCACGGCTCGAACGTAATCATGCCACTGTTCGTTCACGCCGCTCTTACTCACAGGGTGCTCGGTTGTGAAGGTGCTTGCATTCATGCTCTGCCATGCGAAGATGCAATGCACACGACT
>JAKSBQ010000413.1 GCA_022361075.1 Opitutales bacterium | reverse complement strand
GAGTTGACGAGCTCTTCGAGAAGGTCGATCGGGTTGGCATTGTCTCCAGCAGGACGGAGTTCCATAGGCACTGCCTCCCCTAGGTTGCGGTCGCTCTTGGGCACCCAGTCGGTACAACGACGACATCTGGTGTGACCAGCGAGATATCGAAAAACGGTTAACGCTACCTACTAAATGTAGCGTGCCAGAATCACTGCTGACCCGCAAGAGATCATCATGCAGGAGAAAGTGAAAAAAACTAAAAATGACAGTAACGTGACATAAAGCCTCGATAACGGCCGGAGCAACTGCCCGGACCGGCGCAGGATACAGCGCACACCAAACCGGTGCCGCGCGTGGGCCCCGGACGCAGCCGGAGTTGCTAGGCTTTGGGTTCCGAGGTCTTTCCGGAAGGCTTTTTGATGGTCTTGCTCTTGGTCGCGGCAGGCGCCTTCTTGGCCCCGCGCAGGGCTTCGAGTTCGCTGCGCAGAGCGGCGATCTCCTGCCGCAAGTCCTCTTGCTCCTCGCGCGCCTTTACTGCCATCTCGCGGGCCGCTTCAAACTCCTCGCGCGTCACCAAGTCCATCTGCGCCAGGATGCGATCGAGCCGGCTGCGAATCTGGCCTTCGAGTTCGTCCTTCATGCCGCCGGCAACGCCGAGCGCCGCTCCGGCGACCTTGGCCAAATCGTTGAGAAGAGGATTCCGTGTTTGCATCACGACAACATTCGTTTACCCGACCACGGCTTTAAGCTAGGACGGACGCGCCCCGCTTCGCAAGCGGCCAGGTCGGTGCCGTCCCCGGCGAATCGCCGCAGAGTTGGCCAGACGCCGAGACCCGGCCAGCTAGAGAGGGGCGCCGCACGCGTTATTGAGCACCAGTGATCCGATGCCCGACATCCTGCTTGCCGCCTTGACCTTTCCCGACTTCGACCCGGCGGCCTTCCGCCTGGGGCCGATTGAGATCCGCTGGTACGCGTTGGCCTATATTGCCGGCCTGGTGCTCGGCTGGCGCTACTGCCGATATCTCGCAAAAGATGCGCCCGGTGGCATCAAGCCCAGCCACTTCGACGACTTTCTCCTCTGGGCAACGCTCGGCGTTATCCTCGGCGGCCGCCTTGGCTTCATCCTGTTCTACAATCCCGGGCATTACCTCGCGAACCCCTTGGACATCTTCCAGGTCTGGCGCGGCGGCATGTCGTTCCACGGCGGCCTTCTTGGGGTGATCGTTGCCATCCTGCTCTTTGCGCGGCGACACCGCCTGCCGCTCTTCGTCTTCGGCGACATCATCGCCTGCGCCGCTCCGATCGGCCTGCTGCTCGGGCGCATCTCCAACTTCATCAACGGCGAGCTCTGGGGCCGGCCGAGCGATCTGCCCTGGGCCGTCATCTTCCCCCATCCGATGGCCGGCGGCCTGCCGCGCCATCCCAGCCAGCTCTACGAGGCCGCGCTGGAAGGCCTGGTGCTGCTGATCGTGCTGTTCTGGGTCCATCGCCGGGTCGGCTTTC
>JAKSBQ010000191.1 GCA_022361075.1 Opitutales bacterium | reverse complement strand
TGGCAACTTGACTGGATCCGGTCGCCTTCCAACCGATGGCGTTGCTCTGTTCGGTGAGGTTTTTCACGTTCAAACGCAGATGAGCATCATAACTGCCGATTTCGAAAGGATATGATAAAAAGACCTCCACATAATCTGTGCTAGGCGAGTAACGGTTTATCCCATTGAAAGTTCCCTGGAAGGACTCACCCGCGTGGTGATAACCCAGTCCTGCCGCCAATCCTTCAAATGAGCCGTCTGAGAACGAATAACGGGACAGTAGCGAGAACTGATCTTCAATCGGTCCAGAGAATGGAATGGTACCCACGAGAGCGTCGTTGGGGTGTTTGACTATCTCTATTTGGTTGTGTGCATAACTGAAGATAATCTGCCAATCTTTGGTCGCTTGGAATACTAAGTCTGCTTCCCAACCTTTGGACTCTGTCTCCGCACCGTCGACAACATCGCCCAACTGTCCTGTTTGATCAGTTAGTTGCTCTCGTGTCAGACCAGGGAACTGCAAAGCGCGTTCAGCTGGAGTGAGTGTATCCCAGATCGTTTTATTTCGGTTTTCTGCATTGGGGTCACGCACTCCTCCTCCTTCTTGAGTGATGGTGTAGTAACTTAGTGTTCCGCTGATTCTTCCATCCATGAGGTCGAGCTTGACTCCAAATTCAGTACTCTTTCCGACGAGTGGAGGAAGTTGAATCTGGAAGTCGTTCCGCAAAGATGTTGGGAACAGTGAAGATGACCGGATTGCAAACAAAGAAACTTCGTCCGTAAGCTCATAGACTATCCCGAACAGCGGTGACACTTCGCTGTCCTCGGTGATAGAATCCGGCACCAAAGAGGCACCTGTATTCCACTGCACGAGTTTGAAATCCGCTTTGTTGACTGCGACGTTGGTCTTGAGTCTGCCGTCCAAAGCGGTCATTTGCCAGGAAGCGAACAGGTATTCGTTGGAGTTGTCCTGAGTCTGGTGATTTCCAGCGACGTCGACGAACATGTCAGGTGGCGGTCCAATAGGTGTCTCGATATCAATATTGGCTCGTACTGGAAAATGGATGATGCTTGGTGAACCCCCAGGGACGGTGTGTTTGATCGAGATGAAGTCCTCCGACCAAGCATTGTAGCCGAATGTGAAGAGGTTCTGAAAGCTCTCGAACTCAAGATTGTAAACGCCTGTGAATCCGTAGGCCCAAACCTTGTTGTTCCAGTCACGATGGTGCCAGTGCATCGCGATACTTTCGTCAGGAGTGTTTGGATTAAGCCAACCGGTTGCGTTCCCGCCCTGCGATGAGAATCCAAGATCCCAACTGGCTGCGCTTCCTCCCATGCCACTGGCGTTGAGACCGTCCGAGTCTACTTGCCATCTGTTTGAGTGTTGCCAGTAGGCAGTGAGGGTGAAGTCTGGATTGAAGGTGTGCGTGATTTTCCCTTTGATGAGATCCACTTTCAGAGTGCGCATGTTTTTGGTGGACCAGTTCCAGTCATAAGGAATATCCGGGTGCGTTTCCTGAATGGGAACGGCAGAACCATTATTCAACCCCACACCGTTGGCGTCGACTTCAGGCGTGAAAAAAGTGCCGAGACCGACCGGTTTTTCTCGGTAGCCATATTCGTAAAGAAATTCGAATTTGGTGGATTTTACTGGCTCCCACGCGAGATTAACCTGATAGAATTGTCCGAGACCTTCTGAGTTGCGACGGTAGTCCTTAGACTCCGTATAAGCTGCATTGAAGCGGATACCCATGCGTCCATGGTCACCTTCGTGAGAAATGTTGGTGTCGATGGTGGATCTATTTTCTCCATTGTTATCGATGGTGACGTTGAGATTGGTGAAGTTACGGTAGAGATCTGCTGTTTTTGAAATGCTGTTCATCAGCCCCCCAGGATAGGCGAGTCCGTAAAGAGCAGCCGCAGGCCCCTTCACAATCTCAACACGAGACAACCCCTGGGTATCGATCGGATCATATTGCCTGACTCCATCGCGGAGTCCCCAGTTTTGCTGGAAGCCCCTGAAGAAGAATTGGTTAAACGATTGTTGAATCGTATTGTTGGAGTGAACGTCAGCACCGCCGTTAACAAGTGAAGCATTGTAGCGTTCCAAATCCACCTGACTGGTGATCAGGAAATCTTCCGTCAGGTCATTGGTAAATACCTGAATGTTAAGAGGGATATCTTTGATGTCCGTATTTGAGCGCGTGCCAGCAAGAGAATTAGAGGCAACGTAACCGTCCTGAGCTGCTTCAGAGATGGTGAACGGGTCGAGTTCGTAGACGTCTTCACTTACGTCGTCCTGAGCGGCAATGATTCCACCTAGGACAGGAAGCAGAAGAAGGATGTTGGTAAAACTGCACCAAAATCCCCCTTTGGATTGTTTTAGTGTATTCATAGTTTATAACTCAATCGAGTCTTAGGGTTTCTGTTTTGAGACCTTCGCTGGTAATGGAAGATCTCATGTGGTTATCTGAAACCCTGGTTTTCAGCAGAACCACCGCTTGATGAAGGAGGCGCATACTTCCGAACCTAGGGACTTCAGATGGGTGCAAATGGTAATGAAATCGACATGAACCGAACATGAACTGAACGTGAAATGCGTGTCATCTTCGTCTAAATGTGGAAATAATTCAGAAGGTTATGCTTCTTAACTCATTTATTATTAAAAGGTTAAGGTTTTTGTTCTCCAAACGGTTTTAAGGTCTTTCTAATCTGGTATTACAAATGAGTAGGCTCATTTGAGCGGAATCGAAGTGGAGAAATGATCACATTTTTACAAATACAGCCCCAATTTTATAATAGTTGAAGGGTCAGTAATCACTGATTTGTAGAACTTGGCACATAACGATTCAGATCGAATAGTTTTACCCATCATTACAATGCGAATTTTACTCCTCGATAAAGACGAAGCCGCTGCGCGTATCATCTACAAAGGGCTTTGCGAGTTAGGGCATAATATTGATTTTATCCATGACGACAAAGAAGGGCTTTTTTTGGCGTCTACTGAGGACTATGACGTGATTCTGGTCGACTGTGATTCCTCAGCGTTCTCTTGTGAGGTGATATTGAGCGTAAACAGAAGCCCTGATCGAATGAAAACTGTGATTTTCAAGGGAACCGATGTTCCTGCGAAAGATAGAATCAGTATGCTTAAAAAGGGAGCTTATGATTATCTTCCTAAACCTTTGGCGTTTGAGGAGTTAGCGGTCAAAATCGAAGCCTCTAATGCAAAAGTATACGGTATGCAGCAATCTCAGACACGTTACATTTGCTGTGATCTCGAACTGGACTTGCTTTCCAGAAGAGCGAGGAGAGGAAAGAAGGTTATCGAGTTAAAAACTCAAGAGTACCGTTTGCTCGAGTATATGCTCCGGCATAAGGGGCAGGTGGTAACTCGGACGATGTTGCTAGAGAACGTATGGGATTATTACTTTGATCCTCAGAGCAATGTGATCGATGTGCATATCAGTCGCCTTCGGCAAAAGATAGACAACGGATTTGAG
>JAKSBQ010000434.1 GCA_022361075.1 Opitutales bacterium | reverse complement strand
TTTGGGAAGGCGGAGAATATCCCCTGTTCATCCTGATCTTACTCTTTTGCGTCTGTTTACCTGTGGTGAAGCTAATAATTCTTGTCACTTTCTGGCTCTCAAGAAGCCGAAGAGCACTTTCAAGTCAGTTGAACTGGATTGGTAGAATCGGCAAATGGTCGATGATCGACGTTTACATGTGTGCCAACCTGTTTGTCATCCTCAAACTCGGCTTTACTGTAAACATCACGCTCCACAACGGACTGTATTTTTTTGCGGCTACGATCATAAGCTCGATGATTTCAGTGGAGTGTGCAATTCGTTGGAACCGTTATTCAGAGCGTTTAACTGAGCCAGGGAAGATCTAGAAAGAATCTCCGATAATCGTTTACAAGCCCACACAAGTTTTTTGTGATGATCCGAAAATTTGAAAAAACAACATGGAAGGTAAAAAATATTCGGAACTCAATCGCTCTATGATGGGCGGAATGAAAAAGATCAGCCAGGAAAACCCAGAGCTGATTAAGAATTTCCAGGGACTTCATCACAGCGCGATGAAGGCTGGTGCCCTAGACAGCGCGACCAAGGAATTGATGGCACTCGCTTGTGGCATCGTCACCCACTGTGAAGGTTGCATCGCCAACCACACGGCCGCAGCCCTTCGCGCCGGTGCCAGCAAGGAAGCTGTTTATGAAACGATTTCGGTCGCCATTCTCATGGGTGGAGGTCCCGCGATGACCTACGCAACCAAAGCGGTTGAAGCACTTGAGGAGCTCTCTGCCTAGCGAGCTCGCGCAAGTCTCGAACGAACCGAATGTCTTCAAAATTAGATACTGCAGGGCAACGTTGCATCAGCGAGCCGGAGCCCGAGTTGGGGCTTGGGATTGTCGTCAATGTTGAAAAACATCGCCTGACAGTAAGCTTTCCTGCATCCGGAGAACAACGACTGTATGCGCGTGACACTGAGGTCGTGCGAAGGATCGTTTTTCAACCTGGAGAGCAGGTGGCAGATAACAGCGGGAAATCGTTAATTGTTGAATCGGTCGAACTTGAGGACGGTTTAACCGTTTACATTGGAGACGGGAAACAAATCCGAGAGGACCAGGTATCGGATATCGCCAATTTCCACGCACCTCAGGATCGCTTCATCAAAGCCCAGGTGGATCGGAGCAGCACTTTTGACCTCCGCTACCGAACACTCCAGTCCAAAGCGAAGTATCAAAAATCAACCTTGCGGGGATTACTTGGAGGTCGAGTTGAGCTGATTCCCCATCAATATTACATCGTTCAGGAGATCGCCCAAAGGCAAAATCCGAGAGTCTTGTTGTCTGACGAGGTTGGACTGGGAAAAACGATCGAGGCCTGTCTCATTCTTCAGCACCTAAAGTCCATGGGGAAAGTGACCAGGGTGCTCATTTTAGTCCCTGAGCCTCTCATTCATCAATGGTTCGTGGAACTTTATCGTCGTTTTCAGATGTGGTTCAGCATCTACGACGAGGAACGATGTAGAGTTCTTGAGAAACAAAACATCGATGGGAACCCGTTTAAAGACGAGTCACTCATCCTAACAAGCTCGTCATTACTCGCCGAATCGGAAGTACGATCGGAACAAGCGATTGAAGCAGACTGGGACCTCGTGATCATTGATGAAGCCCATCATCTCGAGTGGCAAGAAGGGAAACCAAGCAAAGAGTATCAACTGGCAGAGGGTCTTGCTGCGAAAAGTGAAGGTCTTCTACTCCTAACTGCAACACCCACTCAATTGGGTTTAGAGGGTCACTTTGCAAGACTCAAGTTACTCGACCCCAATCGATACAACGATTTTGAGCTCTTTCTTAAAGAATCCAAAAGATTTTCTACGATTGCCAACCTCTCCAAACACATCATTGAAGATTCCTCTCTATCCAACGAGCAGGAGACTGAACTGAAAACACTCTTCGGGCACTCCAGCGAAATCCTCGAAATCCACCTCAAGGCGCTGAAGAGTAATACTCCAGGTTCAAAGGAGAAGTTGGTCAGAGTTTTACTGGATGAATACGGCACGGGTCGTGTTCTCTTTCGCAACACAAGAGATTACATCAAAGGATTTCCTTCCCGAAAATTAAACACCGTTCCCCTTGGCGACTCGCAAGACTCGCATCTCAATCAACGCATTCAAAAAGAATTCATCGCGGACACAACTGGAGACGAATCTTCCATTCGCTACCAATTCGAGAAAGACCCAAGACTTGAATGGCTCATCGGTTTTCTAAGGGAAAATCCGTCTCGCAAGGTTCTCCTCATCTGCAAGAGTCAACGAAAGGTGTTAGCGATCAAGTCTGTATTAGACTCCCAGTCACTCTCCTTTGGAGTGTTCCATGAGAAGCTAACCCTCATCCAACGAGATCGCAACGCAGCATGGTTCGCCGAACCTGACGGAGCGCAGCTTCTGGTCTGTTCCGAAATAGGAAGTGAGGGACGAAATTTTCAATTCGCACACGATCTGGTCCTGTTTGACCTGCCTCTCGACCCTGGGCTGCTCGAACAACGCATCGGTCGCTTGGATCGAATTGGTCAGACTGAAACCATTCAGATTCATATTCCTTTCGTCTCAGGAAGTGCAGTCGATTGCATGCAACAATGGTATCATCAGGGGTTGGACGCATTTGAGCACACCGTTAAGGGAAGTGAGGCTTACCTTGGCAAATTTTCAGAGAGGGTCCAGTTACTAGCTAAAAGTTACAGGAAAACAACACGAAAGAATCCTCAACCGGAACTCGATAAACTAATTCAGGAGACCAAAACATTCCGTAAAAAACTTGAACGTGAACTTCACGAAGGTAGAGATCGTCTGCTCGAACTGAATTCTTTCGATGAATTCAAGGCCCAAACCATACTTTCAAAAATCAGGGAAGCGGAATCCAACGTTGAGAATAAAGAGCTACTATTTGATCTGCTTGAACATTACGGTGTGGGAGTTTCAGAACACGAAAATGGCGACTTCTTCCTCGATTCCTCCCACGCATTCATCGACGCATTTCCAAGTATTCCGAAAGAAGGCTGTTTAGCAAATTTCGAACGATCTCGAGCGGTTCGTCGCGAGGACGTGTTCTTCATCACTCAAGATCACCCTATTTTTCAGGATGCCATTGATCATTTTCTGGCTTCTCCAGCTGGAAGCAGCACATTCGCGACTCTCGCTTCTGAAGAAGTTAATCTGCTACTGGAATGCATCTTCGTTGTCGAAGTGATCGCGGAATCCAGGTGGCATGTGGAGCGTTTCGTACCACCTGAGCCATTAAGGACAGTCGTCGACGTGAGGGGGAGAAATCGATCGCGGGAATTCGACTGGGAAGCAAACAAAACTGAACTAAAAAACGGCGATATCCACCGTTTCTTAGAGCTACCCACCTTCAATCTGGACATTTTAAAAAACCTGATTGCAGGTGCAAACCGACTCACCGAAAAACGCCTCCAGAAGAGGATTGAAGAAGCCACTAACGACGCCAAAGCTCAGCTAGGTTACGAATATCAACGGCTGGTGGATCTCCGGAAGATCAACGATCACGTCAGGCTGGATGAAATCGAAGCGATGGAAACGCAACTTCGTGGAACTCTTGAAGCAATTCAACAGGCCAGATTGCGTCTGGATAGTATTCGAGTCGTCATGACGGGTCCCCAGGAAGCCCTGGATCGTGTAAGCATGTGAACCATTCGAAGCCCATCACTGTTATTTTACCGTGTGCAGGCAAAGGTTCCCGGCTTGGGATTGATGGACCAAAGGAACTTTTTGAAATTTTCCCGGATCGACGACTGATCGACTTTTCTCTCGACCACATCCGTGCAGCCCATCATGCCGGGCTCAATCTCGAACTCCGGGTAGTGATCTGTGAGGGCAAAGAGGCGGTCATTGCATACGTTCGTAAGAAACTACCAGACCTTCCCGTTCACACAACCTACGCAGACGATCGATTCGAGGAGTGGCCGGGATCGATACATCCCGCCTGCACCGATATCGCACAAAAAGCAATTGTGCTTCTCCCTGACACAGTCATCAGAGTTTCAGAAACTGACCAATTTAAATCAATCAACGGAAGGGGTCTGCTTGAATCACTTAACGAAGCACTCGATCACTACCCTTGGGCGCTCAGTGTTAAATCATGTCAAGATGCTCACGTAATCCAAAACATGGGAGCTGTTTTTATCAGCGAAACCGGAAATATCATTCGTTTTCAGGACAAACCCAATTCATCCAAAAACTACAACGGATATTGGGGCTGCATGGGTTTTCTGAAGCCGATCTCCCGAAAGTTGTATGACTTTCTGATTGCTTCGGTGCAGAAGAAACTCTCAACGGACGAAATCCCCGAGCACCTAACACCTGTGGCATCGATACCCTTGCACAACTACACCGATCTCGGCACGTGGGAATCTATCAAAAAATTCAGGAATACTGACTGTTTTTGCGACTAACTTTGTGGATGAGTCTCATACGTATTCTGACAGATTTTCATTAAATCAGCGGCCAATTGACAGTCACTTGCGTAAAGAATTCCACGGTGATTCATGAAAGTAGAATCCTCTCGGTTGAGATCCAGTGGTTTTCCAAAAATATCTGATACGGACGAACCGATGCACTCGTGGATACAAGCAGAAGCCGAATAATCCCACAAACCTCCTCCACCGTTTCCCTTCTTCGGGAGTTTGAAGTAACAAGCTGGAGCATGATCCAAAACCCAACATGCGTTCAGAGCACCTCCACCGGTTTGAATCAAGTTTAGATCCAAATGTTTGGACGAAGCGTAAAATTTCATTTTCGTCATCAACGCGCTGTAACGGAAATCGTCCATCAGGCTTCGATCCATCACCCATGTGAGCGCATCCACGTTTTGAGACTGATCCTGAAACCACATGTCTTCGTTTTTGAACGCTCCGACACCTGCTATCGCATGATAAAGTGTCGATTTCAAGGGATCAAAAACCACACCGACCTTAGGCGCTCCTGATCTCGAAACCAGTCCGATTGAAACCGAGTAACCATGGGTCTTTTCAATAAATGGCAGGGTGCCATCCATCGGATCGATACACCAGAAATAGTCTTTTTGCAGTCGTTCACCGTTGTCCTCTGTCTCTTCAGTCAAAATTCCCAGATCGAACTTTGATAAAGTTGGTTCAAGGTTCTTTAGGATCACATCCTGGCTTAAATAATCGACCTCCGTGACAACTTGAGCGGCATAGGTCTCCACACCCTCTTTTTTGTTAACCTCGACCTCTTTCTGCGAATATCTGGCGATCAAATTTCCTGCGTCTTTCGCAGCATCGATCGCATGCTCACATAAAAAAACCAAATCTTCTGTTTCTAATTTCATTAAATTCCAATGGCTTCAAGAACCTCACGTTCAATTCTTTCGCTGTAACTATTGATCTTCCAATGCCCCGGGCTCCATCCCTTCAGAAAGCGATGAAAATCCGTCCACGCTATCGGATAAAGAATCCTCCAATTTTCTTCCAGTGCGTCCAAATCCAACGCTTTGTCAGAGACCCCAGCAGCATCTCTCAAGTGAACAAAATAGATATCCAGAATCACCGACTCCAATCGCTCACATTCGTTTTCGTCAAAACAACTGCCCACAAAGTAAGCCAAATCTTTCATGCCACAGCCGCCTCCGACATACTGAAAATCAACGGCGGCTACCTTGTCACCCGCTCGATTGAAGCAAAAGTTTGCGAGTTTCGCATCGCCATGCACGATGGTTTGAAAAGGACTTTCCTTTAAAATTCGATCAATTTCGGAAGCCGCATTTTTCAACCTTTTATCCTCAAGTGCCTCAAGTTCGTCTGGTCTGGTTTCGAGATGCCAATAGGTTCCTGTGTCCCAAAGCGATTCGGGTTTTTCAGACAAAAACGTAACGTGAAAGTGCGCCAACCACTTCAAACACGCCTCAAACGCAGCCCAGTTCACCGAAGTCTTTCTTTGCGGAAAGCCTACTGCATCCAGATCTTCCAAAACCATGAAAACCTCACTGTCGTCTGCCTCGAGAGCCAGACATTTTGGCAAGCGGCAGTTCTCTCCACATCTTGAGCTCCACTGCTCGTACCAAATCGTTTCGACCTGATAAGACTTCAGTTTTCGCTGATGAGACAAACCTGAATTCCAGCCTCTTGGATGTGAGGATGCGCCATGAAGTTTGACGTGTTTAACCACGATAGTTTCATATTCTGAACCTGAGAGGCCATACCTCGCGATCTCACCATAACCGCTCCAAAGTGTCTGAATTCGCTCCAACCGAACAAACTCGCTCGCGCCAGTAGTCTCCAAAAGCAGCCTATTAAAACTCTCCCTCATTTCGCAAAGTGCGAAACTCTATGAACCTGTCGTCTGGACGCAATTTTCAATTCGTCCATTGTTCACAATCGTACTCAATAGTGAGGAGGTTTTTCGTGTGGAAGCGTTCCTGAACCAGACTCTTCGATTTCTTTCAACTTTTGACCTAGAGCGATCACTTCATCCTCAAGCTTAGCAATCTTTTGATGTTGCTCAAACGCTACCTTGTTCAACTCCGTGTAGGACTGCTCCACGTAGGTGAGCTTCTCTTCTAAAGCCAGGATTCGTTCGAGCTTGTCATCTTTGTCAGCCATACAGCATCAACAACGATCGATTAGCTCACATACAAGTTTTTCGATTCCCTCTCCAACTTCAGAAATCGACGCTTCACCATACATGTAAGCCGGAGCAGTGATCACATTGTTCACTTCATCCACATGGATTTCAGAGACGGGCTTTACCACATGTTTTCCACCCATTTTCTCCAACGCTACTGACGCATCACCTTCTTCACCGACCGTGACTTCTGCCTCCAGAACCTTCGCCGCGATCACGGGTGCAATACAGAGCACTCCCATCGGCTTCTCAGCTTTACGAAAATCTCTAAAAACTCTTTCCACTTCTTCTTCGATCGAAGCCTGATCGCCTTCAAAGGCAAAGGTGCAAAGATTCTTCGCCGCACCAAATCCTCCAGGGAACAACACTCCATTAAACCCTTCTTGCTTCAATTTCGAGAGATCAATCACCTTTCCCCGGGCGATTCGAGCAGACTCGACCAACACATTGCGGCTCTCTCCTTCAGAAACTTCGCCAGTCAAATGATTCACCACATGGGCCTTGTCTTTGTTTGGGGCAAAGCACTGATAGTCCACGCCCAATCGATCTAAAAAAAACAAACTTAAAACGGCTTCTTGAATCTCAGAACCGTCGAACACACCGCATCCGGAGAGCACCACTGCAATCTTTTTCATAGACCAATCATGCTACAACGGGCACCAGAAGTGAATCAAAATCGCTTCCCTAAATCCGTACATAAAAAATCGCTTAATTTCTGACATTAAGCGACTCCACTAAAAAACTATGCGTAGGTGTTAAGAACTGTTCCCACCTTCTTCGATTCTACTGTATCTTGCTCAGGCAGGTTCGATTGGAACTTCTCCACAGGAACGTCCGTACTTGGAGGAAGTCCCCCTGGAAAAAACGGATTCGCTGGTACGCGTTGAACCTCTGGCTTAATCTTCGGTGCAAGCCTTGTCTTAAAATCAAGCTCTTTAGTGAGCGGATTTAGAGGTATTCCTGTGACCGAGCTCATAGTGAAACACTAGATAATCAGCTATAAATATAGATTTCAACTCAGTCAGGTCAAGACGGAACCCTTTATTTTAAGCTGTTTTGACAGGAATCTGGATGATTTCTAAAGATCAACGTCGTTTTTGATTCACTTTGTGCAAATGCTGAAAATATAAATGCTGATGAACGAAAATAAAATAGTAGCCATCGTTGGCCGACCGAATGTGGGGAAAAGTCGTCTTTTCAACCGCTTGGCTCATCGACGCATTTCAATCGTTCATGACAAACCAGGAGTCACACGCGACTTAGTATCAATCGACATGCCAGCAGGCTTCACTTTGATGGACACCGGTGGAATCGGTTTGGAGGATAAACACACTCCAAAAATCATCAGTGACGCGATGCGAACTCAGGCAATGATCGCTATCGACATGGCAGATATCATCCTTTTCGTGACCGATGGGAAAGAAGGTCTCACTCCGCTTGACATGGAGATCGCTGAGTCGCTGCACACCCATCAACAGAAGGTGATGCTAGTGGTGAACAAAATGGATAATCCGGACGCTGATCACCACGCCTACGAATTCGCGAAACTCGGATTTGATACACCCATTCCGGTTTCGGCAGAACACAATCATGGACTTGAGGAACTGGAAAATTCCTACCTTAAAAAGCTCCAACCGCTTTCGCCAAAGGAACCTTCAGATTTTCAAAAAATTGCAATTTCACTGGTTGGAAAACCAAACGCTGGCAAATCTTCACTCGGTAACCGCCTATTAAATTCTGAGCGATTTATTGTGGCGGACGTCGCCGGGACCACCAGGGATATGATCGAAACCGCAATCGAATACGAAGACCCATCAGGAAAAAAATGGAATCTTCGGTTGTTCGATACGGCAGGTTTACGTCCCAAAAAGAAAATGGACAGCTCAGTGGAGTATTTTTCATCTGTTCGAACGGAACGCTCGATCAAATACTCGGACATCGTCCTTCATCTCGTGGATGCCAGAGAGGGAGCAACGAAACAGGATAAAATCATCGCCGGAGAAATCTTGAAGCAAGGCAAGGCGCTGATCGTGGTCGTTACCAAATGGGACTACGCAGTGAAAGCCTTTCACGACGGAGAGATTGACCAATACCCCAACTTGAGAACCTTTCAGGAGGCTTATGAGAAGACTCTGCGAAAGGCATTCTTTTATCTGCCTGACTCCCCTGTGGTATTCACTTCGGCTGAGTCCGGAGAAGGACTGGAGGATCTTTTAAAATCGGTAATCGAAGTGCATCACAATCTGGAAACTCAGATTCCCACCTCGAAACTCAATAAATTCATCGCTGAGCTATTCGAAAGACGTCAACCATCCAAGGTTACGGGACGCCGATTTAAGATATTTTACGCCCTTCAGGTGTCCAAACGTCCCTTCAAATTCAAGGTATTTTGCAACCGAGCAGAGAGGCTCCAGGACCCCTACCGTCGTTACCTCGAAAAAAACATCCTTCGAGAGTTCGGATTAAACGCGTGTCCTTGTCAGTTTGAACTTGTCGGCAAGGAACAACGCTACAAAGACGAGGAGTAAGCACAACTAACGATCGATTTCGAATCGATACCCGACATCCCGAATCGTCCGAATGAAACTGGGAACTTTGGGGTTCGGCTCGATCTTCGCTCTCAAGGTAGTCACACACCTGTCCACACTTCTCCGTGTCACCAAAATGCTATTTCCCCAAACTCCCGCCAGAATCTGGTCTCGGGTCAATGCACGCCCCTCTCTTCCAAGAAAGAATGCAAGCAACCGAAATTCCTTGCTTGTCAAATCAACTTCTTTTCCCTTCTTGAGAAACGTGTGGGAGGACAAATCCAACTCACAATCTCCAAACTTATAAAGCTCCTGTTTTTGTCCCGAATATCTTCGCAAAAAGTTCTTAACCCTAACCTTTAACTCATTGATTGAAAAAGGTTTAGTAACGTAGTCATCCGCGCCCATTTCCAGCCCGCGGATGATGTCCTGTTCCTGTCCTTTCGCAGACAACATGAGAATGGGTATCTCTTCTTTCTCTCTCCGGACCGCCTCGCAAATTTCGTAACCGTTGATACCAGGCAACATGATATCGAGCAAGATCATGTCGACCGTTTGGTCCAACGCGATGTCCAGCCCTTCGTTTCCGTCCGCAGAGTGAATCACATCGTAACCCTCTTGCAGAAAGTTGTCCTTTAGTCCACGAGCCAATGCTGGATCGTCTTCAATGATGAGTAACGTTTGCATATCTGGGGATGATTATTCTGAAAATACTGCCTTTTCCTAATTCGCTTTCCAATTCTACACGTCCGTTGTGTTTTCGTACCACAAATGAAACGATGCTTAGACCGAGACCCACTCCTCCTCGATGTTGCGTCAGTCCGCGGTCCTTCTGATAAAATTTCTTAAAGATTCTTCGTCCATCCGTTTTGGATAACCCTTTTCCATTATCCTGAACTTCAAAAACTGCTTCGCTCTCGTTCACTTTACCAGTCAGTCGAATGAACTTCTGCCTACCGCCATATTTATACGCATTCTCCAGCAGGTTGTTCATGGCAATCAAGAATGTAGAACGGTCTATCCAAAGAGCTTCTCCAGGATCCTGATCTTCGACCTCTAATTCGTAGTCTTGTTTTGAATACCTTTCTTTGAATACAGTCTCCGCTTCGCTAAGAACTTCAGTGAGAGACTCTTTTCTCATCTCAATTCGGCTTCTCCCTCGGTCCATGCGCGAGAAAGTGAGAAATTTTTCAACCAGATCACTCAGCCTGCGGTTCTCGTGCTGAATCAGTTCAAGATACTCTCTTGTCTTAGGAGGGACAGATTCTTCGTCACCCTGCAAAGTTTCGATCAACAACCGAATCGAAGCAACTGGGGTCTTCAACTCGTGGGAAACGGTGGCAACCAGATCATTTTTTAACTGTGCCATCGTCAATTGTCTCCTGACCGCATGGATTCCGATCAGAACAAGAACCGAAGTCAGGAGCACAGTCGTGCTACCCACCCATACGTAAATTAGTATTTTCGAATTCCAAGCCTCACCTTCATTTGGGTCATCGTAGCTGACTTTGAGTCGCCAGCCTTCAAGAGGAGCGAAAAGGTCGACGACTGTCGTCAGGAATGGATCCTGTTCCACAGCTACTCCTGGTGCCACTAAATCCATTCTGCTGTCACTTTCCCTGTTTCTTAGCGTCGATTCTTGCAACCAGGGTTCAATAGTTTCCATCAAGTTGTCGGATTCTACCAAAACCCAAGAACTCCCAGAGTCTGCAAAAAAAGCCACAACACCGTCACGAAACAGAATTTCATCTAAATCACTTAAGTCTGAATCCCCCGGTCTAATACGTTCCCATTTTACCATTAATTGAACCCTCTTCTTTTCCTTCAACAGGTCCTCCCTATCGTTCAGAATTTCACAGAGCTCATTCAGCACAAAATACCGTTGGCCCAGCGGCATTGAATCTCCCTCCTCTGAGAGTAAAAAGAAACTAAGATCCTTTACCAGCTCGGAGACGTCCTCTCCTGCCCAAATGCCCATCTCGACACCCATCCATAAAAGCATGGGTTTAAGCAATCGTCCGCCCTCGACACGGACCCCATCCAGATCTGCATTTCTCAAAGTCTGCTTAATCTGATGAACTGCTGCGGTCTCACCAAACATCTCTCTGACAAAAAGAATCTCGTTCACAAACGACTTTAAACTCTGGTCATCCGTCTCGTCGTAACTATTGGATCGAATAGGAGCCTTTTTTACCACCACGTCCGCCCAAACGTTATCGAGAATCGTTGATCGAGCCAAGTCCCACTCTTTTCCCTTAAATTCGTTTGCAACTTCTTCCATCCAATCACGAACCGCAGTCTCGAATTCGACTTTCAATAGCTTGGATTCTCTCACTTGAGCGGAACGAAGGGCATTTTCCAGAACCGCTCGCTCGTTAATCGAAGCCTTTTGGACAAGCCACAAGACCGCAAACATCGGAACCATTACAGATGCGATCATGAGCCCAAAAGTTACCCACGAACTCCTAGGAAAAAGATGTTTCAGCTCGTCCAACCAATCCCTCAAGGCGAAGCTCCTTTCTCAATCGAGTTGATGAAGCTCAACACTCGGGATTCCAACACCTCCGCACGCTCCTGATCGCAACTCAAGTAAGCTCTGAGAACATAGTCTCCGAATGGTCTCTCAATGACTCGCAAAACTCTGCCTTTCGCATCAGCTTCTTCGGTGAAATCATCCTGAAGCTTCTTCGGGTTCGTCGTTTTTTCAAAGAGCACCCAAAGTCGGTCAGTCAGTTCAGGCAGTAAAATCACCCAAATTTCCGATCCTCTCGAGATTTTGGGAAGAAAAACGGGATACCATTCATCCGGGCAGACAAGACGGAAACCTCTCGGGTCTGTCCATTCCGCTTGATCACCAAGAGTCTCACGGCTCAACTTCACCCTGCTTCCTGATTTTTCTCCCTCCTCAAATCCAATCAAGGTCTTGGAACGATCGTTTCTGATGAAGAACTGACGACTATCCCCACGAGACTGAACTTCCCAATCAAAGACCAAAAACTCACTACCCTCCTTTTCGCTCTCGTACGACCTGGCTTGAATCTTCATCAATGCATCAGAGCCTTCGGAGATCCGAAAAAGTTCGACATTCTTTGAAAATCCAACCCGCTGAGGGAACTGTCTCATCAGCAAACCTTCATTTTCCATATCGCCTTTAAAATCCACCATCCCTGATTCCGCTCTGGCCAGAGCCCCCGCATCGACCAAATGCTCGATTTCCCACCTATCAAAAGGTTGGTAATGGTATCTGCTATAGAGTGGGTTCAGAGTGTCAGCGTCATATTCAACCGTGTAGCTTCTGTAGCCGTCCGCGATAATTCTGGTCTCAAACCGCCACAAATGCCTTTCCTCGCGCTCGAGCTTCAACAAACGGGATAGAGAGTATCCAAAAACCTCACCACTCTGATCCGACCATTCGAAACTACTCCACTCTTCTTGGCTCCATGGCACCTCAATAATCAGAAAAGATGAAGGCACTGCTTTCAGCGCTTTTTCAAGCCAATCTCCCTCTGTTGAGTACTCATTCTGCAATCGATCAAAACAACGCTTGGCATCTTCGATCTGAGATAACTCAAGATGGCACATAACCGAACGATAGAGAGCCTGAGCGATCAATTTACTTTCGGCATCATCCGCGTTTTGGACTTTGTAATACAACTCAAGGGCACCCCGGTAATCGTGCTTCATTGCATCAAGATAATAAGCATGCTCCAGATCCAGTTTTAACGAAGCATAGGTCTTTTGGGATAATCCAAACGGCACACAAAGCCCGGCCAAAAGGCCCCAAAACAGGCCACAAGATTTTAAGCTGTTTTTTAAAATCCCCATATCCTTGCCTATTCCGAACGTCGGATACCTCTGATGATCGCGTTGATTTGCTCCAAATATTCGTCCGAAAATGAATGGGCATCATCGACTGTCAGAATGAACAGATGGAGATCGCTCTGAATGACGCAGTTCAGTAGGCTCCGTTCCCTTCTTCCATCTTTGTAAGTTCCGATGAACGACTGAATAGAGAATTCTTCAAATTCCTCAGTTATCCGTGAAGACTCCAACACCTTAAACCGTTTTTTGTTTTTGGAAAGCCATGCTTCAGACGCTGCAACCACATCACTTAGCTCTCCAAATTTATCATATTGGCTGATCGAGATGTCCGCATCCGCATGCGTCGAGAGGATCACCCAAGAGTGAGTTTGCAAAAGCCCCTTTGGAGAAGGTTTCGGGAAAACATACCAACCACTCTCCAGCACCAGAGAATAATTTTCATCCTTTCCAAATGGAACAACTTGTTCCTGATCCGTTCCATTCCTGATATCGATAAGCTCAAGGGTAAGCCCTGACTCGTCCTCGACACGATACAGATAGCGATGCACGTCTGTGCCGAACCAAAAAGAACGCCTCTGATCATCGATCAATGCATCCACTCGGTAACAAAACACCCGTCCCAAGGGAGTATCGAGATGTTCCATCTCGACGATTTTCATTACGGCTGGCACTTGGTTGCCTGGCTTGCGTGGGTTCACCATGTAGAGTTCCGTCTGGTAGTTTTCCTCAACAGGAAGCTCCCGAAGTAGGTAAAAGCTTTGATAGATACTGTATGTATTCTCACGTGAGGAGAGTGGCACCCGATCTTGTCCCGGCCGTCGATCCACCGAAACTCCGCCATCCTCATAACTCGATTCAATTTCACCCATCGAAGGGCTATAAAATTTACTATAGACTGGCAAAAAGTCCTTCTGGTTAACATCTACGATGGAATGAGAGATCTCGTTGAGCATGGCTCGGAATTCAATCCGCCAAAGAAGCTCACTTTCCTCACGGCTTTCTTGGATGCTGGAAACCGCATAACCCAATATTCGGTGATCTACCTTTTCACTAATACGAAAGACCAATTCTTCACCCGACTCCCACGGCGTCATTTCCTGGCCAAATCCTCCCAAGAAGATGACCAAATAACATCCAATCAAAACTCCTAACTTGCAGATGCGCCTCGATAGCAGTTTGCCTGTAAATTCAAATAACATCAGCGGGCTGAAATTAAAAACGATATCTCAATGAAAATGTGGCACCCGGTGCTCCCTCAGTTTCCCGGCTAATCAGTTCATCAGATTCCTGAGCGACGTGTTGTTCTTGAATATGGCCGATACCGAGTTTCAAAGA
>JAKSBQ010000226.1 GCA_022361075.1 Opitutales bacterium | reverse complement strand
TGATGACCTTTTGGTTGTTGTTCGAATTGGTCTGACTTGAAGGTGTATTTGATAGCCTTGTTAAGAGTCTTTGGCCTTAGGAAATGGACGAATCGTCCTATCTCGGGCTTCAACCCTGTAAGAAACCTTTGAAGAACAGTTTCTTGGTTGAAATGTCCACGAAGACGGACATGGATATGTCGCATCTTCCTGACATAGTCATGAAGTGGACCAGTTTGTTTAAGAGCATGGAAGTCGATGATCACTTGGCGAACAGCAGCTTCATCAATGTAGTGCTCTCTTATTTTGTTTAAGGTGTCATTCCAACTCGTAATATTGGCCACTTCTGCTTGTAGGAAATAAGCAGCATCTCCATCTAATGACATGAATATACAGGTCATGGCCCGATGTCCTTGCATTCCCCATGCCTGTATGTACTGAGACATTTTCTCAGTCCATAGAATCACGTCTTCTTTGTCCGTTCCACTGAAGGTCGAGGGTTCCTTTATCTTAAAGGCCCCCGTTTGTTGAAATGGTGGTGGAGTCGATCGTCCAAGAGCAGGACGAAAGGGCCTTCTGTGTGGGTCATCATTGTCATCACCGTCAGGATCTCCTCCTGGTGGTGGACCTCCTCCTGGCATTACTGTGGCAGGGGCGTATGTAGGTCCTCCAGTATGAAATATAGGAGTCGTGGAGGCAATACTTGCATCCATTGTTGCCTGACAAGCTCTTTCTTCAGCATCGTGAACTTGTCTTTTTAGCGTTGCCATTTCTTGCAATAAATTCGAGCATTCAGTCTCAGCTCATTTGGTTTTTCGTTGCTCATTTGCTTGAATATGAGCCCAAACACGATAGGTGAGCTGCATGAATGCTGTGTTGCGAGGATTCTAGCTATACTCCAGCATAGCCGCATATTGATCCTTCGTTGTCAAGACATCAATATAGGTGATATCTTGTTCACCTAATTTGCCAGCTTGCACTTTTAACAGTGCAACTACTGGTCGTGCATCGGCAATCATATATACAGGATTGGCGACTGTCGTGATAGTTGTTGTGGAAGTTGGTCGTGGAGATAACTCCAGAATCGACGAAGTAGAACGAGACATTGTTTTAGCCTGAATCCACTGATGTCCGGATAAACTTCTTCCCCTTAACGTTTTCCTCCTCTCGGGTGATCTGGTCACTTCCAAGAAAACAAGACACCTCTTAGTGTGAGAGGAATCTGTCTTTTATCTTTTGGGAAAATGATAAATCAAGTAGGAGTAGTTGTCGTTCTCCATATGGAAGATGGATCCACGAACTAAGGTAGTGGTC
>JAKSBQ010000127.1 GCA_022361075.1 Opitutales bacterium | reverse complement strand
TGTAGAAACCCATGAAGACTTTCACATCTTTCGGGTTTTTGGAGTAGGCACGTTTAAGCGCGTTTGAAGCTTCCTTCCATTCTTCGTTTTGTACGGCAGCGGCAGCTTTTTTGAGCAGATCGCTCATTTCCTTCTGATCAGCGTCGAGGGATTTGCTGTGCAGATGATCTACGATGCCACTGGCGTTTGTTCCAGTCAGGCTCACACCGTCGTCGAATGCGCAATAGCCAAATAATGTTAATAGTAATGTGAAAAGGGGGACTGTCTTCATCTCGAAGTGTTGTTGATGTTTAATAAATGCTTTGAGAAGCTGCACGTAGAGGAACTAACCGCGCACGAAGCATCCTACTTCAGATTTTGAAGAAAAGGGTCTGTTGAGTGACTGAACAGTTTAGCTCATGGGTCTTCAGACCCTATTTTGCGTCGCAATCACAGGGACCCGGACAGGAATGCAGAATTCAAAAACAGTGTTTCCTGGAACGCTTTCATATTCTAGAGTCCCCTTCATTCCTTTTGCGATTTCGTTGCACATGGCCAAACCTAGTCCAATGCCTTCAAAAGCTCGAATATTGGAGTTGTCGATTTGAGAAAAGGGTTGGAAAATAGTTTTTCTCGCCTCTTCGGATATTCCTAATCCGGTGTCGATCACTTTGACGCTAAGTTGGTACTCATCTGCATCCAATTCGATCACTTCAATGTCCAGCTCGATGGAACCTTCAGATGTGAACTTGATCGCATTGGACATCAAGTTGGTAATCACCTGTTGGATGCGTTTAGGGTCGCTGATGATTTGAGTGGGTTGATCGGGTATGTTGGGTTTAAAGGACAGTTTTTTTTCGAGTATTTTTTGCTCAAACGGATAAACCGCATGATCAATCATTTCCTTGATATAGATGACTTCCTGAGTGGGTTCGGATTGATCTCGCTCATACCTGCAGTACTCGAGTATTCCGTCAATCAATCTCACGAGAGTGTGCCCGGATTGGTTGATGTCTTTTAGGTAGCCAACGTGCTCCTCATCAGAAGTCTCCTCTAACAAGAGTTCGGTAAATCCTAAAATAGGGTTCAGCGGTGTTCGAAGTTCGTGGCTCATGATGGAGAGGAAGTTACTTTTAACTTTGTTTGCATCGTAGAGCTCAGAAGCAAGAATACGGGAGCGATCTAGTTCCCAGGTGAGCTGTTGATTTTTTTCTTTTAGCAGCGATTCAGATTCTCTCCTTAGCCTTTCAAGTCGACGTTTATAGGTGTAACCAAACGAGAGACTTATGGATATAATGATCAAAAAGGTGACGACGATGAGGGTCCAGATCACATACTCGCGATAATCGTTCCAGATATTGCGTGGGTGGTTGATGATGGTGGAACCTACCGGTAGGGATTTCATCGGAATTCTCCATCTCTTAAGCTGGTTATAATCGAAGGAGAGTGTCTGTTCGTTGTTCTGGTGGACCGGGATGTCATAGGTCGGGGTTCCGTGGATCACTTGGGTCACTATCTCGGCTGTTTTGGAAGCTTGAGAATTAGGTGTTACCATGTATCCACCGATGATGCCCTTTCCAAGTAAGGAGATGTAGGTTCCGTAGATTGGAATATCGATGTTTTCGGAAAGCTGAGCCACTACCGAGGGGTTGGGTGTCAGGGCGCGGTTTGCGTCTCTTGACCAATTCATGAACAGTACTGCGGAATCGTGTTCGTGAGCCAGGAGTGTTTGATACATTTCTTCTGTGGTAGTTTCAGCTCCGTGTATGAATACAACTTCCTGTGGAATATGAATACTCTCTAGCTGATTTTTTGCGTTACTCATCTCGGAGGTCCCGTCCACTGAGTTTTCAAATATCGCAAAAATGTTCTTTCGATCAGGGTGGAGTTGGGCGATTAATTCGAAATTTTTGGCGAAATTATTGTAGTTAAACATTCCCGTCAAATTGGGAACTTCTTCCCATTTTCTGTCGGGATTTCGATACTCAATGATTCCGCTGAAGATGATGGGGAGGTCTGAAAACAAATCGGAAAATTCTGTAACAAAATCGAACGCGGACTGGCCAACTGTAACCACTAATTTGGGTCGGTTTCCGAACCCGCTCTCAGGTGAATACTTCTTTTTATATAGTTCGTAAACACTTTGGCGATATTCTGGAGACCAAAATTGTTTAGCGGCGAGATATTCGTAAAAGATATTAGTGGACCATTGCCCCATGCTTTCTTCAAAGACGTCATTGAAAGTATCATTCCACAATGCCGTTTCAGTGAAGGAATGAATTACCAAAATCTCGACCCGTTCCGATTGGAAATAAATTTTTTTGGGTACGTAATCCTTCTGTTGCGTAAACGACAATAACGGGGACGCACAAATGACAATTGCAAACAGGATATTTCTTAAAAGTTTGGGCAAGTCTGGTTTAGTATGGCTAAGTACCTTTATTTGTCTAGTTCGCAGAGTGTTCTTCAAAAGCCGCTTTTGAAGACTTTTCTCGCTCTCTTAACTATAGTCAAAAATCGTTAATTCTAATACTGTATTTAGACTTTCTGGTATTCAGAAATTTAACTGTTAAGGCGCGACTCATTGTGCATTTTCAGGTGTGATCTAAGATCGAGTTGTTACCCTAATTCATATATGAGAAGAAATACCCTGTTTGCTCTGGTCGCCTGTGCGTTTAGCTCAGTCCTATCTGTCGCACTCACTGCCCAAACTGTAGTGTCCCCCTCCGGTGAAGTTGCCTTTGAATTAAGCCAGAATGGTGTGCTTGAATATCGGGTCGAATATCAGGGAAACTTAAGCATCATCGATGCGCTGATCCAACTCGAGTTGTCTGATGGAACAATTATCGGAGACGAAGTGGAGGTTATTGAAGTCATAAGAACATCGCATGACGAAACTTGGCAACCGGTTGTGAAAGGACGGAGGGCTGAGATAATCGATCACTATGAACAGATCGAGGTGAAGCTGTTGGATCACAGTCTAGGAGTGAAACAACCCCGGGAGTTTTCAATTATTGTGAGAGCTTATGACGATGGTGTTGCTTTTAAATACATTGTCGAAGGGCGGAATAAAAAGGAGCAAATTGGACTTATCGAAGAAAACACTGAGTTTCGCATTCAGGAAAACCCCGTCTGTTGGGCTGCAGATTATTTGAGTTTTGTCTCTCATCAGGAACAGCCTTTCGATAAAAAACTATTGGGGGAGATCCCAAGCGACGCCTTTATTGGTTCGCCTTTGTTGATTCAGATGCCAGAAGACCAGGGTTACATGGCGATCACTGAAGGTGCTTTAGTGGATTCATCGGCATTCTATCTTTGTGGTGCTGCGCCAACCGTGAAGACCAACGCAGTTCGAACTAAAATCTCAACCTACCAGGGTAAATCTCCAAAAGTCCTGCAAGTCGGCAGGTTGGAGAGCTCCTGGAGAGTCGTGATGCTTGCTGAGAAGCTTACTGATCTCTTTACAAACGACATCATTCTTAACCTTAACGAGCCTTGCGCGATCGAAGATCCGAGTTGGATCGATTCTGGTAAAATGGCTTGGGACCACTGGTGGAGCGGCGGTGTGGTCATGAATACCGAAACGATCAAAGAATACATCCAGTTGGCAGCGGACATGGGGTGGAAGTACCAGCTCATTGATTGGCAGTGGTATGGCCAGTATGATCGCGCAACCGCAAACATGCTGACTATGAATCCGGATGTGAATATGGATGAAGTCCGTCAATTTGCTAAAGAGAAGGGTGTTAAGCTTTGGTTGTGGCTTTATTGGACGGATGTGAATCGGGAAGACGGATACCTTGAGGCTTTTAAACAATTCGAAGAGTGGGGCATCTCGGGAATCAAAATTGATTTCATGAGGCGTGATGATCAATGGATGGTTAATTGGTATCACAAAATCGTGAAAGCTGCGGCTGATCACAAGTTGATGGTTGATTTTCACGGAGCTTACAAGCCGACCGGATGGCGTCGCACTTATCCCAATCTCATGACTCGTGAAGGTGTGCTGGGGCAGGAATACAGCAAGTGGTCAGAACTCGTCACACCCGAGCACAATTGCACGATTCTTTACACAAGAAATCTCCTCGGTGAGATGGATTACACCCCGGGCGGATTTCTGAACCACCATCCCGAGACGTTTAAGATGGCAAGAATCGAGGGTGGTCGCAGTCACGTAATGGGCACTCGAGCTCACAACCTGGCTCTTTTTGTGGTTTATGAGAGCCCCATCACCTGCGTTTGTGATCATCCAACAAGTTATGAAGGTGAGCCAGGTGTGGATTTGCTCAAAGAAATTCCAACAGTGTGGGATGAGACAGTTGCGATTGACGGAGCTGTTGGCGAGTTTGGTATCATCGCTAAGCGATCAGGAGATACTTGGTATCTCGGGGCGATCGGTAACTCAGAACCTCGCGAGCTTGAGGTCGATCTTTCGTTTTTGCCTGAAGGTCGCTATCAAACTAAGCAGTGGGTGGACGGACCCGATGCAAGCGAAGACGCGACTGATTTATCAGTCAGTGAAGCCATTGTTAATGC
Source organism: Opitutales bacterium (assembly GCA_022361075.1). Lineage (GTDB taxonomy): Bacteria > Verrucomicrobiota > Verrucomicrobiia > Opitutales > JAFGAQ01 > JAKSBQ01. The sequence goes on along the minus strand of JAKSBQ010000127.1, from coordinate 10,502 downwards.
GGGAAGCCGTCTGGAGCTGAAATTCGCAAGGGGCGGTGGAGCTGTAGCTAAATTTCAGCTTATCGAGAAATAATAGCGGTTCACAGGTCGATTCTGGTAATTTTTTTGTAAAAAATTGGCCAGATCCTCCATTGAGCATTCCTGTGGCGTTCTTTCCGTTTCAGGCCAGGTATTCTGCGTCGATCAATTATACTTTCTTTACTCTCAATTCTAGTCCGTTACTTGAGAAAACAGCGTCCGTTGAAATTGAAATCTATCGGTTTTAGTAATCTGATTCTGATTGCTTTGTTAAGCAATACGTTGGTTGGAAAAATCCTGGAGGACCAGCTGAGATTTGAGTTGTTGTCGAACCCCAAGGATCTCCCATCGACAGTTATCAAAGAGATCGTTCAGGATGACCTGGGGTTTGTTTGGTTGGGAACGGATAACGGTTTAGTGCTTTATGATGGAGTTCGCTACAAATACTACTTCAGCGACCAGTCAGATCCCTATTCCTTACCGCATCACGGAATTCAGGGGCTCTGCGTGGATAAAAAAGGCCGGCTTTGGGTCAATACCGCTGAAGGTTTGGCAAGATATGATCGGGAAAAAGATCGTTTCGACGTTTTTGCTCTGAGAAACAGTGCTTCTCGATATGCGGGTGTGGGTGGATCTACTCTTTTTGATTTGGACGGCAAACATCTCATCTTGGGAGCATTCGGTGGTGTTCTGATCTACGACATGGAGAATGATTCGTGGAACAGAGATTTTCACCAGAAGCAGGGTTACACTTTCCCTGTCACAGATATTTTACTTTGGAATGAACGTAAGCTGATGGTGGGAGGGAATGGAGGAGCTTATTGGTTGGATTTGGAGAAGAATGAGATGAGCCGAGTCGAAGAATTCTCAATCGATTCCATTCCGCTCGGCAGAATCCCGGTGCGTTGTCTTTACCGGGATCACAAGAATCGATTTTGGGCGGGAACGATCAATCATGGATTGCGAGTATTCGATGAGCGAGGCACACCACTTGATTATCGAACCAGGAGGATGGGGCATTTCAACGAAAACTTTCGGGAGATTCAGGAGATCGTCGAAACTTCTGATGGAGGGATGTGGTTCGCAGCTAGTCAGGATGGAATCAAATACCTAGCATCGGAATCCCATGAGTATTTGCATCTTGAGCACGACCCTTACGTAAGGACTTCGATTCCAAGCTCACGAGTGCGTGAGATCCTGGAGTTACGAGATGGTATTGTATTGTTTGGAACAGATGGTGGTGAGTTATTCGAATTTGATCCTAACAATCCGTCGATCGGTTATTATCCCACTGTAGGAAAGGGGAACAAAGGCATTGGGTTTAAAACGGTGACGGGAATGGCCCAGGGGCCTGACGGCTCGGTTTGGATTATAGGCGTAGACGGAGGGTGTTCCTGGCGGAAACCTGGAAGTGACGAATTTTTGAAAGTCTCATCGATTTTGAAGGGAGCTAATTTTCTGGATAACATCGGCCTCAGGGCGATTGCAGTGGATCATGAAGGGGTCGCATGGATTATGGTCGGTGGGTATAAGGTTGTGAAAGTCGATCCCTATCAAAAAAAGCATGAGGAGACTGGCTTGGTTCCACGTCTTCGGAAAAACAGCGGTGGGCAAGAGTATGTAGCGGATATGGTCTTTGACTCAAAAGGTCGCTTGTGGTTTTTAGGGAGATCAATCCAAGTCTATAATCCTCTTACGGATGAACTTAAATATCTAGGTGCAGGTTTCGAGATCATGGGTGACCGGTTTCATGGTCGTTCTTTTGCGGAACTTGAGGATGGTGAATATTTGATTGGAACTCACGCCCGCGGGATTCTCCGATACGATGAGAACGCTGACGCATTTGAAACATTTTGTAGCCCGGAGAGTAATCCTGAACGATTTACCTGGCAGTCTATCACCGACGTGGAAAAAGGCCCCGACGGTCGATTATGGTTAGCCACGAGTTCGGGGTTAACTGCCCTGGATCCCACGACTAAGGATATGGATAACTTCGAGAGTCATCCGCAGTTGGGACGCTCGCAAGTGAACCAGTTGGAGTTTGACGAATTTGGAAAGCTCTGGATCTCCACCAATTATGGCCTTCTGAGATATGACCTTTCCAGCGATGAGGTCGCTGGGCTTTATGCCAAGGATGGGCTTTCAGCATTACCATTTAACGGCCGATCCATGCTTCTTCATGAAGATGGTCGATTGTTTATCGGCGGGATTCATGGATTGAACATTGTCGATACAATCGAGCAACAGGATGTTGTTAGAAAAGCACGCCCAATTCTCTCGGAAATTTACCTGTTCGAGGAGCTACAGAATCCCAACACCGAGGGTTCGATCATCAGCAAAAATCCACTTTTTGTAGAACAGCTGATTCTTTCACACAAACAAAGTTCTATCGGATTCAGAATATCGCCTATGCGATTCAGTGGTGATGAGTTTCGGCCTATCTACTACAGAATGAAAGGGGTTGATCCTGATTGGAAGTCGGTGACCTCTCCTTATTTTATTTCTTATACTCAGTTGCAACCCGGGGAATACGAGCTGCAAATCCTCTCTACTATTCCAGATGAGCAAGAGGTGGCAGTCACTTTAGGAGTGTTGGTGAACCCTCCGTTTTGGCTGAATCCGATTTTTCGATTTGTGTCAATCCTGTCAGGGTTGTTTTTGGTGGCCATCGTCATTCGTGTGCGAACGGAAACTCATCGCCGTCGAAGTGAGCGCCTGGAGCGAATTGTCAATAAACGAACCAAGGAGCTCAAAATCGCGACTGAGAATGCGAATCAGGCTCGTTTGGAAGCAGAGAGCGCGAATCAGGCGAAAACTCAGTTCCTTTCTACGATTAGCCATGAACTCCGAACTCCGATGAATGGCATCATGGGAATGAATCAGATGCTTCTTGAAGAGCTTACGACTCCCAAATTCAAACGATATAGTGAAATCATTCATACGAGTTCAGAAGCTATGCTCGGTCTTGTGAACGATCTTTTGGACTTTTCCAAAATCGAAGCAGGAAAACTTGAACTTAATCAGGAGAGCTTTTCTCCCATGGAGGTGGTCAACAGCGTTGCCCAACTACTGGCGTTGAAAGCTTGGAAAAAGGGTTGTCAGCTCTTTTGCGATTATGACCCTGGGGTGGACGCGGAGTTGATCGGAGATCCTTTGAGAATACGGCAAGCGGTAGTGAATTTGGTGGGTAACGCCGTCAAGTTTACTGAAAAAGGTTCCATTAAAGTTCGAATAAAGAAGGGACGTAGTGCCTCATCGAATACCAGCCAGATAAGAATCGAAGTTGAAGATTCGGGGGTTGGAATTCCCGAAAATCAGTTTGATCGGCTATTCAAAGATTTCAGCCAAGGAGATGTCTCTAGCACGAGGCAATTCGAGGGCACTGGACTGGGACTATCGATCACCAAACGCATCGTTGAACTCATGGGAGGAGTGCTTGGCTTCGAGAGCAAAGAAGGGGAGGGCTCTCTGTTTTGGTTCGAACTTGAACTCCCTACCGTCGAAACCAATGTGAATTTCGGCAGGGGCTTTTTGAAAGGTCGAGAGGTGGTTTTGTCAGATATCTCAGAATATGTGAAACAATCGCTTCTGCCGTGGTTGAATCATTGGGGCTGTAAGGTTGTTGCTGAAGGCTCCGATGATGTTCGGGATGTTCTCATAAAGGGCACTGGCGATCGTACAAATTTGATTTCGGCTTCTGGCTACAAAAGAGCTATTTACCTTGATGAGGGTATGGGGGATTCGAGTATTATTTTGAGTGAATTCCAGATTCAAGAGAATGATTTGATCATCTGCCCCTACCATCCGATTCAGGTGCTCAGGCAAATCGTGGGCGAACCACTAAGAGGTAGTAACAGGCTGTTTGAAGAAGAAACCGGTGGAGGTAGTTCCGTTAGTTTCGAGAACTGTTCGATACTACTGGTTGAGGATAACAAGACTAATGTAGCCGTAGCTAAAGCGATGCTCAGCAAATTTGGGTTGACCCTCTCCATCGCAGGCAACGGAAAGTTGGCGATGGAGCAAGCTTCTGAGCAGAAATTTGATTTAATTTTGATGGACTGCCTAATGCCTGAAATGGACGGATACGAAGCGACGCGAAGGATCAGAGAAGACAGAGAAGGAGCTAACTTCGAAACTACCATCGTTGCCTTGACCGCTAATGTGCACGAAGCGGGTAAAGAAAAATGCTGGGAAGCAGGGATGAATGATTTTCTTGAGAAGCCACTTAGGATCAAATCTCTGCGCAATCTACTTGAAAAGTGGTTGGCATAGGCTTTTCTGTTAAGCTTTCGTGTGTTTGCACGGAGTTCGATTGATCGAAATTCTCAAGTTTTACCCCCCTTATGAAAAAAATATACCCCCTTTGTGTCGCATTGTTCGTATGTTGTGCCTTGAATTTCTATTCTCTCCAGGCTTGGGAGATCGCTAAAGATGCACCACTCCTAACTCCATGGGCTGAGGACGTCGATCCGGAGAATGTGCTTCCCGAGTATCCAAGACCAGTGATGGTGCGCGAAAACTGGCAAAATCTTAATGGTATTTGGGAGTTCCAGATCGCTTCCGAAGGTGAAAAGGCTCCGTTTGGGAAAAAGCTAAATCGTGAAATTCTGGTGCCGTTTCCGTGGCAGTCCGCGTTGTCTGGCATTCGGGAGCATTTCGACTCGAAACGAGCGTGGTATCGCCGTGAGTTTGAGGTTCCTTCAAAATGGAAGGGCCAGCGTTTGCTCCTTCACTTCGGTGCTGTGGATTGGGAGTGCAAAGTATTTGTGAACGAAGAGTTTGTGGGCATACACCGAGGAGGATTTGACGCTTTTAGTTTTGAGATCACACACCAGGCGAAATTCGGTGGTAAAAATGAGATCGTGATGGAAGTTTACGATCCCGGAAACGATGAGGCAATCGCGGTGGGTAAACAGGATAATAAGCGATTTGAAGATTCAGGCCGATACACCTACACACCTGTGTCGGGGATCTGGCAAACGGTGTGGATTGAGCCGGTTCCTGAGAAGTTTATCCAACATTTTCAGCTCATCCCCAACATTGATGCAGAAGGGGTTCAAGTCGAAGTGGATAGCCAAAAGTATCTGGATGGATGGCGTGTTCATGCGAAGGTTTTGGAAGCTGGAAAGGTTCTCGCAGAGGGAAGCGGTGAAACTTCCCGTCCATTTTTCGTGAGTCTTCCTGATCCGAAACTATGGTGGCCTGATGATCCGCATCTTTACGATGTGATCCTGGAATTGAAGGACGAGGACGGTGAGATTGTCGATTCGGTGGAATCCTACGTGGGAATGCGGAAGATTGAAATTGCGGACCGATACCCTGTTGGCAAACGCGGTCGCATCATGGGGCCAGTTAAAAAGATCTTACTCAATGGCGAATTTGTCTTCCACATGGGTCCACTTGACCAAGGTTACTGGCCTGACGGCCTCTTCACTGCGCCAACGGATGAGGCTCTGAAGTGGGATGTGGAACAAACCAAGGCTTGGGGATTCAACATGACTCGCAAGCACATCAAGATTGAGCCAGAGCGTTGGTTTTACTGGTGCGACAAGATCGGACTCATGGTTTGGCAGGATATGCCGAGCACATTTAGGCAGCGAACGGAGGCTGACAAAGCACAATTTGAAATTGAACTCAGTCAAATGGTGCGAACGCACTGGAACCACCCGAGTATTGTGAATTGGATCGTTTTTAACGAACACTGGGGCGTTTACGATGTGAAGCGTTTGACCGAATGGGTGATGGAGTTGGATCCATCACGTCTTGTAACAGGAAACAGCGGAATCGACGCCGGGATACCCGATCTGGATTACGAAGTAGGGCACATCAAGGACAATCACCACTATCGTCCACCGACAAATCCGTTCCCATCTAATCGCCGGGCGGTCGTGAATGGGGAATACGGTGCGATTGGGTATTTGATCGATGGGCACATCTGGAACCCGAACGAGGACGAAGGTGATTGGGTCCACTTCAATTATGAGGGGAAAGATGCGGCGACTGCCGAGTATGAGAAATTTGTAGACCAACTTTTAGAGTTCAAGGCTGAGGACGCTCTTTCGGGTGCGGTTTATACGCAATGGACGGATCTTGAGAGTGAGATGAACGGACTCTACACCTATGACCGAAAGGTGGAAAAGTTGCACCGAGACCGGATCACCGCTGCAAATCGATCGCTGTGGGAGAATGACCGAGATGTACAAGATTTAGATGAAAAAGAAGTTGATAACGATCTTGATGGCGGACCTGACACGATCCAATAGCATGTTTTCGAAAAAGTTACTGGTAACTCTCTTACTGGCGGCCGTGCCGTCTGTTCTTTCCGCGTGGGTGGCGGACAACGGAGATGGCACGTATTCCAATCCCATCCTTTGGGGAGATTACCCGGATCCAGACCCGATTCGAGTGGGGGACAAATATTACATGGTTTCGACCAGCATGCATATCATGCCGGGTTGTCCAATCATGGAGTCACCGGATCTTGTAAACTGGAAAACAGTCGGTTACGCAGTGAGGGATTTTGACGAACACCCGGATTTTCGACTGGATGGCAGCGAACGATATGCAGGAGGCCCATGGGCAGCAAGTTTGCGTTACCATGAGGGCAAATTTTATGTGTGTTTTAACGTCAACAGGATGGGATTTTTTATGTGCATTGCGGATGATCCTGCAGGCCCCTGGAAGCGTTATCGCTTCGACAAAGACATGCACGATCCCGGGTTGTTATTTGATGATGGCAAAGTTTATGTGGCACATGGCAGACCCAACAAGGGGATCAAAGTCACCCGTTTGACCGACGACGCGACAGCGATCTACCCGGGCCAGGAGGATCAACTCGTTTACCAAAATCCTAAAGACTGGGGCACCTTTGAAGGCTCACATTTTTATAAGATTGGCGAGTGGTATTACATGTGTAACACCTGGGGTGGCAAGTGGGGCAAGCAGACCGTGCTTCGCTCGAAGAACGTTTATGGACCTTATGAGGCGAAGCAGATTCTCGATGACGGTGGTAATTTCATCGACTATCCCTACGGGCTTCATCAGGGAGGACTCGTGGATACTCCTGAGGGTGATTGGTGGTTTATCATGTTTCAGGATCGGGACGCGGTGGGTCGTGTGCCACATCTGTTACCGGTCACCTGGGTCGACGACTGGCCGCTGCTGGGAGTCAATGGGTGCACTGTGCATCACTGGAAGAAGCCAAACCAGATCGTGAAAGAGCCGTTTGTTCCGGCAACTGGTGATGATTTTGAAAAGGAGAGTTTGGGACTTCAGTGGCAATGGAATCACCTTCCTGTCGCTGAAAAATGGTCTTTGAAGGAACGTCCAGGTTGGATGAGACTGCACTCTGTCGGTGTTGTGGAGAACATTCACCAAGCTCGCAACACTTTGACTCAGCGAGTGGTTGGACCTGCCTGCAGTGCTGAAGTGACATTGGATTTCTCGAATTTGGCAACAGGTGATGTGGCTGGGCTTTCCATCTTTCAGGACCAGCACGGTTACGTGGGAATTACGAAAGAAGAAGGTTTTTATCTCGTGATGGTGAAGGATCATGAGGTGGAGGAACGAATCCCACTCGATTCTTCTGAACCAGTTCGCCTAAAGGCGGTTTTTGATGGAATTGCTGACATCGGCACTTTCGCTTACGAGAAAAATGGAGAGTGGGTGAGTATTGGGTGTGAGGTTCCACTTCGTTTTAAGCTAAGCCACTTCGTGGGTAATCGTTTTGCCCTCTTCAATTTTGCGACGAACCAGGAAGGCGGATGGGCAGATTTCGATGAGTTTGATTTCACACCGTTGCCGTCAGGAGTGTATCCGGTTGATCTGAGAAATCGCACAGAGGCGGAGCATTTTATAGCGCAAAGTGGGGTGCAGATCGAATCATGCGACGATGAGGATGGTGGTTACATGATTGGTGACTGGGATCACCACGATTGGATTCTGCTCGAGCCTTGGATTGCCGGAGATGATTTGCGTCTCGAATTGCGGGTAAAGAACCGCTTCCGAAGAGTGAAGTTGAGACTGCGATCGGGTGGAGTTGACGGAGAGATTCTTGCTGTTGCCGATGTTCCCGCGACTGAAGAGGAGTGGCAGACAGTAACGATTGAGGAGCCACTGAATTTATCTGAAGGGCAGAAGTTGTGCATCCAGTTTCGGGGACTTTCGCCAGGATTTAAGCTGAATTATTTGAAATGGAAAAAGGAAGAGTAGGTATGAAGAAGTTTGTTTGGGGAATAATCTGCCTTTTGACGGGAGCTGGAATCGTCTTCGGCTGCGAAAATGAAAAGCTCATCGCAGCTCACGAGAAGGCGGTTCATTTGTTCGATGACTGGATGAGAGATCCTTACATCGTCATCACCCCTGACGGAGATTATTATCTCACTTGCACTCAGTTCGCGAATCAGGCCGAAGGAGAGGGTTTCCCCATGTGGAAGAGTAAAGACCTCGTTCACTGGGAGCATCAGGGAATTCCCTACACACTCAAAGACGCTTCGAACTACGAGGAGTATTGGGAACGATTTAATTCCAGAAAGAAGGAGAGGCCAGGCTGGTCCCATGAAGGCCTCAAACTATGGGCCCCCGAGATTCACTTTATCGGTGGCAGGTGGGTGTTGATGCACACTTCGAACGTAGGCATCGGAAACTTCGCAATGACTCAAGGTGAGCAGTTCGAAGGACCGTTTACCGATTGGGGAACGAGTTTTGGGCGGCAGCATGATCCTTCGATATTTGTGGATGACGACGGCAGTGTTTGGCTGGTGTCTAAAATCACGGAGATCCAGCGAATCAAGCCGGATTTGTCAGGACTGATGGGTGAACCGATCCGACTGGAGCCTTCGGATCGAAGAATGGGACACGAAGGTTCTTACATTTTAAAAATTGAGGGCAAATACGTGATCTTCGGAACTGCCTGGTCGACCGATACCATGCGCCACGGCACCTACAATCTTTATTACACAACCTCGGATAAGCTTACTGGTCCCTATGATGAAAGGAAGTTTGTGGGGCGTTTCTTAGGACACGGCACTCCGTTTCAAGACAAAGCAGGTCGCTGGTGGTGCACTGCGTTTTATAATGCAAACAAACCCACGATAGACGGTGCGGAAGCAGCTAAAATGGACCTCTCCGACACCGCTTACACGATCAACAAACAAGGCCTCACTCTTGTGCCTCTGGAGGTGCGTTTGGATGGCGATGACTTGATCATCCGTGCCAAAGATCCGCATTACCGCTATCCTGGAGCTGAAGAGGTGCAGCAATTTGACTTAGACTAATCCATTTTCCCGATTATCAGATGAAACTATTGACCCCCATTACATTACTACTCGTTCTTTCGTTGTCAGGCGGAGAGAAAGCACATTGGAAAAACTGGGCTGAAACTCCTCCGATGGGATGGAACAGTTACGATGCCTATCATGGCGCGATCACTGAAGCTCAGTTTAAAGGGGCTGTGGACGTGCTCGCTGAGAAGTTGCTTCCCCACGGTTGGGAATATGCGGTGATCGATTTTTGTTGGTTCAACCCAGGACCTGAGGGTTGGAATCCCGACCATGACTGGAGCACTTTTTTTGTAAAGCAGGAGATGGATACTGCTTCTGGTGCGCTCACTCCAGAGTTGGCAATGGACGAGTATGGGAGGCTTTTACCAGCAGTGAATCGTTTTCCGTCGTCTGCGGAAGGTATGGGATTCAAAGCCATTGGAGACTACGTGCACTCCAAGGGAATGAAGTTCGGTATTCACATTATGCGAGGGATTCCCCGTCAGGCGGTATTGGAAAACACTCCTATTCTCGGAACTCCTTATCGTGCTCGCGACATTGCTGAACCGTGGGACTACTGCCGGTGGAATAACAATATGTATGGCATCGACCACACGAAGCCCGGCGCGCAGGAGTATTACAATTCACTCTTCAATCTCTACGCTTCCTGGGGAGTGGATTACATCAAAGCTGATGACATGACCGTGCCCGTTTATCACAAAGGTGAAATTGAGATGATGCGTAAAGCCATCGATCAGTGTGGCCGCCCGATGATCTTGAGTCTTTCGTGTGGTGAGACACCGATTCCTGAGGCCAATCATCTCAAGGCAAATGCGAATATGTGGAGAGTTTCCATCGACTTTTGGGACGAATGGGTGGATTTGCGGCACATGTTTGATCTTTTGAACTCCTGGGCTCCTCACATCGAACCCGGAACCTGGCCGGATGCTGACATGATCCCATTTGGGAAGCTGTGTCTTTCCAATTACCCAAATTACAATTATCCGGGCGCAAAAAAGGCGGAACATGACTCCAGATTCACTTGGGATGAGCACCAAACACTTATGAGCCTCTGGGCGATGGCCCGAAGTCCACTGATGTGGGGAGGAGATCCGGCTCAATCTTCTGAAAAATCATATTCTTACCTTACTAATGACGAAGTGTTGGAGATTTTGAAAGTAAGTCGAAACAACCGTCAGCTCTATCACAAATTTGAAGGCGAAT
>JAKSBQ010000165.1 GCA_022361075.1 Opitutales bacterium | reverse complement strand
CGAACATCGTCGACGGGGAGCAAATCGTGCTTCGTTCAGGAGACAGCCTCTTGCTGATGGCCAACGATGGAGACGGTACAAGTTTGGAAGACGTCGACTTCAACTTCTACAACGACGCGACCGGAGAACTGGTGGATAGTCTTGTGAGCACAGGAGGCTCTCCAGATGAATCCAGCAAGATTCAATATGTTTTCGAACGCGAGATTGCATCGCTAACGGTGGATACCTACAGAGTGGAAGCTGTGATAGGCGGAACCGCGCACAGCATGTGGGTTGAAGTCTTCGATGTCGATTTTGGTGGTGCACCCTCAACGGTCTTGGGATTCCAGAGAGAGTGGACACCAGTGAGTTTGCCATCGGAGGTAGTATTGGAAACCGATTCGACGATATCCCTCGTGGAATCCATCCCTGAGCAGGATCCTCGGACCTTCACGTTATCGGTGGGAGGGACAGGACCACAGGCGATTGTCGCACGAATCGACAGCGATCAGGACGGAATCGCCGAGGTAGGGGAGCCCATCGTGGATATCACCTTCGCGCAGGCGATTACACAAGACCTTCAGCGACAGTCACGCATGACGGTAGTGGCGATCAACCCGGATGGCTCGATGTTAGTAGAAGCAGCACTGCACCTGGACCACGTTCCAACGGATCTCTCGATCGAGATGAACATTGTTCGGGGCGGAGTGAGTTTTGATGACTCGACAATCACCCGAACCATCACAGCAGCGGACTTTGATGCGATGGGCAACTACACCTACTACATGCAAATGGTAGGAGCCGTAGGCGGAGGCCTCTGCCACGAAATCACCTTCAGCCAGGGCAGCACCGTGATCGCGCAGTAACCTCAATTATCAAACCTCAATCATAGAAAGACTTTCCCCATGAAAAAAACAATCCTATCGACTATCACTTTCGTCCTCCTGTCGTTTCAGCTGGCACAATCTTCGAACAGTTACAACCTACCCTTGGAAATTTCCGAGGTAGCGCTAAACGGAAAAGGTGGGGACGGTGGCACCGATTCTTACGAGTTTAAGAAGCTCAATGCAGGTAACCTCGGGGTGTCTGGTGGGCGGAGTTTCGTCGGGGACGGACTGACCCAGAATAGCGGCGGTATCGACATCAAAATCAACATTGGATGGTATCCATCTGAGTTTGGTAATGAAGCGATTTACCTGAGATTGTTTTACCTGAATGCATCGCCGCTTCTTTATTCTCCGGAAGGGCTGCACCTGGAGTCGAGGTTCAACACCCGAATCCTAGAGACAGAAGCACCAGGAGGAGTGATCGAGCGTATCAAAATCCTGCGTTCCAACGGCTATCTCATGGAGTATCAGCTTGAGGAGACAGGAAACAAGATGATACCGATCGGCAAACAAGCGGGTTACCAAAGTTATGTACTCAAGATCTCCGAAACGGAGTTTCATCGTTGCGATGGATTGGGAAACAAGATCATTTACGACCTGAATAACCCCGACAACATCACGTATCAAAGCGCGTTTGGCCGGACGGTCACGACAGCCGATGAAGGTGCTCGGGAGGAGTTGCTTTATGTCGATTTGGATGATGGTGGTCAGCGTATTCGCCAAGTAAAGACTGCACAGGGAGTAGCTGACATTTTGGTCATCAACCCATGGAGCTACACGGTTGAGTTTTATGACGATAGCGATGTGGGAGCCAAAGGCACCGATGGCTACTACACTTTTACCGGAACACCGATCGCCAGTTGGAAAATTGAAAATCCATCGGGTAACGATGATAACTTTGACCGACTGGAGATTACCAAAGTCATGGGGACACAGGTGTTTGAGTATGTCTACGATTACACACCAGACTTTGGTTGGAAACTTGAAACAGGGGAAAATGAGGCCAAGCGCACCGAGTCGCACACCAAAACTTCAGGGACTTCCTCCGATTCAGTGATCAATAATTGGGTTTTACGAAACTACGTTGGAGAACGCGTAAGAGAGTATGCGGAGCAAAATCAGGATTTTTCATTCGGTAAAGCGGTCACCCAACGTGGGGTGAACACAGATGAGGGCTTCCTCTGGCAGAAGATGGACTACTTTGACGATGCTTCTCAGCTGGCAAGCTACGGTAAGCTTCAATCCATCGAAAGTCCAAATGGGAGCTGGGTGACATTCGACTACGATTCGAGCGGTCGGATGCACATGAAGCACAACACCTACGACAACTCCTCGAAAGACGACCTCGATAACTCTGCTCAGACTGAGTATCTCTACGAACCCGTAACTGATTATGACAATTTTGACTTTGCTGCAAATCTACCTCGTCAGATCATTGGTAGAGTAGCCGGGCGAGTGGTATCCAAGTCCTTCATGGTCTATCACTTTGCAGACGACTATTCGGAGTATGAACAGATCGTCGAGCAGGCACACAACGCGAACGCTAGCTATGGAGATCCGCTCAATCCACGCGTCATCACGCGTTATTACGGTTCCATTGCATCGATTGATAAAGTAGCTCGAGGACGTCAGAAATCGGTTCAGTATGCGAACGATCGGTACGACCAGTTTTTCTACGAAAAGTTAGGCAACGGTAACATCAAAACCACGATTCAGGAAGGTACGATGCTCAATCCTGAGGGCATTGCCTGAGGGCATTGCATTACGCACGACCAAGACTGAGATCGAAACCGACGATCAGGGCAACCAGGTGAAAATCGACTCTTACATCAAAACGGACTCCGGCTGGGATGTTTTGACGACGATTGAGCACACCTACGATGAGCACAACAACCTGATCCAGACCGAAAAAGACGGACGGGTGGTGTATGAGGCGGAATATGAAAACCTGATGATCAAAAGTGCAACGGGTGAAGCGGGTGAGACCTACACCTACACCTACGACTCTCTCGGGCAGCTCACTACGGTCACCAAGCTAGGTCTCACTTCCGAAGAAGCGGCACCTTACCCGGCGCAGGAGCACATTTACAGCGTCAGTGAATACGACGCTGCGGGTCGCCGAGTGAGCTCGGAAATCACTGCCGGAAGCCTCTCTCTGAAATCTTTTTACGAGTATGATTCGGCGGGGCGCCTTGAAGAAATCAGAGAGCCTGGAGGATTTATTACATCCATAACCTATGAGAACGGAGGTAGAATTACTCGAACCACCCATCCTGACGGCAAAGAAGTGGTTTCGACTAAAAGGGTTGAT
>JAKSBQ010000130.1 GCA_022361075.1 Opitutales bacterium | reverse complement strand
GTGATGGGAATTCCCGCTCAAAACTTTAACGATGTTATGCGTCAGATGGCAATAATGAAGAAGCTGCCGGAGATGTCCAGAAAAATTAACAAGATTTTGAAGCAGATCGATTAGAAGATTATAACTAGAAAGTTTTTTGTATTGAACAACCAGAAGACAATCGCTAAAGAAGCCGTCGTTGCCGATAAAGGGCTTTTCTCCGGCAATGATGTTACACTCAAGATGAAGCCTGCGGATGTTGATCATGGCATTGAATTTATCCGTGTTGATCTTGACCCGCCGGTATCGATTCCTCTTGACATAGAAAAAGTTACACAGCGGATGCGGCGTACGGCATTGTGTGTTGGTGATGCATATATAGAGACAATTGAGCATTTTATGGGTGCGGTAAACTCTTTGGGTATTTCAAATCTGATTGTCGAAATTGACAATGTTGAGATGCCCAATATAGATGGCAGCTGTCATCCTTTTACCGAAGCTTTTCTTGAAGCAGGTATTGTCGAGCAGCCCAAAAAAGTCGAGCCCTTTGTTATTACTGAACCGATCACTGTTAAAGAAGGTGACGCTGTTTTATATGCCCTGCCTGATAAGAGTGATGAGTTGACAGTAATTTACGAGCTTGATTATACCGAAAGCGAGCCTCTGATAGGCCGTCAGTTATACCGTTATCATCATTCTCAGGATAATTTTGTCAGTCAGATATCACCGGCACGTACATTTATTCTTCAGAAAGAAGCCGAGCATTTCAGCAAGCAGGGGATAGGTTCTCACCTTACCGGAAAAGACGTATTGGTAATTGGCCCTGAAGGTCCGATGGATAATGAGTTTCGTTTTCAGGATGAATGTGTCCGTCATAAAATAGCCGATTTACTTGGCGATATTATGCTTCTTGGCAGGCCGATACATGGTCGCATAGTAGCATATCGCAGCGGCCATAGCACAAATCACAGACTGGTTAAAGAGCTCCTAAATGAGGAGGCCAAAAAGCAGGAAAAGAAGACTGACTCTTCTGATGTTGTTCTTGATATCAGAAAGATTCAGAAGATCCTGCCTCATCGTTATCCCTTTCTAATGGTAGATCGCGTGATTTCAATTGAAGGCGACAAGAGGGCGGTAGGTATAAAAAATGTCACTATGAACGAACCTTTCTTTCAGGGACATTTTCCTGGTACTCCTATAATGCCTGGTGTTCTGATTGTTGAGGCTCTTGCACAGATGTCGGGCTTGTTATTTGCCCAGCGTCTGGAACATACCGGCCAGCTTGCGGTGCTTCTGAGTATGGACAAAGTGAAGATGCGAAAGGCTGTAGTTCCAGGTGACCAGCTTATCCTTGAGGTTGAAGCTGTGCGAATCAAGAGTCGTACCGGAGATTGTAAATGCAAAGCTATGGTAGGTGACCAGCTTGCCGCCGAAGCCCAGATTCGCTTTATGCTGGTCGATGCCGACCCGGAATAGGATATTTTGACTATAAACATTCGGAAACTTTTCTTATTTGTCGACCATCTTTTTTACCATCTTACCCTAATAAAAAAAGGACACTTTCCCTTTTTAGGGAAAAGTGTCCCCGAATTGTGTTCGTTTGCATTTTTTGTGTGCGAGAGACACGAGAAATCTGCAAACATGAATAGGAGGCAAATTGTAATGTCGGCAAGGTCTCAAAAAAGCCTGGCCCAAGCAAAATTAAAAAGTGCTTAATTTTAAAAGCTTTATTTACAGTGAAAAACTCTTTAATCTTATTTACTTAATAATAATGTTACTAATATTTGAAGAATTT
>JAKSBQ010000094.1 GCA_022361075.1 Opitutales bacterium | reverse complement strand
CCGACTCGGTGCGTCGCAATGAGACCATCACCCGTAAGTACGACCACCCGGAGCCGGGTGAAGCGGGCGCCGGCATCATGATTATTCCGAATTACCTCGATCCGACCGGCGAGTGTGTGGTGGGCAAGCCGCTGTGGTACCCGACGGACGGCTGGATGGTTTCTAAAAACTTGCACGTTGTGTTTGAAGGGACCAACGTACGTCTGAAGCGTTAGCGCAGGTTCTCAGTGCTTCGTCGTGGATAATCACTTGTGAACTCAGGTTGCTGACCACGCTCGAACGCCGCAGTTTAGAAGTAGCATATTTCGTATCGTTGCATGGGCCGTGCAGTCATAAACGATAAGCCGCCCGCCCCGGGCGGCTGATTGATCGGAAAGGGATTGACCCGGATGTCACCCAAAGAGCCTCATTGGGCGGAAGGGATGCTGCTCCTTCCGCACCATCTGCAGTACAGCCAACGCTACCTCGAGCAGTTGCTCGGCGCGTCCTGGGACACCAGTGGGCCGCACGCGTGGGGCTTTGAGGAGTTGGTGCTGTCCGATGGTCAGATCCAAAACGGCATTCTCGAGATCTCGCGCTGCCGGGCGCGGACCCGCAAAGGCACCTGGGTCGTCGTGCCGGGTCTGAACAAGCCGGGGAATACACGCGTGGCCGAGCGGGACTTTTCGGCCGAGCTCGAGCGCAGCCCGGACGGCTTGATGCTGTACCTGGCGATCGCGCCGCTCGAAGAATTCACGCCCAACGCCAGCTATCCGAGCGTCTCGACCGATCACGGGACGCGCTACCTGATCGAGCCGGTCGAAATCGTCGACGAAAACACCGGCCAAAATCCGCAGCAGATGGAAGTCCGCGAGCTGCACGCTCGAATCCTGGTCGGTGAAGAGCGCAGCCTCCCGGTTTATGAAAAGTACGAGACGCTGCCCTTGGTGCGGGTCTATCGCGCCGGCGAAGTGGGTGGCAATGCCGCCATCGATGAGAACTTCGTGCCGCCGATGTTGCAGATTGGCGGCTCCGAGCGGCTGTCGGCACTGGTGAAGGAAGTGGTGGCCGATGTGGCCGCCCGTAACCGTGACCTGGCGGCCGAGGTCAGTCGCAAGGATATCAGCTTCTCGGGGGCGAGCGGCGACCAGGTCGAGCAGCTCTT
>JAKSBQ010000193.1 GCA_022361075.1 Opitutales bacterium | reverse complement strand
GATATTAGAGAGGTATTGGAAATCGATTATTTCATCAGGAAATTTAGCATTTTCCATGATTATGATTTCCGAAAAAATGCTCTTAGATACGAAGTTTGCAGGAGTTAGGAAGATTTTTCCAAAAAAAATGTTCCTCACTTTAAGATACAAAATTAGAAAGTTGGTCTCGAAGAATCTCGATTTTAGGAAAAATTTGTACGATTAGAAATTATCTAAATATATGCATTTCAGCTATTAACACATTTATATGAATATATGTATATTTTGAAAACTTTACTTCAAATGATCGATTTACTTCGTTTGAGCTTCTTCCACATAACATTGTTAACTCATGAAAAATCTTCCTTGGAACCGAAAAAACTTTCCTTAATGGGTGGAAGTATTGAAAGCCTCGAATTTTCACGAGAAAACGATAAAGAGCAGGGTCACTAGAATAAGATGGTACTTGGCGCGGTGTAAGCGATCTTCCCGAGTGGTTTGTCGGAAAAGTGGGCGTCATTTTCTAAGAATTGCAAAGTCGGTGGCTCCTCGTGTGCTTCGACATCCGTTTGAGCCGCATTTGTTGGAAAAAAAAGGGATATACGGACCGTGCATCCCGCTTCGCCAAGGCTACGCCGGACAGGAGGTTTTTTGGATAGTGATTCATACAATAATTGGTATCAGTTCCATGCAGTAGCTAGCGACTGAGCAATATTCAAGGCAGAATGAAAATGCGTTCACAGTGAAAATCGTACACAAAAAACGGCGAGCCAGGCAGATGCCAGAGCTCACCGTTTGTAAAGGTTACTGTTGTGTGATGAGAGTGGAATTAAGCGTTGTCCGCTTTCTTCTTCATTTCCTTCTTTGCTTTGGATCCGCAGCAAGCTGGAGCTGCTTTTTCCTTAGCTTCAGCCTTTGCTACTTCAGCAGCTTTCTTTGCACATTCTTTTTTGTCCGCTTTTGCAATTTCTGCTGAAGCTGAACATGCTTTCTTTTCAGCCTTCGCTACGTCTGTTGACTTGGACGCACAAGCTGACGCACAGTCTTTTTTCTCAGCTTTCGCTACATCAGTTGCTTTCGACGCACAAGCTGATGCACAGTCTTTCTTGTCTGCCTTCGCTACGTCTGTAGTTTTAGATGCACAAGCTGTTGCGCAGTCTTTTTTGTCTGCTTTAGCAACTTCAGTTTTTGCACTTGAGCAAGCTTTTGACTTTGCGGCTGCAACCTCTGTTGAGGCACATGCTTTCTTTTCGGCTTTGGCTACTTCAGTAGAAGCTTTGCTCCCACAACTTCCTGCATAAGCAGAGAGTGTGAGTGAAAGGGCGGTGATGCCCACAACAAGGAATTTGCTAATTGATAACTTCATAAGTGGATTAGATAACTTTTTTGACTAGATCAGCGCTACTAGCTGCGCTCACATCTGGAAACGAAGCCAAATTGCATTTGATTTCAACTTGGTTTCATTTTTCGAAAGTTTCCTGAAAAAAGGAGGATCAGGAAAACGCCCATTCGCCTTTGCGCATGATTGGCTCAACGTTTCCACTTTCAGTCACGCCGTCGATGTCGATGGAATCATTTCCGATCATGAAATCAACATGCACCAGGCTGTCATTACCCCCAGCTGCCTTGAATGCCTCGTCGGTCATTTCTTTACCTCCCTCAAGGTTGAAACGATAGGCACGACCGAGGGCCAGGTGACTCGCGGCGTTCTCGTCGTAAAGCGTGTTGAAAAAGAGGATTCCCGAATCGGAAATCGGAGAACGGTGCGGAACAAGGGCGATTTCACCGAGTCTCGCCGAACCATCGTCGGTCTCGATTAGCTTTTTCAAGGTTTCTTCTCCCTGTTCAGCTGTAGCTTCAATGGCCTTTCCGTCTTTAAACGTGATGGCGAAATGGTCGATGACCGTGCCACCGTAATTTAGTGGCTTGGATGATTTGACCACCCCGTTGGCTTTGTTGCGGTCACCCATCGTGAATACTTCTTCTGTTGGAAGATTTGCAACGAAAGTCACACCTGACTTTGCAACGCTTTGACCGGACTTCCAGATGTGCCCCTTGGGCAGTCCAAGAGTGAGGTCCGTTCCCTCGCCCTTGTAGCGTAGTTCAACGAATTTTTTGGCGTTTAGGTAATCGGAGCGTTCTTTGAGTGCGGCAATGTGCTGCTTCCACGCTTTGATGGGGTCTTCTTTCTCCATTCGGCAAGCTTTGAACATTGCGTCCCAAAGCTTTTCAGTTGCTTCTTCGTCAGAGAGTCCTGGAAAAACCTTTGTCGCCCACCTTGGGATTGGCATTGAGATGACCAACCACGGGATTGCATCGCTCATCGGGTATTTCATGTACTTGGCGAGATGTCGTTGAGCAGATTTGATCGATACTGAAACATCGTCGGGATTTTCATCTTTGAGCAGATCGGGATCGGTCGCGGAGACTCTGATGAAGGCATCTCCTCGTTCTGCACATGCGACCAAAGCATCTGCCTCCCATTCAGGGAAGGTGTCAAAGGATCCTGCAGGAGCATTTTGAAAACGGATTAGGCTCAGCTGATCATCGTTGTACATGACCGACACGAGGGGAGAGCCGATACGGTACGCACAGGCTGCCATTTTTTGAACGAAAGGGGCAGATTCGATG
>JAKSBQ010000001.1 GCA_022361075.1 Opitutales bacterium | reverse complement strand
TTTGAAAGAGGCCATTGAGGGATGTCTGTCTCTCGACGTGTTCGAGCCAGAAAACGATCCGGCATCAGAAGTAATTGAAATGGCAGTGTGAAGACTATTTCGGGAAAGCGATTCTGCAAAATCCTTGGAAATAAAGGATGGGAGTTAAAAAAGACCCATGGAAGTCATCACATCTACATGAAATCTGGTAGACGAGAAAGAATTTCAGTACCAGTTCATGGAAATAAAGATTTGAAACAAGGTCTGCAGAGAGCTCTCATGAAGATTGCTGAAATCAACGAGAGTGAATTGTAGAACAAGACGGACAAGCTTCTCTCCGTTGACATCGAAGGTTGGAAGAAGGAAGTGGCAGACATCCTTGATAAGCTTGGAGCTAAACCAATTCCTGTTTAAACAACTGAAGATCGTGACTCCTCAGATTTTCTCCAAATATTTTTGCTCCTACCGATCTGTTCCAAAAAACAGGGTTCATCCTGAGTTATCGTAACTTCTGTTTTGATATAACTGCTGTTGGAAAAGGAAATGAATGAAACAATCCAGGAGAAAGCTCGGCGGGGAAAGCAATTCGAGGTTGAATTAAAATCCGAATGGGAGAAGAAACAGCCCGGACTTGTTGAAACCCAAAAATCAACTCAGTGGAATGGAAAAAATGGAAGAATAGACATTTTTGTTGATGACGGAGATTTGATGTTAGTTGTAGAAGCCAAATCCACAAACTGGGAGAAGGTAAGAAGAAAAAGAATTAAGGAATATGCCCGGCGGCATTTGAGGCAGCTTTTCAGGTATGCCGATGGGGTGATGCATGAGAGTAGAAAGAAAGGTGATTGTCTAGATGTTTGTGTTGGGATCAGTTACCCATTGGAACCAAGTGATCCATTCATCAGAGAAGAATTAAGAAGAGTATTTGATGAGTTTGGAGCGTCGCTCTCATTCGAGAAAGAAAATGGCTAAACCCTATTTTGAGCAACTCAAACAGTTGATAGAAAGTTTTGATCTTAAGCCTGCACAAACCAATAACATGGAGGTCAAACACTTCTTTAGTGGGGCTGCACTTTATTCGGAGGGTGTGATTATTTCTTCGTTATCACCAATGGGTTTGTCCTTTAAATTGCCAGAAATGGAGGTAGAGCAGCTTATCAAAGAGGGTAAAGCCACTTATTTGAAGTATTTCGAAAAAGGTAATGTTAAAAAAAGCTACGCGATGTTTCAGGAGCCAAATCTTAATCGAGTGGAGCGCTGGAGGAGCTATTTTTTGAAGGCAATTGAGTTCAATCTTAAGAATCATATATAAGAAGGGTTGCGGCTGGCTCTTTTTCAGGAACTCAGCGCTGGGATATTCTCATCTTGCAAGATCATGAATCAGAAAACCAACATTGGAATCTATGTTTACAATCAGGCTGAGGTCTTGGATTTTTCGGGCCCTTTTGAGGTCTTCTCGACCGCTTCGCGAGTTTGCGACAATGGTGAGCCCTTCGAAGTTTTTTTGATTGGGCAAATCGGAGAGACGGTCGTTGCAAGAGCGGGTTATCGCGTGATTCCGGACTATGGGTTTCACAATCATCCAGAGATCGATCTGCTCATCGTCGTCGGTGGTATGCACACGGACGAAATGAATAAAACCGAAGTGATCGAATGGATCGCGTCACAGTCGAAGAAGGCGAAGATGGTTGCGTCCGTCTGCACTGGAGTTTTTTTGCTGGCGAAGGCTGGGGTAGTTGAAAACGAAAAAGTAACGACCCATTGGGAGGATATTCCTGACTTAAAGAACAGCTTTCCGAAGCTAGACGTTCAGGAAGGCCTTCGTTGGGTGGATGAGGGCAACTTGATCACTTCCGGAGGAATTTCAGCTGGAATCGATATGAGTCTCCACCTTGTCAGTAAATTGCACAGTTTAGCACTTGCAGAAAAGACTGCAAGGAAGATGGAATTTTCGTGGACCAAGAACTCCTGAGGCTTTTGTTCTCTTTCGGAAAGCGAATTACAGTCGAAAAGGCAATGAAAGAGCATTGCCCTCCAAAGAGTGTGTCGAATCCATAAACCTTTATCTCGCTGAGTTGGACGAAACGCAGAGTTCCGTATGTTTTGTATTATTTAGCGAACTTTGTGCGATAAAACCGATCTTACTTGTCGCGATTGATCTGTTGGACGGCAGCGCCGAAGTCCTGATCGAAGTTGGCCTCAGCGAAGGCCTCGGTATCTGGCAGGTGGATGTCGAACCCCGTCTTTTTCCAAAGCTTCACGATAACGCCTTTACCTGTTTCGAAATCCAGAATATGTCCGCCACCTGTCAGGTCTTTGTTTAGACCATGGATGTGCCATTCTGGAGGGTTGAAGGCATCCGCATATTTTGGATTCCAGAATCCGATGATAGTAAATTCTTCGTCCTCGAATTCAAAGACGCTCTGATTTGCAGCGACTTCGCTCAGCTCAATGTATGGTTTTTCCAGTTTTGGGATGGAACGAGCTTTTACCTTTTTAAACACTCCTTCGATTCGGACAGCATAAGGGTAGTTTGCCTGGAATTTACCTTCAGAAACTTCCTTCACGGTTTCAGTCAGTTCCGCAACGCACGTTCCCGCGGAAAGTTGGAGCTTCAATGGCTTCGTAGCAGAGGTGTCAGCAATCGTGATGTAGGGAGTGGTTTCGTCGTCACTGATCTTTTCCACATCTCCATCGAAAGTCACTCGGTAGGAGAAACCGTCCATGATGATAGCCTCACCATCGAGAGCATGAGTGGTGCCGATGCCATGGTCGCCGTTTTCGAGAACCTCAGACATCGGGACAAAACCGTCAAAAAGCTTTTGAATCAGCCCCACGTAGCTGGAGTACTGAACAACCTTGTTGCTGGCAACGAGTGTCGATGTGAAAGCGGATAGGAACAGTAGTGCTCCGTAGAAAAGAGTGGGTAACTTCAGTTGCTTCATAACGCAAACTTGTAAAACCCAAAGGAGATTGAGCTTTTCCTAAATTACAAGTCAGCCTAAGAATCGTTTCCTGTTTTCTTTGAGTTTGGACTCAAAGCCTTTTTTAAAAGTGGTGCCAGACCTGTTTCGGTTTCTTTTAGCTCCTGTTCGGCTTCTGTTTTTGATTTATCCCAAAGTAGCGAGGCGCTAGGAGTTTCCGCTAAATACTTTTCCAGCGTCTTCTCCATTAAGATCAAATTTTTTAAATCTTTGCGTCCTGGTTTCTTAGAGAGAGTGTCCAACGAGAGCTCCAAGTTTTCGATGCGTTTTAAGAGATTGTTTTTCTCCGAAACTAAATCTTCCTGGGCTTTCAGACTCACCCGCATTTGAGTGTTTAACTGATCTTCGAGTCTGCGGTAGTCGTAACGTGCGTCCCGAAGTTCGTCTTCCAGCTCGTTTTTATAGATGCGGGTTTTTACCAAAATGATGAAAACTGCGAATAATCCCAGAGCTAGGCCGGAAAGTGTGGCGATGACAATGGGATTCTGAAGGTATTCGGAAATCATGGTGTTGTGGTGATGTGAGTAATCAAAACAAGCATCCCAGACGGGTGGCAAGAAAAAGCTTGGATGGCGAACGGCACAACTTTTTTAGAAGGGCAGTTTTAGGTGAATCCTAGTGTTACAGTTGGGTTACAGGGTGCATTTCTAGATTCGTTTATCAGTCCCATAAATTAAACTCGACTCTTGGTTGGTGGAGTGATTCGTAAGAGTATGACTTTCACAACCGAATGCATCGATTTTGATGGGAAAACTGATGTCGAAATTCAGGAAATTCTGACGCAATACAACCTAGCGTTGAAAGTTGAAGAGGCGAAAAAAGTGCAGTTTGAGATACTGAAACGCCCGCCTTCGGTTCCAGAATTGGTTTTATGGTCGATTCAAGGTTCCGAGCACTGTTCCTACAAGAGCAGTAAACCTTTTCTAAAGATGCTCCCTACAGACGGTCCTGGAGTCATTTTGGGGCCTAAAGAAGACGCGGGTGTAGTGGAGTTGGCAAGGGATAAAAACGGACTCCGTTACGGTGTCGCGTTGAGTCACGAATCGCATAATCACCCGTCACAAATCGTTCCTTATGAAGGTGCTGCAACCGGTGTTGGAGGAAACGTTCGGGATGTTTGTTGCATGGGAGCGAAGGTCATCGCGGTAGCGGATGGACTGCGATTTGGTGAGCTTGGAAACGCGAGATCCCAATGGATCGCTGACGGTGTAGTGGCTGGAATTGCGGGTTATGGAAACCCACTGGGTATCCCAAACATCACGGGTGACGCTTATTTTCACAAAGGATATCGTGATAATTGTCTCGTAACCGTTTTCACCATCGGAACCTTACGTGAAGACGAAATCATACACTCAGCAGTTCCCGAGGGAGGCACCGATTACAATTTGGTTCTTGTTGGCAAACCCACTGACAACAGCGGTTTTGGTGGGGCGAGTTTCGCGTCGCTTGAGCTGGAGGAAGAAAAAAAAGAGCAAAACAAAGGTGCGGTTCAGGAGCCTAATGCTTTTCTTGAACGTCACATTTTGAAATCAACTTACGCGCTTTTCGATTGGTTGAAGGAAAGTGGAAACCTTGAGCGGGTGGGTTTTAAAGATCTGGGAGCTGGAGGTATTGCGTGTGCAAGCGTGGAACTTGCGGACTCGGCAGGCTATGGAGCTGAGGTGGACATGGACAAAGTTCATGTCGGCATGGAGAACCTTCCTGACGCGGTCAAGCTTTGTTCGGAGACTCAGGAACGTTTCATGTGGGCGGTGCCTGACGATCTTGTGGATCACGTGATCAACCACTACAACGAAACCTTTGACTTCCCTCGAGTCTCTCACGGAGCAAAGGCCAGTTTGATTGGTAAAGTGCGTGGAGACGGGCTTTATCGGGTGACTGCAGGCGGGCAAACAATCGTGGAAGCTCAGGCCAAAGACGTTACTGAAGGGCTCATTTATCAACGTGAACACCACTACACGCAACCTCTGAGAGAGAAAATCGAGCATCCTGAACCAAAGTCCTATCCGAGTATGATTGCACAAGTGGTGACTCATCCAGACCTCGCGAGCAAACATCCGATTTACCGTCGCTATGACAAACAGGTCCAGGGGCTCGTTGTTGTCGAGCGTGGAGAGGCTGAAGCAGGGGTTTTGCAACCTTATTACTCCGACGAGTTTCCCGAAGAGATCAGGGAAGTTGGATTGGCCGTTTCACTTGGGCAAAATCCTCATTACGGGTCAATCGATGCCTACTGGGGAGCGGCTTTGTCAGTTGTCGAATCTGTTGCAAAGGTTGCTTCCGTGGGAGCCTATCCTCTGGCGATCACCGATTGTCTTTGTTTTGGTAATCCGGAGAAACCGAGTCAAATGGGCGAGTTTGTGGAAGCCATTCGCGCTGTTTCGGATGCCTGTCGAGGCATTCGCCTGAAAGATTATCCAGACTCGCCACTGCCCGTGGTTGGCGGAAATGTTTCGCTCTACAACGAGACCAAAGACGGCAGCATTCCACCAAGTCCGATGATTGCCTGTGTCGGGCGACTCAATCACGTAAAGAATGCGGTGACTCCAGGTTTTAAAAAGGAGAAGTCAGCAATTTATCTGATCGGAGAGATCAAAGAAGAGATGGGCGGCAGCGTTTACCATGATATCATCGATCTTGATTCCGGAGAATTACCGAAAGTGGATTTCGTTGATTTTGCGGCTCAGGTGAATGCGGTGACTGATGCCGCAGACCTCGGCCTTACGCTCTCTTGTCTGCCCCTGGGGCGTGGAGGTATCGCTTCGGCCCTCGCGATTATGGCATTTAAGAGTGATCTTGATTGCAGAGTATGGGTGGAATCCAACCTTCGTAAAGACGAGATTCTTTTTTCCGAATCGGTTGGTTTTGTAATCGAAGTAGGGAAAGGTGATGAACAAGCGTTTGAGAAGCTTCTGGATGATAAGAAAGTCGTCTTCTCCAAAATTGGCGAGACGGTGAAAAGGGGGTCGTTTGAAGTTCAGGGCGTTAAGATTCCGAATATCGAGCGACTTAGAGAATCCTGGCTGAATCGAATTGAGGGAAATTAATTTTGAGAGGCACCAAAATGGCAAAAGAAAAAATCACTTACGCTTCTTCAGGAGTTAACATCGATGCGGGAATGGAGGTTGTTTCCAGGATCAAATCCAAGGTCCGTTCCACGTTCAGTCCTGCGGTCATGGCAGACATCGGCAGCTTCGGTTCGATGTTGGATCTCGGCAAAGTGTTGAAAGATTACGAAGAACCCGTGCTCCTTCAAAGTATCGACGGTGTTGGCACCAAAGTTTCGATTGGCTGCAAACTCAGGAAATACGAAGGGTTGGGACGAGATATCGTGAGTCACGCGTGCGACGACATTCTCGTGCATGGTGCAAAGCCCCTGACTTTTCTCGATTACGTGGCAAGTCAGGAACTTGAGCCTCAAGTTGTAGAATCGATTGTAACCGGAATGGCAGAAGGTTGTCTAGAGTCAGGGATCTCTCTTGTTGGCGGGGAAACCGCTGAGATGCCTCCCACATACTCCGAAGGTGAAATCGATATTGTCGGTTGCATTACAGGGGTGGTTGAGAAAAGCAAGCTTATCACCGGAGCTTCCATTAGTCCCGGCCAAGTGATCGTAGGGCTCGCATCCAGTGGTTTGCACACCAACGGTTACTCCCTGGCGCGGAAGGTTCTGCTCGATGTCGGTGAGCTCGATCTCGAAACGGTTTATCCTGAATTGGGAGCAACCCTAGGAGATGTATTGCTGGAACCCCACCGTAACTACTATCCGGCGTTTTCAGCTGCTGAGGAGGCGGGAATTCAGATTCACGGTATGGCCCACCTGACTGGAGGAGGATTTTATGACAACATTCCCAGAATTCTTCCAGAGCGATGCATGGCGAGCATCAATCTAGGTTCGTGGAAGGTTCTTCCCATTTTTCAAATGATGCAAAAGATCGGGAATATCGACCAAGAGGAGATGTTCCGTGTTTTCAACATGGGAATAGGTATGACATGGGTTGTGGATGCTGAAGATGCCGAAGCCTTAATCAAAATTATCTCAGAAAAAGGCTACCCCTCTTACCAGATAGGTGAGATTAAAGAAGGGGACCGGTCCGTCGTTCTTAACGCATAGGTTAGTTCAAGAAATTTGTTATGGAGAAGAAAATCGCAATTGTTCAATTTCCCGGAAGTAACTGTGAGGACGAATCCATCTTCGCATTGAAGCGAGTGGGCATTAGTTGTGAGCCATTCCTGTGGAACGATTCGGTCGAGAAGCTTAAAGAATTTGCAGGTTATTTCATCGTGGGTGGGTTTTCTTACGAAGATCGATCGCGTGCAGGCGTGATTGCCTCCCTCGATCCCGTGATGACCGCGATTGCCGACGAGGCTGGGAAAGGAAAGGTGGTCCTGGGAATTTGCAACGGAGCTCAAGTTCTTGTGGAAACTGGACTAGTTCCCGGTTACGCCAGCAGGCATGTTGGGATGGTTCTTGCTCCTAACCGAATGGAGAAGACAGGACAACTGGTGGGGGTAGGGTACTATAACAATCATTGCTATCTGAAGACCGGACTGCCCAAGGGAAGTAACGCTTTCAATCGTTGGCTCGGTCCTGATGACTTGATCCGAGTGCCTTTTGCGCACGCAGAGGGACGTTTTATTTTCGAGGATACGCTCGCTGATCAGATGGAACAGCAGCAGATGCTGGCCTTTCGGTATGTCGATTCAAAAGGGAAAATCCAAGAGGATTATCCGGTGAACCCAAATGGATCTGAGCGCAGTGTTGCGGCGGTAGTCAATCCATCGGGCAACGTGATGGCGATGATGCCACACCCCGAGAGAGTTCCCGAAGGTGATGTGATTTTTGAATCAGTCGGCGAATACATGAGGGAATACGACCAGACTTTATTCACCAGTAAAACAATAGCCGAGCCTGAGCGTGCTACCGACGAAGACACCGTTACTGATTTTAAATTAGGGGAAGATAAGTGGCAGATCCCTGTTAAGCTCATCATTACTGATAACACGGCATGTTCTGTTGAAGATGCTTTGGAAAAAAAGGGGATGAAGGTTGAAGTCGAAAGATGGATCCTTTGGACCCTCGAAAGCTCAAAACAAATTACTCATAGTGAGCGGCATAAGATTCTCTCCACAGGGGAATTGTTAAACACCAATAAGGAATTCGTCGATGAGGTAGCCAGCATCGGAAGTGACGGTGAAAATGCGATTAGCCTCCTGGTGGACTCTCCAGTTCAACCTGCAGGTGCGATGAAGAAGCAGACCTTAGAAAAACGTTTTGGAGTGAAAAACATAGACAAACTCCGACAACGAACGATTTGGAAAGTTAAAGCAAAAGAAGGTGAGCTTGATGTCGAAGGTTTGATGAAATCTCACATCTTTCACAATCCTGTGACTGATAAAATCACAAAACTGGTTACGGTCTAAATTTCAGCATTATTTTAGTTTAGGTAGGTATGAGTGATCCTTTACATCACGAATGCGGAGTGGCGATGATTCGGCTTCTCAAGCCTCAATCCCATTTCAAAGAGAAATACGGTAGTCCACTTTGGGCCTTCAATAAGTTGTTTTTGCTGATGGAGAAACAACACAACAGAGGGCAGGATGGCGCAGGTATCGGATCGGTAAAACTGAACGTTCAACCCGGATTGCCCTACATGTTTCGGGAACGGAGCATCAAAGTAAACCCGTTGGCTCGCGTTTTCAGGAAGTCCCTCAATCAATACAATTCGCTTGTTGAAAAAGGAGTGATCGATCCTGAGCATCCTGCAAGCATCAAGCATCATTTTGATTTTGGAGGAGAGGTTTTCTTGGGGCATCTGAGATACGGAACTTCCGGTGGTTACAGTGAGAGCTCCTGTCATCCATTTTTCCGCAAAAACAACTGGCCTACGAAAAATCTGATGTTGGCGGGCAACTTCAACATGACCAACACGCCTGAGCTTAATGACAAGCTCATTTCGATGGGGCAGCATCCAATTTTTGACACTGATACTCAGACAATCCTGGAAGAAATTGGATTTGAATTGGATCACGAGCACGACCGGCTCTACAAATATTACCGAGATAGTAACGGAGTAAAAGGGTCGGAAATTGCTCAGAAAGTCAGCTCTGAGCTGGATATCATCGAAGTGTTGCGAAAAGCATCGGACGGATGGGACGGAGGTTACGGGATCGCTGGTTTCATAGGTAATGGAGACTCCTTTGTGATTCGAGATCCCTGGGCGATTCGCCCCCTTTTCTATTTCAAAGACGATGAGGTGTTCGCATGTGCTTCGGAGCGCGCACCTCTGATGACTGTTTTTGATAAGTCGATTGATGATGTTCAGGAGGTGCCAGCTGGCGCAATCATCACGATCAAAGGATCAGGTGAATACCAGAAAAAAACGATTCGTGAGCCGCAGGAAAAGAAGAGTTGTTCCTTTGAGCGGATCTATTTCTCGCGTGGGAATGATCAGGATATCTACGCTGAGCGCAAACAGCTTGGCGCTGCCTTGGCGAAACCGATTTTCGAAGTCATCGAAGGAAATCTGGAGGACACCGTTTTTAGCTTTATTCCGAATACCGCTGAAATCGCGTTCAAGGGAATGATTCAGGAGCTTCGAGTCATCCGTAGAAAACAGGTCAAGGAAGCGATTTTGGAAAAAGCGAGGTCTGGCGAGATTACGGAGCAGTTCATTGACGAAATGATCATGCATAACTGGCCCAGATCGGAGAAAGTCGCGAATAAAGACATAAAATTACGGACCTTTATCAGCCAAGAGGGGAGTCGCCAGGAACTTGCGTCTCACGTTTACGACATTACCTACGGGACAGTTGCTCCCAAAGATACGCTTGTGTGCGTGGATGACTCGATTGTGAGAGGTACGACTCTGAGGAAATCGGTCATCAAGATTCTTTCTCGGTTGAATCCGAAGAAGATCATAATCGTGTCGACTGCGCCTCAGATTCGTTATCCGGATTGCTACGGGATCGACATGTCTCAGATCGAGAAATTCATCGCTTTCGAAGCCGCGGTTTCTCTCTTGAAAGACGCTGGTGAGGAACGTTTATTGAGAGAGGTTTACGAGGATTGTAAGGCGCAGCAAACACTACCAAAGGATATGTTGGTCAATCACGTCGGGCGGATTTACGACGCATTCACTCCGGAACAAATCTCGGCTCGAATTTCCAAATTGGTAAGACCAACAGATGCGGATTGGACGGGAGAACTACAAGTCGTCTACCAAACAGTAGAAGACCTGCATTCATCACTTCCGAATCACACGGGAGATTGGTATTTCACAGGCGATTATCCTACACCGGGAGGCTTCAAGGTCCTGAATAATGCCTACATCAATTTCTACGAGAATAAATCCGGCAGAAGTTGATAGGTTTTTTTGGAACACCTGAACAGCTAACCATTGCCTTGATGGTTGAAATGAA
This sequence comes from Opitutales bacterium, assembly GCA_022361075.1. GTDB lineage: Bacteria > Verrucomicrobiota > Verrucomicrobiia > Opitutales > JAFGAQ01 > JAKSBQ01. The sequence goes on along the minus strand of JAKSBQ010000001.1, from coordinate 21,625 downwards.
CTAAACGGACTGATGTGATTTTGATTCAGATCCTTTTAACCATCATTCGGTCATGAAGATTTTAAAGAACTATTGGCTCCCTTTTGTCGCATTAATCATCGGTGCTCTGCTTGTCTTTTTTCCCCCGAAGCGATTGCAGGGAGTTGATCAGGTAGCGGACGAGTATTTTGAAGATTCGGTGACCAAGGCCACTTTGGCTTACGGGACGGCCCGGGTGGTGAACGCGGGAGTGTCTGTGGTGAAAGATTCTACGTTGCAGTTGGAACCAGGCGGGGTTGGTGTTGCGGTGGCTGTCGGCCAAGTTGCCGATCCGCTCGATGATATGACCGAGCGCCTTTCATCTGTGTTGGTGACTTCGATCGTGTCTTTACTGGTTCAAAAAATCACCTACGAAATCGCGCAAGCCTTTGTTTTTCAGGTCATTGGCGTAGTGTTGGTCGTTGCCGCAGTTTTGGGCCTCTTTCCAAAATCCGCCTACGCACGGGTTTATCGGAATTTGTTTCTGAAAGTGGTGTTGTTTTTGGTCGTTGTGAGGTTGTTTTTGCCTTTTTCTGCAATGATTTCTCATCATCTGAACGAAAGCTTGTTTTTTCCACGAATTGCGGAGCATCAGGAAAAACTTGAACCGCTCGTTAGCGAACTTGGCGATATCACCAAGTTTGAAGTACCTGAGATCAAAGGACTGGGTGATATTTTCTCAGGACCCGTTTCTGCAATGAGCGAGAAACGACAGCAACTTAACGTTACAATGGCGGTTTTAGTTTCCAATGGATATGAGATTTTTCAAAACATGCTGGCAGTCACGGCGCTTTACCTCGGTATCTTCGTGATTCAGGTTTTGTTTTTGCCGATTTTGATGTTCTGGCTTCTCAACAAACTGCTATTTGTTCTGTTTTCGCATCAGATTCCCTATCCACCGTTGACTGCGAATCGCAAAAGTTCTGAACCGTCTCAGAGTTGAGCATTTTAGTTTTTAATACTGTTAATGAAAAAGAAAAAAATCCTACTCGTTGGTTCAGGCGCTAGAGAGCACGCCATTGCCTGTGCCATTGTGCGATCTCCCCAACAACCAGAGCTGCTGGTTTTTGCATCGAGCATCAATCCGGGTATCAAAGATTTGGCTTCAGAGATGCATGTGGGAGATATTACCGACAAAGAAGCGGTGGCGAATTGGGGGAAGGACACACAGGCTGATCTTGCCATCGTTGGACCGGAAGCTCCTTTGGAAACTGCTGTGGCAGACGCACTTTGGGAAGTCGGAATTCCAGTTGTTGGACCTAAGCAAGAACTTGCTCAGCTGGAGACCAGCAAGGCTTTTACCAGAGATCTACTCACCAACTATGGAGTAGGAGGCTCTCCAAAATATAAATGCTTCGATTCGATGGATGGGGTGGAAGCCTTTCTTCAGGAGCTTGGTGAACTTTACGTAATCAAGGCGAACGGACTGATGGGAGGAAAAGGTGTAAAGGTAGCAGGTGATCACCTCCACAGTCATTCAGAGGCTCTTGAGTATTGCCAGGAGCTCGTGGATGTTGGAGCTGAGTTCGTCATTGAAGAAAAAATGATAGGCGTCGAGTTCTCCCTCATTAGCATGTGTGGCGGAAAAACATTGATGCATTTTCCAGCGGTTCAGGATCACAAGAGAGCTTATGAGGGGGATAAAGGCCCAAACACAGGTGGGATGGGATCTTACAGCGACGCAGATCACAGTTTGCCCTTTCTATCCGCTGATGATGTAAATGCTGCTCGTGAATTTAACGAGAAAGTGGCAGCTGCTTTAATCGAAAAGACGGGGCAACCTTACAAGGGAGTTCTGTATGGTGGTTTCATGGCGACCGCAAAGGGAGTTATGATTGTCGAGTACAATGCGCGGTTTGGTGACCCGGAATGCCTTAATCTTCTCACTCTCTTGGAGAGTGACTTTGTGGAAATACTGGAAGCAGTTGTTGCGGATGCTTTGGATGGTATTGAAGCCGCTTGTCAACCGTTTGCGAGCGTCTGTAAGTATGCGGTTCCTGAAGGTTATCCAGACAAACCACTGAAAGGTTTCAATTTGGATATGAGTGGTGTTCAGGGCGTCTCGACCTATCTTGGTGCGGTTGATGTGAAAGATGGAAAGTTGGTAGGTACAGGGTCCCGGACAATCGCTGTAGTTGCGTTGGGTTCCGATATCAAATCTGCCGAAGCGCAGGCCGAATCTCAGATTTTGAAATTAAAGGGGCCGCTCTTTCACAGGAAGGACATTGGCACTGAGGAACTACTGGATCAACGAATCCAAACCATGGCTACCATTCGAGGGAACTAATCTGTTGCTTCTATTTTGAGAATGCTTTCTCTGGAAAGCTTCCTACTCTTTTTAAACCTTTTAAATTTCAGATTCATGCAAATCAGCGAAGCTATTAAAAACGCGCACGATCAAGACCTCATTCTTGATAAAACTTTTGAAATATTGAGTGAATGGCTGGATAAATCGTTTCTTCCCGATTGGGCACTGTCCAGCTTGCAAGAATTAATCGACACTCAAAACTGGGATGAAATCAATAATCGCTTCTACCAGAACATCACCTTCGGAACTGGGGGAATGCGTGGACGCACGATCAGCTACGTAACCACCGAAGCTGAGAAGGGAACTCCAGGAGAACAAGGCACACCGGAACACGCTGCTTTAGGCTCTACGCTTCTCAATGATTTTAACATCGCTAGAGCAACGATCGCGTTGTTTCGCTACACAAAGGCTTATCTTGATGATAATGGAAGATCCCATGAAATCCCATCTTTGGTGATTGCACACGACGTGAGACATTACTCGCGATTTTTCTGCGAATTGTGTGCTTCAACATGGTCGAAGCTTGGGGGTAACGCTTTTATTTTTGAAGGACCTCGTTCTACTCCTCAGCTTAGCTTTTCAGTGCGCTATCTTAATGCCCACGCGGGGGTAGTGATCACAGCCAGCCACAACCCGTATCACGACAACGGGTTTAAAGCCTATTTCGAGGATGGTGGACAGGTCGTTTCTCCGCACGCAGAAGGAATTGTAGAGGAATTTGGAAAAGTTGAGCTGCAGGAACTTCCATCATTTCTGAATCTTGATCTGGAGCGCGTTGTCATTCTTGGGAAAGAAATGGACGAAGCCTACATCGGTAGTTCAACGAAGTCTCTCATTAATGAGAGAGTCATCGCTGAACAGAAACCAAAGATCGTATTCACTCCGATTCACGGAACCGGTGCTATCGCTTCGATTCCGATGTTGGAAGCCGCTGGAGTGAGCCCAGTTGTTGTCGAAGAGCAGATGGTTCAAGATCCGAATTTCCCAACTGTGAAGTCCCCAAATCCTGAAAACGCGGATGCGCTTTCAATGGCGGTATCGAAAGCAAAGGAAGTAGAAGCAGATCTATTGATTGGAACGGACCCTGATTGCGACCGAATGGCCGTAGCAGCCAGAGATGATTCTGGTGAGTATGTCATTCTCTCAGGAAATATGACCGGATCACTACTTGCTGCTTATCGAATTGAGCAATTTAAGAAAACCGGGCTTATTCCTGAAGAAGGAACCGAAAGTGCGGCGCTGATCAAAACCTTTGTGACCACTCCATTGCAGGAGAAAATTGCTAAGGACAACGGTCTAAAGGTGATTAATACGTTGACCGGGTTTAAGTGGATCGGAGAAAAACTCTCGGACTGGCAGAAAATCCTTGATGAAGCGATGCTGAAGGAAGGAATTGCACTTGATTACGATCGTCTTCCATTAGCTAGTAAGCGTGATCTTCTCCTCAAACACAGCACGTTCTACGTGTTCGGCGGAGAAGAGAGCTTTGGATATCTCTGCGATGACAGCGTCCGAGATAAGGATGGGAATGCTGCAACCTTGGCTGTAGTAGAACTCGCTGCCTATCTGAAAAGCGAGGGAAAGACCCTGCTAGGTTACCTTGATGAGATCTATGTGAAGTATGGTTACTATCTGGAAACTTTGGGCAATGTGTATCTCGAAGGTGCCTCTGGAGCTCAACAGATCAAGAATATCTTAAGTTCTTATCGTTCGACTCCACCTGAGTCTATCGGAGGTGTTGCTGTTACGGGAATGAAAGACTTTGGAGTCGAAGAAATCTATGATGCAGATGAAAAGAAAATCCCAGCGCAGGATTTCTATCTTCTTAGTCTGGCAAACGGTTATCAATACGCGGTGAGAGGAAGTGGAACTGAACCTAAAATTAAGTTCTATGTTTTTGCGTCTTCTTCAGTTTCCGGAGATTCGGAACTTGAATCCGTCAAAACTTCCACAAAAGAGGAGGTAGAGCGGATCAAAAACGCCATTATCGACGACGCGATGACCAGGGTCAGTTGAATCCGAAAATGGTTGGCGGAGTGAGCTGGGAAAGTTAGATCTTTTCGATTCGGTCGGGAGTTGTCTCGATGATGAGGATATTTCCCCACTGGTAAACTTCTCCTAATACCCTTACCGGTATTCCAACATTATCCAATATTTGCTTACTGATCGGTTTGCCCTCGGGAGCGCAAAGAAGGATTTCATAAACTACACCTTCTTCACTACGAACAATTAGAACAGGAGGGATGCCGCCAGCAATCGAACGCACCGCTGAAGCTCGCTGAAATTTCCCATAGCCTGGATTGATTCTTCCGAAATAATTTTTGGACGAAGCAATTTCACCTGAGAGTTTAAAACGACCAATCTTTTTTAACCTTGGCACATTTTTGCTGCTGTAGCTGCTTGTCCCGATCACTTCGATGGACTTTTGGTTCACTTCAACCATCGTCTGGTTACGGTTAAAAATTGTCGATCCGGAAAACTTGATGATTTTATGATCAAGTTCCTCCATGAGTTCGGGATCAAGGCCAGACTTCTTTTTACCTACCAGTAAATACTGGGAATGGGGAAGGGTATTATCGGGAACGGTACCAGGCCGTTCGATTAAAACAGTTGGGACTGGAGACTTTAGAAAAACTCCCTCAAATTCTCTCTCTTTTGTGTAGGTGTAAAACGAGGGTTCATGTCTCTTTTGAAGAAACGGAAGAAGAATCGCCAAGGTGAAGGCGAATGCGAAAATACCGATCAGGCGATTGTATAGAAATCTCCTTTGAACTGGTGGTACTTTCTGCTCCCAACCAATAAAAAACTCATCATCTGGTTCTTCTACAGTTTCGTTATTAGGAATGATCGCAGGTTCTACATAGGTTCCGGGAAGTTTTGGTTTGTGATTCACCCATATTTTCCCTTCAAGCAGCTTTACCTCGAAAGTTGGCACTTTCAGGATGCCTGGTTCTGGCGCTGCACCATTTTCCGGACGATACTGGCATCCCTGCCACGGACAGGTAATAAGACCATCAATAATACGTCCTTCGCCCAGTGGAGCATTTTCATGTTGGCAAACGTTGGAGACTGCAGAGATTTTCCCGTCATACTTAAAAATCGCGACTTTCTCACCATGAAGCTGCACCATTTTTGCGCGTTTTTCCGGGATGTCTTCGACGGCGAAAGTCTCCACAAAATCACCATCCGAATTCATCTTGCTTTGGTATCCCCTGACAAGTTCTTTGATTGCTGCGGTAAAATGAAGAATGCAGACGATGCTTACGCCAATGAACAGAAGAACCGTGTAATAGATGTTTTTTTCGGACTGAAGGATACCAAAAACAATATACGCGACTGAAAGTGCATAGGCGATATACACCAACATGTGCAGAGTTTTCCACAGTGGAGGTGTTAAATGAGCCAACCAAAAATCATGACTCGTAGCAGCCATGATAAATAAGATGAAAAGGGCGATTGCTCCAAATGTTTGAAATGGTGCTGTCGCAATCGTAGATCCCGAATCACTCGTGAATACGCTTACCACAGGATGCATATCTGAACCCAGGTGATAAGTGTATATCATTAAAAGCGCGTGAAAAAAGGCTAACAGAAAGCATGACATACCCATGTGCCTTCTGTTGTAGATGAGAGGGAGAAAGAGAGTGTTAAGGCGGCAAAGTGGGCCTATGCAAAGGATGATGTTGAGGAGCAAGAAACTACAGGTTCCAGTTGCTCTTATGAGGATGATTTCAAGTGAGATGGTTGGAGTAAAAAGAAACGACGCCAATGTGTACAGGACCAAATACGTCGAAATTCCAACCCAAAGATAGTTGTTGATCGCACGCTTAAAAGGTGTCCATTGAATGGCTTTGTAGGTTTCGGTCATCTGTGATCAAGGAAAGAGCAACTACTTCAGTGGATTCAGGAGTGGGGCCTCAGAGACCATCTCATCCTCTGCAAGACTATATAGAAGTAAAAACCCATCTCGGTGTCGAGCGACATCCGGTAGTTTGAAGATGGTGGTCTGGCTATTGGTGTAAGCTCCCAGTAAATGCATACCGTCGTGAATTCCTAGCCGAGTTGAGAAGGATCTTGGGGACCAATAAAGCAATAAATCCGGTCGAGTGATGGTTCCGTCAAATGTGAGCTCGACAGCCAATTCGTGTTCGGGAGCAACATTTGATAATAACCGGGTGTCCATGCCTGGATAGTTTTTCCAAAGTCGACTTTTATGCCACACCTCCAATGGAAAAGACTCTCGCACACTATCATCGAGTATAGGCGGCGCTTCCATACTCACGGAATCTTTTGTTTTTAAATATCCGATAATGACCATTAGCGGCAACCCAGTCACCATCAGAAAAGAAAAAATCAAATGTCTTCTACGAAGTGGTCGAATCATTTTCCTAAATTCAGGTTCTCTAGCGGTTGTGATAGGTCTTGGCTGCAATGCGGTGAGCATTGCGTTCTTGCGGAGGCCTTCTTACGCCGATAATCCATCGAATTGCAAATAGCGGCCAAAGCAAAGCCAAGCCAGGGATGATGACCGATTTGAACCATGGTGAAGCTTTTTCCGCCATAGGGTCTGAGTGACTGAGACCGAAAATTATAAAAATCAGTGCAAACGCAAATCCTATTACGCCGTAGAGCGTAAACGCGAAAACCAGCACCTCAATAAAAAGACCCATCCGTCACTCAATAAAAAATCATCAGAGAAATCTCGAAGCCGTTGGAAACCTCGTACTTCGTCTTATACAACAGACCGAAGATGGTAATTGCTGTCGTAATGACTTGTAAACAGCTTTCTTGAGTTTTTGTAAGCAAAAACTCTCTGTGACTCTGGCATCAACTACTGAGAATTAAGCTCCATCAGTTTCTTTTTAAAGAACCGTCCTTGCCTTGATGGAGTGTAGTCCCAATCCTCAAACAATCGCGGAGACCATTTGGCATCAAAAACCCAGACAGTCCAGGATACGTTCCATTTCTTGAAAGCTTCGAGAATCTCCTCTCCATAGGTTTCGTCTGAGATGACAGGGACGTGGGCTCCGTCTTCATCTTCTCCCATGAACCCAAACTCAGTGGCGAATAGTGGATAGTTTTCAGCTGCAAAACCCCAATCTTCATACCATTTGTCGAGCCAGGGTTTTTCTCTTTTTTGAGGGTAGGGGTGAGTGACATAAGCAATGCCTTCAAAATCGATTGGTTCATACTTGATGTGACTGATGTCGTATCCCCAATCGAATCCAGCCACCAGTGGGATAGCAGTTGGATCAATTTGGAAAATCATATAGATAATCTCTTCCAAAAGGTTTTTGTAATTTGTCCACGAGAGTCTTCCCATTTGCCCTGCGTAGTTCGTTGGTTCATTATACAACTCGTAGAACGCAACTGTGGAATTGTTCTTGTAGCGATTTGCAATCCGATACCAGAAGTAGAAGGTTTCTTCCCTGCTTGTGTGGTAGATGTCTCTGTGAGGAACCCAGTTGTCAGGGTTCCCAATCGTATGCCAATCGATGATCAGATACATATCAAGTTCAGTGGCCCATTCAACCGATTGATCAATCCACTCTAAATATTGCTCGATTCCGACCTCCCTCATCCATTGAGGGTGAACAGGAATGCGAAGGACATTAGCATTCCACTCCTTTGCCGCTACAAAATAGGAATTATCCCACTTCTCTTGTTTGTTCAGATGGTAAGGATCTGCCAGGGCCAATCCTCGAAAAAGAACCGGGTTTCCTTCTTCATCAACGAATCGATTTTTCAGAACACTGATCTGAGGCAGTTTATTCTTTTTGTTCAAAGATTCAGGAGAATCGCTAAAAGTTGTTTCTGCCACCAAAAATGAATTTGTTAGAGCAACGCAAAAAATCACTGCAAGGATTTTGATGAAAAAGAATGAGCAATGTGGGTGTTTCATGTCTGCAATGTCGGAAAAAGTAGAAAAGCATAGCTTATATTGCTTTATCCTAATGCATCAGCAGGATCTTACTCTTACATAATAGTATCAGGTGATAAAAAAAGCGCAACGTAGGGAGTTGCGCCCTTTTTTATCTAATGTAGATAAATAAAACTAAACCGTAGTTGTTTCAACTTTTGGAATCTCAGCTGGGATGTCCAAAGCGTGCTTTGGATGTTTCCGCTTTACCACCCTCAGCCTCGAACGTCTGCGAAGCATTCGATCCAGTTTAGTCACCATCTCGTCAACTGCCTCATAGAGATGTTCTCTTTTTTCATTAACAATCAATGGTTTCCCATTCATTTCAATATGACCTTTAGCGGAGTATTCTGTTTGCGAACTCGTTAATTCATGGCATCCCAGTTCCACTCGGATTCGCTGGATTCTCGCTTCATGGTTGAACAGTTTTTCTGTTTTCGATTCTACCATTTTTTTCATTCGAGAGGTCAGCTCCAGGTGATTTCCTGAGATAATGAGTTCGTGGTCGTTCATACGTTATCCTTTGGTTTTCGGTTATAAAAAGAAAAGTCTAGCATCGACTCTTCTCCGGATGAAATAGATTGTGGAGGAGACAAATGATAAAAAGAGGAGAAAATAAGATCAAAACCCTTATTGTTACAGGCGGTTCCTCTGGGATAGGTAAGGAATTCATCAGGCAATATTTGAATATTAATAAAAATCTGTGGGTAATCAACCTTTCTCGGTCGAAGCCGGAGAATTTAGAAGTTTTTTACAAGTTCACTCATTTGGAAGCTGATTTCAGTAGCCCTGAGTCCGCGAAAATTGCGTCTTTTGCGCTGTTAGATCTTCTAAAATCTGAACACTCCAAAGGAGAAGTGATGTTGGTGAATAATAGCGGGATAGGAAGTGTGGGAGGTTTCGTAGATCTCCCAGTAGAGCGTGAACTTGAAATCGTTGATATTAATATTAAGGCACCGATGATTCTGGTTTCGACATTGTATCCCTTTTTGAGAAAGCATGGCGGATCCATCGTAAACATTTCTTCAACGGCCTCTTATCAGCCCACACCTGGCTTTTCCACCTATGGAGCCAGTAAAGCCTTTCTTACGAGTTGGAGTTTGGCTCTTTGGAAAGAATTAGCGAAAGACCGAATTTCTGTGGTTACAGTATGCCCTGGACCAACCAGCACTGCTTTTTTTGACAATGCAGGAATGAAAGGCCGAAAGGATAAAGTCAGACACATGACGGTGGAAAAAACGGTCGAAAAAACGATTGAAGCGGTAATAAAGGGTAGTCCACTCGTGATCTGTGGATTCACCAATAGAATCATAGCCTCAATCGCAGGAATACTCCCTAATACCTGGATTACGCGGATTGCGGAGATTGCAATTCGCTCTCAGAAACTGAACGAATCAAATTAGTTCGTGCAACTTACAGCCTTTCTATGTTGGCAATTGATATGGTTTTAACCTAACGTAAATCTTTGCTCAACTCACAAAACTGTGGGTTGAGCAGCGAAATAAAATGACAGTTTCCAGATATTCCAATTGCAAGTTGCCCACGATTCATGGCCTGCTTGACCTCACAATATTCCGAACTGAAAGCGAGGAAGAGATCGCTGTGATTTCTTGTGGTGATTTGTCAGAAACAAAGGTTCCGTTTGTAAGAATCCATTCACAGTGTTTTACCGGAGAAGTGTTAGGCTCGATGAAATGCGACTGTCGAGAACAGCTAAACTATGCTCTGGAGAGAATAGGGACAGAGGATGAGGAGCCGGGGATTGTTATTTATCTTCAACAGGAAGGGAGAGGGATAGGTCTTGGGAACAAAGTGAAAGCTTATGATTTGCAGGATAGAGGGGCTGACACTTTAGAGGCGAATCACATTTTGGGTTTCGAGGGAGATTTAAGGGACTTTCAGAACGCTGCGGATATCCTCAAACTCATGGGGCAAACCAAAGTGAGGCTGAATACTAACAATCCTGAGAAGATCCAGAGCTTGCTTGATAATGGAATTACGATTGAGGAGATCATCCCGTCCATTGGTAACGAAAACGTCCACAACAAAGGCTATTTAAGAACCAAAGCGGAAAAAATGGGGCATGTTCAGTTGATGGGAATCCCTACCAAGCTGGTTTCATGTGAATCCAAGGATCGATAAGATAACTTCTCTTGGCCAAATTGTTCCTGTCCAAATACTTACAGGCTACCACTTAAAGTTATCCGTAATCTTCTGCAACCAGGCAGGTTGATTATTGAGTAAAACCAGTGCTCCGATTACCGCCAAACCTACGAATAGGAGTATCTTATTAATCCTTTTGAGGAGAAGCAGGAACATCAGCAGTGAGAGAATGAGCGCCGCAGGTTTCAGGAAAGCTTCATCAGTCAGCTGGTTAATTAATGCGTCCATGACGAGTAAACTAAAGAGTTGTGGTGTAAGCTCAATTCTTTTTGCTCGATCCCTGTTACTGGATACCCAGTCTAGTGAACTCCTATTTTAAACGATGAACTGTTTTCTATCATCACTGGGTAAGAGCACGTTTGTATTTTTATGTTGCACGACAGGTTTAAGCGGTAAAATCGCCAAGCTGGACAGCGATTTGACTAAGTTGGCGCCTGAGTCCTATCTGTTGAAGAAAGAAGGAAATCTTCCCTTTCCTCTCTCCGAAAGTTCGGGCCTTGCACTAAGCCGAATTCATCACGGTTGGTGTTGGGGGCATAACGATTCCGGAAATTTGCCGCAGCTTTTTCTTTTTAAGATTTCGGAGCAAAAAGAAGCTTCAACGGAATATCACTGGAAAACTGTTTTTCCAGGTAAGACGGTCAATCAAGACTGGGAAGATCTCCATTTGAGTCCAGATGGGATTCTTGTGATCGCAAATACAGGTAATAATCTAAAAAACAGATCGCAACTGGAGTTGATTACCGTCAAAGAACCCGAAAATCTGGAATACGTGCAAACCATCCATGCGGATCGGCACGTGTTTGAATACGAAAGACTCGGAAATCAAAACAAGATCGCACGAAAAGACTGTGAAGCGATTTGTGCTGTTGGTGACGACCTGCTCCTCTTTACCAAAAGGTTAGTCGCAAACTACTCGGATGTTTATATGATTCGTGACTTTCTGAAGAAGGAGGCAATTGAGGATAAGAAAACCGTGCTACGGGCAGAATTCGTTATTCGTTTAAAAGGTGTTTGGGGTGTCACTGGGGCTGATTCCTGGAATTCTGGAGCTAAAATCGCGCTTTTAAACTACAATTCCGTGTTAGTTTTCGAGAACGCAGCCGAATCGAATCTGAAGTCATTTTTTGAGAGTGGAAAGAAAGTACCTTTACCTTTCAGCCAGTATGAAGCGATTGCCTTCAAAGATGAAAATAACTTGATCCTTAGCAACGAAAAGGGAGAGCTATTCATTCTGAATCTGCGATGAATTTTGAGTGACTCTATGGGGGCGAGCACATGATTGACAGGATCTTCCCTTAAGATGTGATGAGAGAATGAATATCGAAGAACGCCTAGAAAAGCATTTAAGTAAAACTCCTATCGTTCCAGAAAGTGCATATGTTGCAGAATCTGCGACTTTAATCGGAGATGTAGAACTTGGCGAGCAAGCCAGTGTGTGGCCGCAATCGGTGCTCCGAGGCGATATCGAAAAGATACGGATCGGGAAGGGGAGCAATGTTCAAGATGCTTGCATCATTCACCTCGCTGATGATCTCCAGGCGAAAGTGGGCGATTACGTGACTGTGGGACACGGCGCAATCATCCATGCTTGCGAAATTGGAGATGAATGCTTGGTCGGAATGCGCGCAACCGTAATGGATGGGGCTGTTATCGGAGAGCAATGCATTGTAGGAGCTCACTCGTTAGTGACTAAAGGCTTTAAAGCCCCTCCCGGATCACTGGTTTTGGGAAGTCCGGCTAAAGTCGTGAAACCGCTGGATGAGACTACCCGGCAATCCCTCAAATCATGGGCTGAAAAATACATCAAAGTCGCTCAAGCTCACAAAGTTAAAACAACTGAAGCCTGAGCAAAATTCTTTCTATTGGAGTGAATTAGGGTGTTTGATTAACAACTCACCAAGCATCAGTTACTTGTGTAATTTTTTTACTTCACCTTATAAAAGTTTCGCCGATCATAAGCAATATGGCTCAGGGCTTTACTATTTCTTACAACGAACTCGAGAGCATGATGTTGGCGTCTACAAAAGACGTTTTCGCAATGATGTTGAAGTCATCCGTGAAGCAACACGTTATCGAACAGGAAGGTTCGTTGTATTCTCACATCTCAAAAATTTTTGGGGAAGATACCCCTTTAGTTGTTTCCAACGTTGGCTTTGGCGGGCAGGTTTTCGGATTTGTTTATGTCTATATGGAGCCGAGAACTGCTTTGTTCCTCGCGCAAAAAATGCTACAAAACTCGGACGGGGCGATTGAGGACAACGAACACGACATTGTGAATGATGCGGTTGGTGAATTCACTAATATAGCGGTTGGAGGATTTAAAAATCAGCTGAGCTACATGGGCTATCCGTGTGATCTGACTATCCCTTCGATTCTCAGGGGGAAGGGAATTTCGGTGGAATCTGTGAGCGGATGCTTACGGACGCTGTTTCATTTCAAAACTCGTGGTCAATCCATCCTCGCAGTAGCGATTATCAAAGACGAACGCTAGATGATATCCAGAATTGAACCGAAATCCGGATCAAACAGTTGTTTGTAGGTTTTAACTGCCAGAGCATCGGTCATCTCTGCAACGCAATCACAAAGGATTCGCATTTTTTCCCTTTCAGATTCTTTGTTCGCTAATTCAACTTGGAATCTTTTTGGAATAAGGCTTAATTGCGATTTTTTAGGACTCTCGAGATAGTTTTTTTGGAGCGCCTCATAAAGCTTTTCGAGAATAAGTCCGCCCTTGTATTCGATTCGCTGGATTTGCGTGGAGCGAAAAATAAGATCTACCGCTAGTTTTTTATAAAGCTCAGCCTTTTGTTGAATCAAAGGATCGATTTCGAGTACGAAACCGTACCGATTGGATATGTTCGAAAATGAATTTTCCTTTGCTTTGGCGATATGGGTTGCCCTGATAAATTGACCAATTTGGCGATTTAGAAATGATTCATGACGAGCACCCAGTATTGTCTGAATCAGTTCGTGAACTGACTCACTGTCCTCTTTGTCTAAGTTCGCGTTTTCAGCCCAGGACTCGATTTTTTCGGGTGTCAGGTAACCCGCTTGAATGCTGTCTATGATATCGTTGATTGAGTAAGCGGTGTCATCCGCCCAATCCATAATCTGACATTCCAAGCTTTTCAGGCCAAATTGTGCTCTTTGGCTCCCGGAAGCTACATCCTCGACAAACTCGAGCCAGCACCTGTCTTCATCATACAAAAAATGGTTTTTAGGGTAAGAGGTTTCAGACTGTGAATTCGTTTCAACAAGATCGCATTGGAGTGACTTGTATTTCATCACTCCATCCACCAATGCCCTTGTTGGATTCATTCCTTGGCTTCCTTCAGGTCGGTTGTAAAAAAGTTGGGTAACGATTCTCAAGGTTTGAGCGTTGCCCTCGAACCCTCCGAACTCGGCCATGATCTTGTTAAGCTTCCTTTCACCGATATGCCCAAAAGGGGGGTGCCCCAGGTCGTGAGATAATCCTATGGCTTCCACCAAGTCCGTCGAGATTGAAAACTCCGGAGAAAGGTAATCCGAAACTTCGTTGTGAAATTCTGCAATTGAACGACCGATTTTCGCAACCTCGATAGAGTGGGTGAGTCTATTTCTATAAAAATCGTACTCTCCCGATTGAAAGACCTGTGTCTTTGATTGGAGTCGCCTGAATGCGTAAGAGAATATGATGCGGTCCCGGTCAATTTGGAAGGGACTGCGGACTTCTTCTTCGTTTTTTTTAAGATCCTCCTTCCTCTGAAAGTCGAAAGGACTGTAGAAATGGTTTTTCACAAAAATGGGTTACTTTTTGATTTAACTCAGGAGGACCATGTCATCGCGATGAATCACTTCAGGATGTTTCCTGCCTTCGAAAAGAGCTTCAATTTCCTCAGTCCTTTTGCCTGCGATTTTCAATATTTCATTGGAGCTGAATTGAGTCACTCCCCGTGCAAACCGGCTTCCCGTTGAGTCGATCAAATCGACGATTGAATCTCTGTTAAAGCTCCCATCTACAGAAGTAACACCTTTTGCAAGAAGACTCCTCCCCGAAAATTCGACTGCTTCACGGGCGCCTGGATCTACCGTTATTCTTCCACCTGACTCCTGAAAGAAGGCCAACCACCTTTTCTGGGATCGCAAGGATTTTCCTTTTGGAAAAAAATGGGTCCCAACCTTATCGCCGTTGAGAATTTTTAGCAGAACTTCGGGCTCGCGGCCATGTGCGATAAACATGTGACAATTTGAGTCGCTAGCCACTCTTGCTGCTTCAAGCTTGGATACCATTCCTCCAACAGCTGTTGGACTGCTGGTTCCCTTTGCCAATGCAAAAGTTTCTTCGTCCAGCGTGCTTACACTAGGAACTATTTCCTGAGTCTCGAGATTCAGGAGTCCAGGAATTGTTGAAAGCAGCACAAGTAGGTCAGACTTAGTCAAACTAGCAACAAGTGCGCTTAAGATGTCGTTATCGCCGAACTTCAATTCATCCACGCTGATACAGTCGTTTTCGTTGATGATCGGGACAATTCCTGCGCGCTGCAGGCGCTCGAGAGTTTCTCTGACAGCGAGATGCCGTTTCTTTACACAAAGGTCTTCTCTCGTGAGCAGCATTTGGCCTACATGGATTCCCCAGGGGTTGAAACCAGATTGCCAAGTTTCTGTCAGAATACTTTGCCCGACCGAAGCGCAGGCTTGAAGAGTTGCAAGATCAGTTGGTCTTTTATCCAGCCCAAGACGGCCCATTCCCAAGCCAACGGCCCCTGAGCTAACGATGATCACGTGGGTCCCGCTTTTTCGTATCTTAGCGACTTGTGCACAAACGCTACGAATCACCTCTTTATCAAGGTTGCCGATACCAGCAGTCAGTACACCGGTGCCCAACTTGATGACAAGCTGTTTGACAGGTTTTCGAAAGGCTTCAGTTGCTTCTTCAACACTCATGATAAAAAGAGAACCAGAGCTCACCTGGAGTCTGGTCCTTTAAAAGATGAACTAGATTACTAGAATCAGACTTGCATCAATTCCTTCTCTTTCGAATCAAGGATTTTGGCGATTTCTTGATTATAGTGATCAGTGCGCCTTTGAACTTCTTTTTCAGCACGCTTTTGATCGTCCTCTGAAATTCCACCTTCTTTCGCAGCTACTTTTAGAGCATCCATGGCGTGGTGTCTCGCAGCCCGTACGCCGATACGTCCATCTTCGGCCATTTTATGAGCGTTTTTTACAAGGCTCTCACGACGCTCACGGCTGAGTTCGGGAATCGGAACACGGATTTTTTGACCGTCCACTGCTGGATTGAGTCCAATATTTGCAACGATAATCGCTTGTTCAACCGCTTTCACTGCACCTTGGTCCCATGGTTGAATAAGAATCATGCGAGCATCAGGAGTAGTGATAGCGGCCACGTCCTTGATTCTCATGGGTGAACCGTAAACTTCTGCCTGGATGTTCTCGACCATTGAGGGACTAGCCTTACCGGTGTGAAGTGTTGAGAATTCATGTGCTGCGTGATCCACAGCTTTCTTCATTTCTTTCTCTAGAGTCTTAAGGACTTCTTCTGGATTCATATTATTCTCTTGGTTAGGGTTCGGGGTTAGGAGTGAACAATCGTGCCGATTTTTTCACCGAGAATCGCTCTGCGAATCGTTCCCTTTTCTTTCATGCTGAGGACCATAATGGGGATTTTATTATCCATACACAATGAAAAGGCGTTGCTATCCATGACTTTAAGTCGCTGGCGCATCACTTCATAGTAGGAGATTTCCTCAAATTTCTTTGCGTCCTCAAATTTCATGGGGTCCTTGTCGTAAACACCGTCAACTTTGGTAGCTTTGATAATGACATCGGCACCGATTTCACTTCCTCTCAGGGCTGCAGCAGTATCGGTCGAAAAATAAGGATTACCGGTGCCTGCTGCGAGGATGATCAGTCTTTTCTTTTCCAAGTGCCGAATCGCACGCCGCAAGATGTATGGTTCAGCAACTTTATCGATTCTGACTGCAGTAAGAACTCGGACAGGAACACCAAGATTTTCAAAATTTGCCATCAACGCCATCGAGTTGATAACAGTGGCCATCATGCCCATGTAATCGCCTGTCGCTCGATCAATAGTACAGCCTTGGAGACCCTGAATTCCTCTGAAAATGTTCCCTCCACCGATCACGACACCGACTTCGACACCCATATCATGGATTTGTTTAATCTCTTCACATATATTGTTGAGGGTGATAGCGTCGATTGGCTCTCCATCTTCTTCATTACGAAGGACTTCCCCGCTAAGTTTGAGGATGATACGTTTATATTTTATCTCAGAATTCTCCATTATTAGTGCCTAGTTCCTGAAAGAAAAAAGGACGTAAAGCCACTCAAGTCAACTGAAAGGCTGGAGTGTTGAGAGATGACTCTTAGTGATTCGGTTTTTGGAAAAATCTAATCAAGAACTACTTGACCTTTTAAGAGCTGATGATTCTAATTTTACTTTTGAGGCATTAAAGGCTGATGGTGTAATGGTAGCACAAATGGTTTTGGTCCATTCAGTCGGGGTTCGAATCCCTGTCGGCCTGCCACTTTTGACCTCGTTTCCCTCAACAACTCAAACGTAGTTAGTTAGACTGTTCTCGATTCTCAGAGTGAATTTGTGACTGCGCTTAACCGTTTTCACAGTTCTGTTTTGCTAAAGTGCTCTGCTCTTGTTTTTCCGAATATCAAACTCAAGAAACAGATCTTTGGGATTCGTTTATTTCTTTGATTACAGAAGCTTTGATCGATTTTTTATCGATATTCTCTATCTGTTTCAAGGAACAAAGCTGCTTTTGAGTTTCTTTGATGATTCGATCATAGTTTTCCAAAACATCCTTGGGAAATTCAGGTACATTTTCTGCGGTAAGTTTGAACAGCTGCATATTGTTCAAAAAGTTGTTCATTATGTGGTAATTAGTGAACAACATCGCTTCGTAGATTTCAGATCGTTCCTTTTCTATTTTCTGTTTTCTCTGTTTTAGCAATAGGTCTAGAAGGAAAAAGTGAGAAAAAATGCTAAGGGGAATCACATATTCATCTAATTCGAAATGTTCGTATCTCCAAAGGATGCCGGCCACCAATTCGAAAAAATCGAAACCAGTAATTGAAATATATAAAAATAAGGAGACGGCAACTACAGCTCCGATCAAAGAAAGTCGGTAATTGATCATTAGAATAGGGTTACGTTTGGTAAGAAACGATACTCAAGTGTAGGGGAAAGGGGGATTTTTATGCGCAGAAGTCACTTTTGCATCTGAATTTCACAACGAACTCAAAAAAGAAGTGGCATTCTTACGGGGTGCGTTATCAATTATGTTTGTAGAAACGGTAAGTTTAACCGGAATATGGCTAAGGATTGGATTTCCATCAAGTCGAATCTGGGAACTAGAGAGTTTATGTTTACTCTTCAATTAGACGAGTTAGATTGACGTGTTTCCTGTTAGACAGAGACGAACTCCATTCATTTCTACCAAGTTAGGATTTAAGCACTTCGGTAATGAATTAAACACTGGATTTATCTTCTTTTGTAACGATCAAAAAACCTGCGTAAGATACAGAGAACACTGAAATTAAGGCTAACTGGCTTTTTTAAAACTCAGCATTCCCGGGTGTTCGCGAGAATGCGATGACATCTCTGATGTTGCTTATTCCGGTAACCAGCATCAGGAGTCGTTCGAAGCCCAGTCCGAATCCACTATGGGGGACTGTACCGTATTTTCTTAGGTCGGTGTACCACCAGTAATCTCTTCCGTCCAATCCATGCTGCTTCATGTTAGATTCCAGGACATCAAGTCGCTCCTCGCGCTGACTGCCTCCGATGACTTCACCAATCCCAGGAACGAGCAAGTCCATTGCCGCAACCGTTTCGTTGTCATCATTCAAGCGCATGTAGAACGGCTTAATGGCTTTCGGGTAATTATAAACAGTTACCGGAGTTTTGAAATGTTTCTCAGTAAGATATCTTTCGTGTTCAGATTGAAGATTGGTCCCGTTCTCTACCGGATATTCAAACTTCTCACCTGAGTTGGAAAGCAAGTTAACAGCTTCTGAGTAGGAAATTCGTTTGAAAGGTCTCTCTATGATTCCTTTGAGTCGTTCCAATAAGTCTTTGTCTACGAAGCGATTGAATAACTCGAGTTCATCGGGACAAAGCCTTAATGCCTCGGACACCAAGAACTTAACGAACTCCTCTGCCAACGCCATGTCTCCCTGCAAATCGCAAAAAGCGATTTCCGGCTCAATCATCCAGAACTCACTGGCGTGCCGGGTAGTATTTGAGTTCTCCGCACGAAATGTGGGACCGAAGGTATAAACCCGCGAAAGTGACGTCGCAAAGACCTCGGCCTCGAGTTGTCCACTTACCGTTAGGAAAGTCGGTTTTCTGAAAAAATCGTCCTCGGGACTGTGGCTTTTTGTTTCGAAGGGATCTTGAGTCGTGACGCGAAACATCTCACCTGCACCTTCACAATCACTTCCGGTGATGATGGGAGTATGAATGTAGTGAAAGTCTCTTTCGTGGAAAAAACGATGCACAGCGAAAGCCATCTTACTGCGAACCCTGAAAACGCTTCCAAACAAATTGGTTCGCGGTCGGAGATGAGCAATTTCTCGCAAGAACTCAATTGAGTGTCCTTTTTTCTGAAGAGGATAGTCCGATCCGCACTCTCCAACGATCTCAACCGACATAGCTTGAACCTCCCATTTCTGTCCCTTACCTTGGGAAGGAACTAACTCTCCCTTTATGTTCAAAGAAGTGCCAGTTCCGCAGGAGCCCAACTCCTCATAATTTGAGATGGTATCCTGAACAATGATCTGGAGGTTCTTCAGACACGAGCCGTCGTTGAGTTCGATGAATGAAAAACTCTTGCTTGATCGGAGCGTCCTAATCCAACCGTTTACTTCAATAGAGCTTAGTGGTTGTTCTTGATTGAGAATGTCCTTAATCAACATGTTTTCTTCTTGGAAATGAGTCTTTAGCTTATTGGTTTGTTGCGAATTTGGAGTCGATCATGTCTGTGATGATTGCCTGGTAGCGAGCGAAAGCAGAATAATTTTGCATACCCTGTTTTGCTCCCACGAACTGAGGATCATCGTCAGGAATTTCCGGAACAACCTTGTCTGCCGCGTAGACGATGTATCCACCTTCCTCAAGGGTGATCATGTCTGATATTTCGCCTTTTTTGAGGGTTTCCAACTGCTGAATCAATTGAAAGGGAAGGGTGTCTGGGCGAGTTGCAATGGTGAATGCTTCTGGATTTTCTACAGTAAGCCCTAATGCTTCCGCATTTGCTTTGAATCCTCCTTCTTCAGCGATTTTTGAATTAATGGTTGAAACTAGTTCGACTCCTTTTTCTGAAAATAACTCTGATTTTCGTGTTTCCTTGTAGGACACAACGACTCGTTCACGAACTTCTTCAAGAGCAGGGATTCGAGCATCCTTTCGTGCTGTCCAAAAACCGACTAGATGAGAATCATCCGAACTCACAACGTCAGAAAAATATCTTTCTGCGTCCAATTTTATGACTTCTTGAAAAAGGGAAATTGGAAGGTCCTCTGAAGGCGAACTGGTGAGATTTTCGCTGAATGTAGGCAGCTTCTGAAGTTTAACATTGTTTG
Source organism: Opitutales bacterium (assembly GCA_022361075.1). GTDB lineage: Bacteria > Verrucomicrobiota > Verrucomicrobiia > Opitutales > JAFGAQ01 > JAKSBQ01. The sequence goes on along the minus strand of JAKSBQ010000001.1, from coordinate 1,595 downwards.
CAGCAAGAAGCTTCTGAAAAGCTTCTCCTCCGTAAGCGATGTCCTGCTCAGACAAGGCTGCGATGAAATCGTGTGCTTTAATAAGCGCTTGCTGGCCTTTTTGATCTTCCTGATAAGCGTTGAGTACGTCTGCTTTGATCGCGGCAAAAACATCGAGTGGGGAGAGTTTTTCTTCCTCTGTTTTACCTTCGTTTAACGCATTTTCTGCTTCAGAGAAAGCACCTCTGTTGCTCATGAAATACTGTTCTAGCTGCGTATCTTCAGGTACCTCTAAAGTTGAGTTTTCGATGGAAATAGTGTCGAACGATACGTAGGTCGCTTCGAGCTCAGCAGGTATTTCGTAGCGAAACTGCTGACTCGCAAAGTATTCGGTAAGTTCTTCTTCAGAGACATCAATTTCGGGATCGAAATCTTCGTAATTGATCTTCGCAATCTCGACGGTCCAAGTCGTTCGATCTCTCGCAGTGTTCTTCTTTACTTCTGAATCCGAAACAAATCCAGGAGCCGACATGAGGAGATCAACTTGCTCCATTCGATACTCCTCTTTGATCACATGTGTCACAAATGAATCGTCGAATCTGGAGCCGCCTTTGATGGAATCCACAAACTGTTCAAATCGGGTGGGATCGAACTCTCCACTCTCGTTTTGAAAAGCTCGTTTTGTTTTGATGTAATCCACAAATTCTTCATCAGAGGGAAGGGGAATCGATAGGGTGTCAGCCAGGTGTAGGCGAACTTGTCTGAGGAATAACTGCTGTTGGAACTGGGCCTCGTTGTATTGACCTAATCCATTCACATAATGGCTTACCATTTGAGCATCTCGCAGGTATTGAACGTCTTCGGGGTTATTGAGATCTATTCCGTAAAAATCCCTCACAAACGAAGTGCGATCTCTCTTAACCAGCCCTGGCCCTGCTCCGATTGTGAATACGAAAGCGATGATGATAATCACGAGAAGAATGGAGAAAACAATTTTCCCTCTCTTGCGGATGAATTCAGATAACCAGTTGATCATGTTTAATGCTATTTCGAAGGTAGAAATTCCGATAAAACCCCAACTCGTAGAGATCAATTATGATTTTAGCAAGCGCTTTGATTTTGAATTAAATAAATCGATAAGAGCAAGTTTGAAGGGCTATCGTTTCTTAAACTTACGAAAAGATCAATCATTACCATTCTTTTGATACTATACCGGTTATTCATTGCCATGATTGAGCTCAAAACTGCTTTACAATTTGCCGAATTTTTAAGTTAACCTTCGTTGATATGATCCAAAAAGCGAAGACTTTCCTCACCACCGATGTTTGGCGGATGCGAGATGATGAGTTGCCTCGCGGAAAAGCGATGGGGCTACTTAGCATAAGGGTCTTACTGCAGGCTTTCAAAGGTTTTAGTGAAGACAAATGTAGCCTGAGTGCTTCTGCTCTGACGTTCTTTACGCTATTGTCTATCGTTCCGCTCTTCGCTATGGCGTTCGGAATTGCCCAGGGATTTGGTTTAGAGCAGTTATTAGAGGATCAGATCTCTGCACAAATCCAAGGTCAGGAAGAGGTGATCACCTACATCATGGATTTTTCCAAGAAGATGTTAGATAA
>JAKSBQ010000361.1 GCA_022361075.1 Opitutales bacterium | reverse complement strand
TTGATGGGCATCGCGATTTTCGATCGCTTCTGCTTCGAAAGATGGAAATTCAGCTGGATGGACGGCGTTGCTCTTTTGTGGTGCGCAACTCCGGTATTTGCATCGCTCGCAAATGGTTTGGGCCTCTATGACGGGCTATCGGCATTCAAGGATGCTATTTTGGTGTGGTTCATTCCATACGGCATCGGCAAGCTCTACCTTCAAGATTGGAAAGCGGCCAAAGACCTACTCTGGGGCATCTTCTTAGGTGGTCTCTTGTATGTTCCTTTTTGCGTCGTCGAAATCCTCATGAGCCCGCAATTTCATAACTGGGTTTATGGGTTTCACCCTCATGAATTTCAACAAAGCATTCGCGGAAACTCCTACCGTCCGGTTGTTTTTATGAAGCATGGTTTAATGGTGGGAATGTGGATGATGAGTGCGTCCTTCGCAGGTGTTGTGCTCTGGGTCTGTGGAGAATTACCCAAAAGATGGTTCGTCTCCTGGATACCGGGTTGGCTTCCAGTTCTGGGATTGATTCTAGTGTTCATCGCCTGCAAATCCATGGCATCCGTTGGATATTTTTTCATCTACACGGCCTGTTTTTTCGCCATCCGCAGACTAAACTTCCGCATTCCTCTGAAGTTATTACTGCTGGCACCTGTCATTTATGTGGGCCTCCAGGTTTCAGGACATTTCCCCAATAAACTCATGATCGCACAAGTTGAAGCGATTGTCGGTGGTGAGCGCGCAGAGAGTTTTGTTTTTCGTATCGAGAATGAAGAAATCCTCATCGAAAAAGCTCAGAAGAAACGTTGGTTAGGCTGGGGCGGCTGGGGTCGATCCCGAATTTACGATGATGACGGCAAGGATATATCCGTCACCGATAGTCTGTGGATCATCATTTTCGGTCAGAAGGGTGTGCTGGGATTACTCGCGATCTATGGTTTGTTCGCGCTGCCAACAGCTCAAGTTCTCAGGAATTTTGCGAAAGCGGATCTGAAAACCGCAAAGATCACTGCATTTGCCCTCGTATTTCTCATTATTGCCTACCTCAACGACTCTTTACTCAACGACATGAGAAATCCCATCTACCTGCTCATTTCAGGCTCTGCTACCGCATGGGCAGGTAGCTTAGTAAGAAAATGGGAACCTCAAATTTTTCCAGGAATTGGACGAAGCTGCGACGCGGCATTTTCAGACAGCTCCAACATCTCAAATCAAAGCACTCGATATTTATGAAAAATACAAAAAAACACGTATCCCAACATCAGAATAAGATCGCTTATCTGGTCAGTTGTTACCCGACCCTCTCGCATACTTTCATCCTGAGGGAAATTCAGTCCCTCAGGCAAAGAGGGGTGAAAGTCGAAATTGTTTCGATTCGTGAGCCGATAAATCCTTCTTCCTTAGGACTAGAAGAACAGCAAGAGCTGCAAAATACCTACTATCTTCTTTCCAAACTGAAATGGAAAATTGCCGGACTTCTCGTCAAATCATTGCTTAAAAACCCCCTATCCTCGAAAAGAATTATTGGGGCATCGATGTCACTGGCTGCACACCGAAAGCAACCGTTCTGGAAGGCGTTCGCTTACGCAGCTGAAGCCATCATCATTTGTGATTACCTGCAGCAAAAACAGGTGTCGCACATCCATAATCATTTTGGCAACGCCGCCGGGACTGTCACTTATCTGCTTTCGAAGACTGAATTCTTTGAATTTAGTCTGAGTATTCACGGTCCCGATGTCTTCTTCAATGTAGACCGGGAGTTGTTTCCTGAAAAGCTGGTGGAAGCCAAATTTATCAGAACCATTAGCCACTTCTGTGAATCCCAATTGAGGGCAATAAGCGGTATCGTAAATGCAGAACACATGAAGATGGTGAGATGTGGTGTGGATCCGAGTCGATATCGACCTTCCTTGAAGAACCCAATGATCAATCGTCCTCGAATCCTATGTGTGGGTCGCTTGTGTGCCGTCAAAGAACAGTTCTTATTGTTAGCTGCGAGTCGTCAAATGGCTGATTCTGCATTGGATCATGAACTCGTAATAGTCGGAGATGGACCGACTGCTGAGAAGCTACAGAGACATGTTCGTAGCATGAAGCTTGAGGGACATGTTCGCATGCTTGGAGGACTTTCCCAGGATGAGGTGCTGCAGGAGTATAGGAAAGCAGATATCTTTGTCCTTCCTTCCTGTGCAGAAGGAATCCCAGTTGTATTGATGGAGGCGATGGCAATGGAACTACCCGTCATCAGCACACACGTTGCAGGTATTCCTGAATTGATCGATCACGAGCAAAACGGGCTTCTTTTTCCGGCTGGTGACAAAGATGCATTAGTCGACAGGCTTGAACGATTGATTCGCAGCAAATCGCTCAGAATGCGATTGGGGAATGCAGCAAGGATGAAAATTCAATCCGATTTTAATCTGCATGGGAATACTCAGAAACTTGCTGAGATTTTTGAGGCAACTCTACAGGGAAAGGCTGCATGATGAATGACGTTGAAACACGATCTGATCAAAAGCCATCACTCTGTTTTGTGAACTGTATTGAGTCTGGCCCAATGGAACAACAAGCAGTCATGCTAGCGGAAAGCATCCAACGCTGGGGTGGTAAGTTTGCAGACTGCAATCACTACATGGTGATGCCACGTTTGAGTGCTCCAATAGCAAATCAAACGAAAGATCAGCTGGAGAAACTTGGCGTGAATGTTGTTCGAATCAACCCTCAGCATAAGGCCACGTGGTATGCCAATCTGAATAAGGCGACAGCGCTGAAGTATGTGGAAGAAATCGCATCAGAAGAGATGATCTGTTGGCTGGATACCGACATACTGATCATCGATGAACCAATCGATTTAGAGCTCGAAGATGGAGTGGATTTTAAGGCTATGCCCGCTAGTACCTGTCATGACATTGGTGTGGATCAAAAGACTCAAAATCACTCAAACTATTGGAAAAAGTTCTGTCAGGCGCTAGGGCTGGTTTACGAAGAACTGCCAACGATTCCGTCGCAGGAAAGAGAGCATACTGAGATGAAGATGTATTGGCAGGGAGGAGTATTTTGCTATCGCAGAATATGTATGCTTGGAGCGATGCATCAAAAGATGTTTCTGCAACGACTTGCAAACCCTGTCGCTTCAGTGGATTCGGGAGTCTATTTCTACGACCAAACTTCCCTGGCGCTAGCGGTCTGGCAAAAAAAATTGAAGTGGAAAACACTCAACATGCATTACAACTTCGCTCTCAATAAACTACGTTCAGGTGAATGGAGTGTAGGTGAGTTTGGATCCACTCGAGTGATCCACTATTTTGGCTCAATGTGGCCTGATGCTTTCGAGCAATTGATCGATTTCGTGGAAATGGAACGACCTGATGTTGCCGAATTCTTACGATTTAAGGGCCCACTTGAAAATCGATTGGGATGGTGGCAACGCCTGTTCAATCGATGCCCCAATTTCATGAGAAAGCGTAAATTCCGTAAGTTCGAATTAACGGCAGCGGCGTATTAATACCGCGTAAGAATTACAGTGGTGACCGTAAACCATTCTCTTCGAGTATAGGCGGTTAGTAGATTACTAATCTGTAAGATGTTGTTTATCAATGCTTAAACGATTCATCTGCGATTGGCATGGAAGGTGCGATAACAGATAAAACCACGGCATTATGCCGGGCTCAACCAGACATGAAGACTTTAGAATTGATCATATCCCTACCTTTGCTTTTGACAGGAGCGTACCTCTTTTTTCTCACAGCTACGGTTTTAATACGTCGGCAATCAAAATTCTCTTCGAGGAATCGAAAATGCCGGAGTTTGATAGTTGTGGTTCCTGCCCACAATGAGGAATCCGTGATTACGAAATGTTTGAGCTCAATCAAGATGGCCGATCAGGAGGGCATTTCCCTTCAATTGGCTGTCATCGCAGATAATTGCGAAGATGCTACAGTCGAACGCTCATTAGCTCTGGCCGATCTCGTTTGGGAGAGAGTGGATCCAGATAAAAAAGGTAAAGGCCATGCGATCCAGGCGTTCCTTCGCAAACATCAGGATAGAGTCACCTGTCATGATCTTATCATATTTTTGGATGCTGATACGATCGTGCAAACGGATTATTTCATGAGGATAGTTCGATCTTATGAATCCCAAAGCTGGCGAGTCGCACAGACTTTTTATGACGTCGAAAATGTGACTGATCATTGGAGAACGAAGGTCGCTACTCTTGCACTTTCCGTCTCTCATTATCTCAGACCCCTGGCGCGTTCGTTGTTGGGTGGTTCTGCAGGGCTCAAAGGGAATGGAATGGTCTTCAGTAGTGAGTTGATTCTTCAAACAGGCTGGGAATCTCATTCGATTGTCGAGGATATGGAGCAGTCTATCAATCTCGCAAGAGACGGTCATTCCATCGCTTATGTGAAGGATGCAAGGTGCTTGGCCGAAATGCCAATGGATCGCAAATCCAGTAGTTCTCAACGCAGAAGATGGGAACAGGGTCGCTGGCTCACGATTAAGCATCACGTACCCAGATTACTGTTAGAGGGTATTAAGAAGCGTTCATGGCTTATGATCGAGTGCTGTCTCGATCTGATTTTTCCACCCATGAGTCTAATCGTCATGCTCGCCATTCCCTCATTGATGCTGGGTTGGGTGTTCGGATGGGTTATTCCTGTTTCTGCGATTTTTTTCCTTACGAGTTTAGCCCTGGCTATTGGAATTTCTGTTTCGCTGAGTCATGGATTTCAGCAGCTCTGCTCGAGCCTTTTGCTCTTACCCATCTATTTATTTGAAAAAATCTGTTTCTACCTCTCCTGGCTAAAAAAAGGAACCGCAATAAAGGAATGGATAAGGACTGGACGCAACGCTGAACACTTATCTTAGCAACTACATTACGAAAGGAAATCCAAGATGAAACTCAAAATCTACAGAGATCCGCAAAACAATCCCTTTTTAAAAAACCTTCGCAAGCAAATGGAGACTTTGCAGGAGGAACAGAAAGAAATAGGGAAAATTCAAAGATCCCATCATTGGAGGGAAAGTAGTCGTCCGAAGTTGAAACGAACTATTGACATCTTATTGTCCGTTTTAGCGATTTTGACCCTGCTCCCTGTTTATCTGGTCGTCGCTATTCTGATCAAACTCGAAGATCGCGGTCCCTTCTTTTTCAAACAGGTTCGAGTCGGTTTAAATGGAAGACCGTTCACCATGCTGAAGTTCAGATCGATGCGTCGGGATGCCGATCAAATCAAACACGAACTCACGGCAATGAATGAACATGAACGAGGTGTAACTTTCAAGATTAAGAATGACCCCAGAATCACAAAAATTGGTTATTTCATTCGTAAATATTCGATCGATGAATTGCCTCAATTTTTTAATGTGATTCAGGGAAGTATGTCTCTTGTAGGACCACGACCCGCCGTTCCATCGGAAGTTCAGCAGTATCAAAGTAATCACATCGAACGACTACGTGTAAAACCAGGCATTACCTGCATTTGGCAAGTAAGCGGAAGGGCGAACATCGATTTTGAGGGACAAGTGGAAATGGATAAATCGTATGTCCGTTGCCCGAGTCTATGGCGTGATTTTCTACTATTATTAAAAACCATTCCTGCAGTTCTTTTCGCTAAAGGAAGCTATTAAAAGAAGGAAATATTATGAAAAAAACATTCACGATTGTTGTCCCAGATTATAACGATTATCTGGATTCTTTCTCACACCGAAGTTTCGCCCTTTTACCGGTAGGAGATCAGCCTCTGGCAGCACATTGGCTTGATCACGCCCTAGACTTGGGAATGCAAAAGGTACGATTCATCCTCAAACAACCCGATGATATTTTCGAGCAATGG
>JAKSBQ010000381.1 GCA_022361075.1 Opitutales bacterium | reverse complement strand
TGCTCGAGCAAGTCGACCAGGTCGACCATATCGTGGCCGGTAATCAGAATGCCCGGCCCGGCCTTGGTGCCTTCATAAACCGCGGTTGGCGCCGGCTGGCCAAAGCGTTTGACGTGGCCTTCGTCGAGCATCTGCATGACGCGCAGGTTTTGTTTACCGCATTCCAGCACCATCTCGAACAAGCTGTCGATATCGAAGTTGACGTTTGTCACCGTGGTGAACAGGGCTTCTTCGATGAACGCACTGACTTCTTCATCCACCATGCCCAGCCGCCGCGCGTGATGCGCGTAGGCGGCCATGCCTTTCACGCCATAAAGCAGGATCTCCTGCAAGGACTGCATGTCGGGATCTTTGCCGCACACGCCGACCGGTTCGACACAGGCGACTCCGTCGCGCGATTGTTCACATTGGTTACAGAACATGGCAGGACTCCTTTCATCGAGTGAGCCGATCACTCACGTACGGTATGGGTGTTAAGCAGTTGAATCTGCTGGAATTTCACGCTCGCTCAGTAACTGTCCATCGGTGCTGACCACCACCTCAATCACGACCAGCGGCACGTTCGCACGGCGGCGCGCTTCGCAGACGGCCATCGTGATCCCGGTGCAGCATGGTACTTCCATGCGGGCGACGACGATCTCCTCCAAGTCGTTGTACTGAATGATGCTCGCGAGGCGCTCGACATAGCCGGCGAGATCGTCGAACTTCGGACAGCCGATCATGACCTTGCGGTTCTTGAGCAGCTTGGAATGAAAGTCGGCGTACGCGATCGGCACACAGTCGGCCGCGACCAGCAGCCGGGCGTGTCGCAAGATCGGCGCGTTGGGCGGCAGGAGGTTGATTTGCACCGGCCAATGGGTCAGTTCGGATGGCGTGGTTTCCGTGGAAGTCGACTCAGTTGCTGGCTGGGTTGGCCGCTCGAACTGCCGCATGCGACTGCCTGGGCAGCCGCCCTGCTGCGCCGTCAACGTGCTGACCTGCAGTTGCGTCAAACCGGTGAATTTCTTCTTTTCCTGCTGTTGCTTGGCGGTGTGGGCGGCGACGAGAACTTCATCGAACTCGTCCGCCTCGCGGCGTTCGATCGT
>JAKSBQ010000161.1 GCA_022361075.1 Opitutales bacterium | reverse complement strand
TGTTTTCTTTGTTGCCAACGGGTGTTTTTTGCCGAGCACAACCCAATCGCGCTCCTCGTAAAGACGCGTGACACTGAGCGATGCATCGATGGCAAAACTCGACGGCGGCGCACTGATGACAAACTCCAGTTCGCCGTCCATTAAACGGGGATACAGCGACATTGAATTGCCATCGACAACACTGACCACAACACCGGGATAACGTTGCCTGAAGCGCTCAATCGCCTCTGGACCGATTCTGTACAACATCGACCAGCCCATACCGAAGCGCACCGCGCCTTCCTGCGCATTGCGCAGTGTACTGATCTCTCCCGCGGCCAGTTTGGCCTCGGCGAGAATAATTTTGGCCCGCCGCGCTAACGCATCGGCATAGATAGTCGGTTCAACACCAGCGGATTTGCGAGTAAAAAGCACAACATCCAGTGCCTCTTCCAACACGCCGATGCTTTTGCTGACCGCCTGTTGTGTAATCGACATTTTTGCCGCGGCGCGGCCAATATTACCCAACTCATAGGTGGTTAAAAAATGCAATAATTTATGGTTGATAATATTGGCCGGAAAGCGTTTTTCCAGTGAACTGTACTCATTCATTAAAAACTGTGGCTCCAACAGTATCAATATATAGACATGGTTACCATGTTGACTTCTCAAGCTTAGTGTAGCCAATAGATAGAGTTTGCCTACTCCATCCTACCCAAAAAAAATCACACTGTTGCCACTAGCTTAACGGTTTTACTCTGTCGCGGGAGCGGCGGCGCTGCCTGCTAAAATACCGCCGTCAATAGTCAATTCTATACCGGTCACGTATTTTGATTCGTCACTGGCAAGGTATAGGGCGGCATAGGCAACATCGTTTGGTTCCCCCATAACGCCGAGGGGGACGTCAGCGGCAATCGCCTCGATAGCGGCGTCACGCTGTTCACCGTCGCCGAGCATCGTATCCCACATCGGGGTTAATATCGCGCCGGGATGAATGGAGTTACAACGAATGGCATAACCCTGTTGCGCGCAGTACAAAGCGACCGACTTGGTGTGATTGCGAACCGCAGCCTTACTCGAAGCATAGGCGCTGGCCGCGGGAATACCGACGACCCCCGACCTGGATGAGATATTGACAATACTGGCGGCGGCGGACTGTTTCATTAAACCAATCGCGTATTTGCAGCCCAGTGCTACACCATCAAGGTTGGTTGCATGCACATTGTGCCAGCTGTCGAGATCCAGATGCTCCGGATCATGGGGCCCTGGCGTTTCAACAAAACCGGTAAT
>JAKSBQ010000339.1 GCA_022361075.1 Opitutales bacterium | reverse complement strand
TTGTACCGACATACCGTTCTCGGCGAGTCGGTGGAGCACCAAATTCGGATACCGGCCGACTTGGTGACGAGAGAGACGCTTCGATTTCACCGATTTTCACCGGATCCGGCGAAAGGATAACACGATGGAACTATGGATGTACGCCGGCAGTCAGCACCTGTACGGCCCCGAACCGCTCAGACAAGTGGCGGATCACACGCGTACGATCGCGCGCGCGATCGACGAAAGCGCCGCAGTTTCGATTCCGCTCGTCTTCCGGTCGGTTTTGACCACGCCGGAGGAGATCGGACGCGCGGTGCAGGAGATCAACGCGAGCGATCGTTGCGTCGGCGTCGTTCTCTGGATGCACACCTTTTCGCCCGCTAAGATGTGGATCGCAGGTCTTACTCGCCTGCAACGTCCGATCCTCCATTTCCATACGCAGTTTAACCGCGATATCCCGTGGGACTCGATCGATATGGACTTTATGAATCTCAACCAAACCGCGCACGGCGGTCGTGAGTTCGGGTTTCTGATGACGCGCATGGGACACGACCGCAAAGTGGTCGTGGGTCATTGGCAGGCGTCGTCGGTTCACGATCGGATCGGTGCGTGGGCGCGCGCCGCGAGTGCGCATGCGGAGATGCAGGGGGCCAAGATCGCGCGCATCGGCGACAACATGCGCAACGTGGCGGTGACCGAAGGCGACAAAGTCGCGGCCGAGGCGACGCTGGGATACGCGGTTAACGGGTACGGCGTCGGAGACCTCGTACGCTTTGTCGACGCGGTGAGCGACGGAGAGATCGACCGTCTGAGCGCACAGTACGCCGACGAGTACACGGTTGCGCCGGAGCTGCTTCCCGGCGGGGACCACCACGCGGCGCTGCGCTACTCGGCGCGCCAAGAGATCGGACTGCGTGCGTTTCTCGACGACGGGGACTTCGTCGGTTTTACCGATACGTTTGAAAATCTGTACGGCTTAGATCAACTCCCCGGCCTACCGGTGCAACGGCTCATGGCGGACGGGTACGGCTTCGGAGCCGAGGGCGACGGGAA
>JAKSBQ010000407.1 GCA_022361075.1 Opitutales bacterium | reverse complement strand
TCATGGTCCCGGAGAACCTCAAAAGCTCTTTAAAGAAAAGTTTCAGCTTGAGATTCTCGACCTTTACTCAGACTGCGAGGACGCTTTACATGTTTACCAAAAGGTCTATTCCGATTGGAAATCTACTCAGAAAAAACTCGAGTCGATTCGACAGGAGAAGCAACTCAGCGAAGACGAGATCCATTACCTCAAAGAGCAGATCCAAAAGATCGACGACCTTGGTGTCTCCCAGGAATCCCTTGAGGATCTCGAGCATCAGTTTCAAAGAATCAGTCGCTCGGAGGAACTCGCTCAACACCTCCACACGATCCAACACGAGCTATTTGAGGAAGGTGGAGCGGCCACCAGGCTTTCTAACGGAATGCAGTGGGGGCAGGCAGTTGAACAAATCGACGATGAAACTTCTGAAATTTGGGCACGCCTGGATTCCCTGATTATCGAACTAGACGACCTTGGTACCGCCATCGCCGACTACGCGAACTCCCTCGAACTCGATCCTGAAGCAATCGAGTCCCTCAAGTCACGCATGGAGACCTGGATGGAGCTGAAGCGCAAGTTCGGCAAGACTCCGGAACAAGTGATTTCGGCCCGAAACGAAATGGCTGAAAAACTGGAAACTCATGGGGACATTCAATCGACGGTCCAAAAACTGGAAAAAGAGGTCGATGAGTTGCTTAAGGAGGTAAAGACCCGAGGCGAAGCGCTCACCCAACTTAGAAAAGAGGGAGGGCATGACCTCTCGCAAAAAGTCACGGAAAACCTCAAACAACTCGGTTTCAAAAAGGCGCTTTTTGAAATCGCTCTTTTCGATGAAGAATCGCCCAAGGAACACGGCACCAGTCGATGTCAGATGCAATTTGCACCAAATCCCGGACAACCCATTTTGCCACTAAACAAAATTGCTTCAAGCGGTGAGACTGCCCGTGTAATGTTGGGGATCAAATCGGTGCTCGCTGCATTCGACAAGACTCCTGTTCTTGTTTTTGACGAGGTGGACGCCAACGTAGGCGGCGAGATAGGAAAAGCCGTTGGCAAGCAGATTGCTTCACTTTCAGATCGCCATCAGATTTTTTGCGTCACTCACCTTCCTCAGGTTGCTGCGCTCGCACAATCCCATTTCTTGGTACAAAAATCGCAGACTGAGGATTCAACCAACGTAAGTATCGATAGCCTCGACGGCGACCAAGAGAGCAGAGTCTTAGAACTGGCCCGCATGCTGGGTGATCGTCATTCACAGTCGGCAATCGACCACGCTCGGGAATTGATCACTGATTGACCCTGCCAAAAACGAATTCGAATCGACAATCCGGACGGATTTACTCAAGATTTATCCCCTTTTGCACCAAACAAAAGGTTAAAGATGTTTTACGACGAGCTATCTATCACGCTAAAAGCAGGCAAAGGCGGCGACGGCTGCATGAGCTTTCGGCGTGAAAAATACATCCCCAAAGGAGGCCCAGACGGAGGCAATGGAGG
>JAKSBQ010000430.1 GCA_022361075.1 Opitutales bacterium | reverse complement strand
TTTGGTTCATATGCATACGACAGTGATTGGGTTATTGCCGATAGAAACAAAAACAACTGGCGATTTGAAAGGAATCATCAAATAGGAACCGGCGACAGTTATTGCGATCATACGTATATACGAATACGATGAGATACGGCTGACGGTGTGTTGCCACTCCGACCTCATTGGAAAGTGCGAAATGAATAGAATCACAAAAGGTACCTTGTGTCACGAAGCGTGTGTACGGCGGTAGAGGGCGAGTGAGCATGGGGATTGTGATCGCGTTCGTCGGGACGCTCCTTGTTTGGTACGTCCGTATCTCGGAGTCGGGTGGGGCGCTTTGGCCCTCGATTCTCGCGACGATCGGGTTTTGGACGCTCGGGATTCTCCTGCATGTGCTGCGCCGTGGCCGGAGGGGGCGATCTCGATGAGCCGTCCCGTGTTCGCCGACCTGCGGTTTAATTGACGGTTACCGGCGAAGGATGCGTTGACGGGAAGGTATAGTATCAGCCGGCGTCAAAGGTGCGGATTGTGTGAAGATTGGTACGAAAGAACTTCACATAGCCGGGATCCGCGACTTTAGCGATGAACGTGACATCGATTGGAATTCCAGCTATCTTTTTATCGGATATGGCCGTATCAACCGATATCGTGAAGCTTTTCGCGCCTGCTGCGGACCTGCAACGCTTTGTAAAGGTGATTTACATCGTGGATTCGCCCTGGCTCGGTATCGATCAGTTTATCCCGGCATGGACAAAACCATACGTCGTTTTTCAGTACTCTGACCCGGTATATTCGACGGTAAACGGTGAGGTCGATCAGGTTAGGGATATTTCGGTCAGTGGCATGGTAAGCCGCCGCTACCGTTTTACCACTCCCGCCCGACGAATCAAACTCTGTATCGTCGAGTTTACGCCAGTTGGTATGTATTGCCTGTTCCGTGAGCATGCCGACGCATTTACCGATTGCTCGGTCGACGCAAACGCCGTGATACCCGCGCGGAAACGGTCGCAGGTATGCGAGGCGCTGTACGAAATCACCGACGTACCGCGGAAGATCCAAGTCATCCAAGCATTCTTAAGAAATCTGTTGCCCGCTGAGGTCCCGCGCGAGGTCTTCGTCGCGGAACACGCGGTAGCAGTCATGGAACGCAATCGTTACAACGCGCCGGTGAGCCGAGTAGCGCTTGACGTAGCTGTCGGCGAGCGTCACCTCCGACGCCTTTTCAAACGA
>JAKSBQ010000292.1 GCA_022361075.1 Opitutales bacterium | reverse complement strand
CTGGGGAACGATGTTGTCGGAATCCACAAACGACGTGTTGAGAGGTCACTTTGGAAACTTCCTTTCCGCTTCAGGCTTCCTATTCATCCTGGTGATTGCCTTTAACATGTTTGCAGACGCCTTGCAGGACGCCCTCGATCCAAAAAAAGTGAGTAGTTAAAGTTGTTTTTAGCCACAGATGGACACGGATTTTCACGGATGAAGCATAAAGAGATTACAGAAAAAATAATCGGAAGTGCTTTTGAAGTATACAATGTGCTTGGTTACGGATTTTTAGAGAAAGTCTATCAGAAGGCCTTGCAGGTGGAGCTCATTAGCAGAGGCTCGAAGGCTGAATTGGAGAAGCCTATTCAGGTAACCTTCAAGAAACACATTGTGGGGGACTATTACGCGGATCTGTTGGTTGAAGAAAAGGTATTGGTAGAGCTGAAAGTTGCAGATGAGTATCATTCAAAAGACGAAGCTCAGTTGTTAAATGAATTAAAAGCAACAGATATCGAAGTCGGGGTGCTAATTAATTTTGGAAAGGAAAAAGTGGAATTTAAGCGGATGGTTCTTTGAAAAGAATCCGTGAAAATCTGTGATAATCCGTGGCTAATATATTCTGATGAGTGAGAGAGAATACATTTTAAGAGTTAAGGATCTGGTGATCGAGTTTAAGACGGAGAAGGGGATTATCCGAGCCGTTGACGGAGTCAGTTTTGATGTGAGAAAAGGAGAACCACTGGGGATTGTTGGGGAGTCCGGTTGTGGAAAGTCGGTAACTTCATTGTCGATTCTTCGTCTTATCCCGGAACCTCCAGGTAAAATCGCTTCGGGAAGTATCGAACTCGACGGAGTCGACATGGTACAGCTATCGAAACAGGAAGTCCGGCAGATGCGGGGTAAGACTGCATCGATGATCTTTCAGGAGCCGATGACGGCGCTCAATCCCGTCTACACTGTCGGTAACCAAATGTGTGAGGTGATTCGGGTGCACCAGGATGTTTCCAAAAAGGAAGCGCTGCAGATTGCGGAGGATATGTTGAAGACCGTGGACATCGAATCGCCTGAGAAGAGACTGAAGCAGTATCCGCACGAGCTCTCAGGAGGCATGAGGCAGCGGGTGATGATCGCCATGGCGCTTTCTTGTAATCCAAAATTACTCATTGCCGACGAGCCTACCACGGCACTCGATGTGACCGTACAGGCTCAGGTGATGGAAGAAATCGAGCGTATCCAGAAGGAACGAGAGATGGGTCTGATCCTGATCACTCATGATTTGGGGGTAATCGCCGAGGCATGTGAGCGGGTAATTGTGATGTATTGCGGGAAAATTGTTGAAGTTGCTCCGACAGAAGAGCTCTTTCGAAAACCTAAACATCCTTACACCAAGGGTCTGCTTGCTTCGATTCCTAAAGTGCGCGAGGAGAAATTAGAAACCCTACCCACTATTGAGGGTATGGTTCCGGATCTTGCTGAACTCCCTGTGGGGTGTCGGTTCGCGGATCGTTGTCCGAAAGTTCAGAAACGCTGCCGATTGGAAGAACCACGCCTCGACGTTGTAGGAACGGACCGAGAAGTCTCTTGTTTTTACCCTGATTGATAAGGAATTGCAGTATGGAAAAAGCTTTAATCGAAGTTAAAAACCTGAAGACCTTTTATCCGATCAAGGGTGGATTGTTGAACAGAACGGTCGGTCATCTTAAAGCTGTGAATGACGTGAGCCTGGAGATCCCGACACATCGAACCTTTGGTTTGGTAGGTGAGTCTGGTTGCGGGAAATCGACTCTCGGTCGCTCTTTGCTTCGGTTGCAACCCGTGACGTCGGGAGAGGTTATCTATAACGGACGAAACATCATGGAATTCGATTCCAAGGAGATGATGGAAGTCCGTCGGGACATGCAGATCATTTTTCAAGATCCTTACGGTTCGCTAAACCCCAGGTTTACGGTTCGTGAGATCGTTAGAGAACCTTTGGACACTCACGGTATAGGAGATGTGAGTTCACGAAATCAGGAGGTCATGAGGCTCCTTGAAGTGTGTGGTCTGCGAAAACAGGTTGCTGATCGTTACCCGCATGAGTTTTCCGGTGGGCAGCGTCAGCGAGTGGGTATTGCGAGGGCGTTGGCCTTGAACCCCAAATTCATCGTGGCCGACGAACCCGTGTCTGCGCTGGATGTATCTGTTCAGAGTCAGATCCTGAATCTTATCTCGGATCTTCAAAAGGAGTTTGGTATCTCCTTTCTCTTCATCTCTCATGACCTTTCGGTGGTGCAACACATCAGTCACGAAGTAGGAGTGATGTATTTTGGAAAGGTGGTGGAAAGGGCTTCATCTGAAGATCTCTACAAAAATCCGAAGCATCCTTACACACAATCGTTACTCAGTGCGATTCCGAAGCCAGACCCGACGGTTAAGAAGGAGCGCATCAATATCAAGGGTGACATTCCATCACATTTGAAGCCGCCTTCGGGGTGTCCTTTTCATCCACGTTGTCCTGTTGCCAAGCCAGAGTGTAAGACTGAAGTTCCGGTGCTAAAACCGGTTCGTGGTGGAGAGAAAGAACATCTCGTGAGCTGTCATTTATACGCCTAGTTTTTCTGAGATGAGAGTCTTTTCGAATTTCGACCGAAATTCGAATGCATGAAAAGTGGGCAACTTCGGTTAACTTGTATATTGAATCCAATGCCCAATTGGATCTTTCAATATCACAGAATCGGAGGTCCCATGCATCATATCAAGTTTCTACACCCCTTATTTGCCTTCCTGTTATTCTCGTTCGCTTCTGTATTTGCTGAGGACCGAGTGATCGTTGTTTCTTCAGCGGATCAGGATCACAATCTCGATCTCGCGGTTGTTGCAGAGGTTTTTAAAGAATCCAGGAGTCTTCAAGAGTTTGAAAGAACGCTGAATGATCCGGATGAACACATCAACAACCTTGATTTAAACGATGATGGTCAGGTGGACTACATTCGTGTGATCGAGGAAGAAAAAGTGGGGAGTAGGGTAGTCATTCTTCAGGCGATTCTTGGGGACAACATGTTTACGGATGTGGCCTACATTGATATCACTGGGGAAAATGGTAACTATCGAATGCAGATTAGAGGTGAGAGGGAATTGTACGGTGACAATTACTACTACATTCCCGAGTCTCGGAATCTCTCCACCTGGAATATTTTCGTAGATTACTACGGCCACTGGGATAGTTGCTACGTCTCTCCTTACTATTGGGGCTATTATCCAAGTTGGTGGTCCCCTTATACAAGCTTAAGGATAGGCCTTTATCGAACTTGGATCACGCGCAACCATCGCTACAGGCATTTTAGTTTCTCGATAAATCCTTGTATCACCTATTATCACAGAAATTATCATCGAAATCATCGGTTTCATGATTGGGGTTATCGAGATCGTGGGCGCGATAGGCACCGACATTACGACAGTGGTAGGAGAGACCACGACCGCCATCGAGATTGGGACCATGACAGACGTAGAGATCATGATCGTTGGCGAGATCACGATGGGCGAAGAGGATATGAGAAAGGTAGAAAACCTGCCGAGAGAGAGAACGAGAAAAAACGTGAACCCTTACCCACTAAAATACCAGAAAAAGTTAGGAAGCCCATCATCGAATATGATGACTACTGGAAAAATGAAAAACACAAGCTCAGGGATCGGTATCAACCTCCTAAAAAAGAGCCTCGGCCGGAACCAGTGATTCGTGATCCGAGGCCCCCGAAGATCGATTACCGTCCCCCGGAAAAGGTAAAGCGACCAGTGATCATTAATCGAAAGCCTGAACCTGTCAGTCGTCCGTCACGGAGTCTTCCAAAAATCGAACCGATTCGGACTCCCAAACCGGGTATTTCTTACCGAAGTGAACCGCGAATTCCAACTCGCGTCAGAGAAGCATCCATTCCGAAGGTCACGCATCGTCCCAGTCCTCCGAAACAGGTAGTGAGATCCGAATCAAGACGTCCTCCGCAGAGAGAACCTAACGATCGTTAATTTCATATCCTCTATCGTTTGTGGGCCGGATTTTCTAGGAAATCCGGCCTCTTTTGTGTCTCAAAACCCATCCAAAATAAAGGGTTTGAAAAATATGGTATTGCAAGAAACGGATTTTCCTATATCGCGTTGATGTTTTGCACGATTCACCATCGCGTAGAGAGACCTATAGGAACTAGTAAAATGACAGACTTATCAAAGTGCAGGAACATCGGGATCTTTGCCCACGTGGATGCGGGGAAGACCACGACATCAGAGCGAATTTTGAAGCTCACCGGAATGATTCACAAGATCGGTGAGGTACATGACGGTGCAGCGACAACCGACTTCATGGAGCAGGAACAAGAGCGTGGTATCACGATTCAGTCTGCTGCGGTTACCTGTCAATGGAAGGATTACAAGTTTAACATCATCGATACTCCTGGTCACGTTGACTTCACGATCGAGGTATACCGTTCATTGAAGGTTCTCGACGGCGGTATTGGAGTATTCTGCGGATCGGGTGGAGTTGAGCCTCAGTCTGAGACCAATTGGCGTTACGCGAATAACTCGAAGGTTTCCCGTATCATTTTCGTCAATAAGCTCGACCGTGTAGGTGCGAACTTCTACCGCGTCGTGGACCAAATCGAGAACGTTCTTGGTGCAAACCCACTCGTGATGGTTCTCCCAATCGGTGAAGAAAGTGAATTTACCGGTCTTGTCGATCTTCTCACTGAGAAGGCTTGGATTTGGTCTGATCCTAACGACCCAACTAGCTACGAAATCACTGATATCCCGGCAGACATGGCGGATAAAGCAGCCGAGTATCGTGAGCAACTCATTGAAAAGGCTGTTGAGGTTGATGATGATGTGATGGAGAAATACCTCGAAGGTGAAATGCCCGACATCGATACGCTCAAGAAGTGTATTCGCAAGGGAACCATCGATATGACTTTCTTCCCAACTTACTGCGGAACTGCATTTAAGAATAAGGGAATTCAGCTGATTCTCGACGCGGTTATCGATTATCTTCCAGATCCTACCGAGGCACCGCTTCAGCCAGAAGTTGACCTCGAAGGTAACGAAACTGGTAAGATGGCTGAGATTGATCCAAGCATCCCGCTTCGCGCTCTTGCATTTAAGATCACAGAGGACAAATACGGAGCCCTTACCTTTAGCCGAATTTATTCAGGAACAGTTGAGAAGGGCATGACCGTCCTCAACACCTACACTGGCAAAACTGAGCGTATTGGTCGTATCGTACGCATGCAGGCTGAGGACCGTGAGGAGCTCGACAAAGCAGAAGCAGGTGACATCGTCGCGCTTGTTGGCCTGAAAAATACTCAGACTGGTCACACCCTTTGTGATCCTAAGGATCCTGCGACACTTGAACCGATGGTGTTCCCGGATCCCGTGATCTCGATCGCGATTTCAGTAAAGGACAAAGCCAACGCTGAGAAGCTTTCCATCGCTCTCAATAAGATGACGAAGGAGGACCCTTCCTTCCGCGTGGAGACTGACGAAGAAAGTGGTGAAACCATTCTCAAGGGAATGGGTGAGCTTCACCTCGACATTAAGGTGGACATTCTCAAACGCACTTACGGTGTTGAAGCGGACATTGGTAAACCTCAGGTTGCCTACCGTGAAGCGGTGACCACTCCGGTTTCTGATACTTACACTCACAAGAAGCAATCTGGTGGATCGGGTCAGTTCGCGAAGATCGACTACACACTTGAGCCAGGTGAGAAGGGAACAGGTTTCACCTTTGAATCAAAGGTTGTTGGAGGTAACGTTCCTAAGGAATACTGGCCTGCAGTTGAAAAAGGATTTAAGACTTCGATCGATAAAGGTGTTCTTGCCGGCTATCCAATGGATGACATTAAGGTCACTCTTGAGGACGGTGCTTTTCACGCAGTTGACTCTTCGGCGATGGCGTTCGAAATCGCTGCAAAGGCAGCTTACCGTCAATCAGTTCCAAAAGGAAATCCTGAGATTCTTGAGCCCGTGATGAAGGTAGACGTATTTGTTGGTGATGAGAACATGGGTGACGTAATTGGTGACCTTAACCGTCGTCGCGGAATCATCCTCTCTCAGGAGCCACAAACTTCAGGAAACGGTGTCCACATCAAGGCGCATTGTCCACTTTCCGAAATGTTTGGTTACATTGGGGATCTCCGCACCATGACTTCTGGTCGCGGACAGTTCTCTATGGAGTTCGATCACTACGCATCGACTCCACGAAACGTTTCGGACGACGTAATCGCAGCTGCGAAGAAGCGTGAGGAAGAAAAGAACAAGTAATTTTGTTTCTTAGTTTCTTTTAAAAACACCGGATCTCTTTCCTGATCCGGTGTTTTTTTGTGCCAAATCGGATCTACTCAAGTTGAAAGATTGGAGTTCCCGACTAGTCTGCGGGATGGCATCAAATGTTTTTGGCGAACCTCTTGTAACCTGTAGTGACAATCCAAAGACCGGTTTTTTCAGAAACGGTTGTTGTGATACCTGTGCGGAGGATGTTGGGCAGCACACGGTATGTGCGCGAATGACTGTCGAGTTTTTGGAGTTCAGTCAAAGTAGAGGGAACGATCTCTCGACGCCTCGTCCCGAGTTTCAGTTCCCGGGACTGAAAGAAGGTGACTTTTGGTGCATCTGCATGAATCGCTGGTTTGAGGCCTACGAGGCGGGAATGGCTCCGAAACTCAAGTTGGAGGCTTGCCACATCTCACTTCTTGAGTTCGCCGATATGGAGATCCTTGAGAAATTCGCTGTGGCTGCCAATTAATTCATGGCGAACAAACCTCAGCTTTATCAAAACTGGCGCGACCTTCTTTTTCTGCACTGGGAGTGGGATGCTGACGTAATTCAGATGACCCTGCCACCGGGTCTTCAGGTAGACCTGTTTGACGGGAAAGCTTACCTGGCGGTGGTTCCTTTCACGATGTGTGATCTCCGACCGAGGGGTTTTCCATCCGCACCCGGGGTTTCCAACTTTTGTGAGCTCAACCTCAGAACTTACGTCATTGATGAAAAAGGAAGGAACGGTGTATGGTTTTATTCGCTTGAGGCGGACTCCTGGATCTCCGTGAAGATCGCAAATTGGTTTTTCCATTTGCCTTATCGTTATTCCAAATTGATGCGTGAAGATTATGATCGTGAGATTTACTACGAAGCGATCGCCCGAAGAGACACCGAGCGGGTTTTGATGGAGCATCGTTTCGAGAAACCTCAGAATCTTCACACTGCGGAAGAGGGTAGCCTTGAATTTTTCCTTGTGGAGCGGTATCGGCTTTTCGCCTATCATGCAAAATCAAGGAAGTTACTGACAGGAGCTATTACTCACAAACCTTATGAAATCGCTGCCGCTAAGGTAGACAAATGGACAAAACAAATGCACGTCCTGAACGGTTTTGAAGCACCTCAGAGGGATCCTGATTTTGCCCACTACTCTCCCGGGGTGGATGTTTCACTTTTCTCAATTGAAGACGCCTAGGTTTGAATCTTAAACACATTTTGGACCTCGATCAGGTTCGCTATATAGAGTGGCTCATCACAGCGTTGATGGTAGGAATAGTTTGGTATACACAAGTGATTCAATATCCTCTGTTTCACATCGTTCCACCGGATCGATTTGTTGATTTTCATTCAGAATACACTCAAAAAGCCGGTTGGTTGATAGGTCCTTTAATGGTACTCGAATTGGGTTTTGGAATTCTCAAAATGAAGCTGCTTCCTCCGAAACTGAGAAGAAAATGGACTAATTGGATCCCTCTCTTTCTTCTTTCAGTTATTTGGCTTTCCACTTTCTTGGTTCAGGTGCCTTTGCATGGAGTACTTGTTGAGAAAAAGACAGATGAAGTGATTCATCTGCTCATTTGGAGCAATTGGGTGAGGACCATTTTATGGAGCCTGAAACTAGTCTGGTTAGGAAAGCCTAATCTCATTGGTCAAAAAGACTAAAGGAAGGTGAAATAAGCGATTCCTGTTGTGAAAATAACTAAAGCCAATTTTGGGAAATCGTAGGAATTTATCTCCGTATTCGGGAAAAAGGATGATTCTATTGTATTAACAAACAATAGAAGGGAATTTTAGAGGGAAAATTCATAACATTTGGAATCTTTTCACCGTCGAAGGTAATGACTTCGGAAATTGGCATGATTCTCGTTAGAGAAGGTCCAGTTAGTTTTTTCACAGTTTTTGAATTTAATGAATCTTAGTATATCCAAATCTAAATCAGGTTTGAAAAAAATAGCCCTTGTAAGTTTGCTCGCTGCCAGCACGGGGCTCTTAACGGGATGCCAAACGACCCTTGACGAAAAACCTGTAACCACAAAAATTGTTCCTCCTGTGAGATGGACTCCTTCTGAAACTCCCGTTTCAACACAAGGCGTCCAGATGAACTGGGTCAGTAGTTTTGGCGATCCACAACTGCGGCGTTTAGTGGATGAAGCGATAGAGAATAATCTCGATCTCAAAATTGCAGATGCGAGACTAGAAAGTGCCCGCCAGCTTACTCGAATTGTCCGATCTGAACAATTACCCGGCTTTTCACTTGGGGTAAATAGCACCTACTCTGAAACGAATGGAGCTTTTTTTGATGCATTTAGAGAAGATCGGTACAGCTTGACCTTAGGAACATCTTGGGAAGCGGATTTGTGGGGCAAAATTCGCAATTCCAGCGCGTCTCAATTGGCAGAAGAACAGGCGACGGCCTATGACCTTGAGCAAGCTCGTCAGTCCATAGCGGCAAATGCATGTTTCTTGTGGTTCGAACTGATCGGAGCGAAACAACAGTTGGAACTGGCTGAAGAAACGTTGGTCAGCTATCAGTCCACTGCTGACCTTATTCAAAATCGATACGAGTCTGGAATCGATTCCGCACTGGAATACCGCCTGGCTCTGGCAAATCTGGAAGCGGCCCGAAGTTCAGTCTTTCAACGGAAGGAAGCACTGAAACAGGCCCAGCGTAATTTGCAGATTTTACTAGGCCGGTATCCGGATGCCTCACTGGTGGCCTTGACGGATTTCCCGATTGTTCATTCGTCAGTTCCTGCAGGTATTCCCTCGGATCTTTTGAATCGACGTCCGGACATCCGAGCTGCCGAGCGTCGATTGGTCTCGGCTGAACTATCGATCAAATCAGCTTCAAAAGAGCGTTTACCGAACATTCAGCTCACCGGTGCGACCGGAACCCAGACGACCGAGTTCAAGAACCTGATGGATGGTAATTTCGATTTTTGGAATCTCGAAGCGACCTTGAGCCAGCCTCTGTTCACTGGAGGTCGTTTGGACGCTCAACACCAAAACGCGATCGCTCTCTACAAGCAAAGTTTAGCAAGTTACGAGCTCACCGCTTTGCGAGCGTTTATGGAGGTGGAGCAGGCACTGGATGCGGACTATTACCTCGAGCATCTAGAGGAAGCTCTGAAAAACTCCGCTGAGCAATCGAGCAAGGCTGAAGACTTGGCGTGGGATCAATACACCTCAGGAATAATCGACATCGTGACCGTCTTGGAATCTCAGCGTAGGGCGCTTATCGCGAAACAAAGTTACATCGATGCGAAGAAGCTCAGACTGAATAACCGGGTGCAGTTGCATCTCTCTCTCGGCGGCGATTTCTAACTAAAACTTTAAAGCAAAACTATTTCGAATCATGAGAAAATTCATCATATCAGCTCTCTCCATTGTAGGAGTTTTAGCACTCTCGGTAGGCGTTTATGCAGGCCTGATGGCTACGAAAAAGAAGCCCGAGAAAAAAGAAGCAGAAACGAAGCACACGCTAGTTGAGGTTTTTGCTGCGTCTTATCAAAGCATCTCGGTCGAAGTCGCTTCACAAGGCACTGTTCTTCCCCGAACCGAAACCACGTTGTTTCCTGAGGTTGGGGGAGAAATTATCGAGGTGTCTCCTCATCTTTATGCTGGTGGCTATTTCGAGGAGGGAGAAATTCTGCTTAAAATTGATCCCAGTAATTACGAAGTGGCCGTTTCATCAGCGGAAGCCCAACTCGCTAGGGCAGAAGTGACTCTTGCACAGGAGCAAGCGCTTGCGGAACAGGCTTTGAAGGATTGGGTCGCGTTAGGTAACACAGCCGAAGAAGCGTCGTCATTGGTGTTACGTGAACCACAGTTGAAGGAAGCGGAGGCAAATGTCCGTTCTGCAAAAGCAGCTTTGGCACGGGCAGAGCGGGATCTTTCAAAGACCGAAATCAAAGCGCCTTACGAGGGCATGGTTCGAGCTCGGATGTCCGACCTTGGCCAGGTGGTGAATCAGGGAACTTCGTTGGCATCCATTTTCGCAGTCGATTTTGTAGAGGTTCGTCTTCCGCTTACCGCGGAGGACATCCAGTTTCTAGATTTACCGAGATCCTTTCGCCCATCGGACGTGAGGGAAGCGGGCCCAGCTGTGGAACTCATTTCCCGTTTTGGTAAGATTGACGAGAGCTGGCAGGGGACGCTTGTGAGAACGGAAGGCACGATCGATCCCAGGACTCGTGTGTTGTACGCAGTGGCGAAGGTTGAAGATCCTTACGGCATTCACTCTGAAGAGTCTGGTTCGGTGCCGATGAGCGTTGGCATGTTTGTTGAAGCCTCCATTCAGGGGAAAACTTACGACCACATCACCGTTGTTCCTCGATTCGCACTCCGAGGTAAAAATCAGGTGCTGGTCGTGGATGAGGAAAACCTTCTACGCAGGCGCGATGTGGAGATTCTTCGGACGGATCCGAAATTTGCTTACATCAGCGAAGGGATCGATGAAGGCGAAAAAATTTGTCTCACTGCACTTGAATACGTGGTGGAGGGAATGCCGGTGGAAGCTGTTGAAGTAACCGATCAGTTCAGTTATCTCGAAAAGCGCGCGCCTCGCTACACTTCTCTTTAAAAAACGCGGAAGGACTCGCTCATGAAAAAGCATGTTACGCAAGAAAAGGGTATCATTAGTTGGTTTGCCCAAAATCCGGTCGCCGCGAATCTGTTGATGATCACCATCATGGTGGTTGGTGTGGTTAGCGCGTTGACCATCCGGAAGGAATTTTTCCCTCAGGTCTCACTTGATTCGATTTTAGTTCAGGTTCCCTACCTCGGTGCAGCCCCTCAGGAAGTAGAAGAAGGGGTATGTGTGAAGATTGAGGAGGCCATTCAGGATCTGGAAGGTATCAAAAAGATTCGCTCCTATTCTTCGGAGGGTATGGGGACAGTCATTGTCGAAATTCAAACTGGTTACGAGGTCGGCCAGAAGCTCGACGAAATCAAGAATCGAATAGACGCGATATCCACCTTTCCAGCGGAGACTGAGAAACCCATCATCTACGAGCAGACCATCAAAAATGAAGTCATGTGGCTAACGGTTAGTGGTGACATGGATGAGCGTAGTTTAAAGGAACTGTCCAAAATGGTGAGAGAAGAGCTGATCACTCTCAATCCTGCGTCTCTGGAAGATGGACGCAATCCGTTGGTCAAAATGCTTTTCCCTTACGTTCGCATCACTCAGGCAGAAGTGAGGGGAGCAAGGGATTACGAGATCTCCATAGAAATATCCGAAGAAACCCTTCGTGAGTATGGATTGACCTTTGGTAACGTGGTGGCGGCAGTTCGTGGTTCTTCGTTGGATCTGCCAGCTGGATCGATCAAGACCGATGGTGGGGAGATCTTGCTTAGAACCAAAGGTAAGGCCTACACAGGTGAAGAGTTTGAAAACATCGTATTGCTCACGCGTGAGGACGGTACCCGTCTTTTACTTGGGGAAATTGCGCAGGTTGTCGATGGTTTTGAGGACCGTCAGGCGATGATCGAGTTTGACCATAAAAGAGCCTTGGGTATCCAGATTTTTCGTGTCGGAGATCAAAACGCGTTGGATATCTCTAGAACTGTTCGGAAGTATGCTGAACAACGAATGGAAACACTTCCGGACGGGGTGCAATTGAACGTTTGGTTCGATTCCTCAGAGCTGCTGGCAGGTCGTTTGAATCTCATGTTGCGTAATGCTCTGGTTGGTGGTGCGTTAGTGTTCCTCTCACTGACCCTTTTCCTCAGGCTAAAACTCGCTTTCTGGGTGATGATGGGGTTGCCCGTTTGCTTCCTAGGGGCGCTTTGGGTGATGACCTTTCCCATGATCGATATCTCGATCAACATGATCACCTTGTTTGGGTTTATCGTTGTGCTTGGAATCGTGGTGGATGACGCCATCGTCATTGGGGAAAACGTCTATACCTACACCCGGGAACACGGGCACAGTGTGGACAATGTGGTCAAGGGGGCGAAGCAAGTCGCGACCGCAGCGACCTTTGGAGTTCTCACCACGATTGTGGCTTTCACTCCCATGCTCATGATTCCGGGTGTGAACGGTAAGATATGGTCGCAGATCGGTATTGTGATCATCTTTTGTCTGATTTTTTCACTTGTGGAGTCGAAATTGATTCTCCCGGCTCACCTTGCGGAGATGAAGATCAAATACAACAAAGGGGGCAAGGTAAGTCCTATCCTCAAAGTTCAACGATCAGTCGGGAATGGGCTTCAATGGGTGGTGCAAAAGGTTTATAAACCTCTTTTATCCCTCTGTGCGCAATATCGGTATGTGACCTTGGCGACGTTTTTCGCACTCATCATATGCTCCATCGGTCTTGTGAGCTCTGCAAAAGTTCCGTGGCAGTTTTTCCCAAATGTTCCCCTCGATGACGTTAGCGTTGACATCGTAATGGCTGAGGGAACTCCGGCAAAAGTCACTCACGAAGCAGTTTATTTTGTTCAAGAGATGGCAGAGGAATTAAATGAGGAGCTCAAAGTAGAGCTGGACGATCCGAAAGGGGTCATCAAACACGCAGCGGTGCTTTCTTTTTCGGAAAACTCTGGGGAAGTCATTCTGACACTTACTCCTAGTGAGGATCGTAAGATCGATACTTTTGCGTTCATCAATCGATGGAGAGAGAAAGTTGGAAAGATCCCGGGAGCGAATGAAATCGAATTTGAGGGAGGAACCAACAGTGGAGGAAGTCCGATTAATTTCCAACTCGTTGGTAACGATTTTGAGCAACTCGATCGTGTGGCGGACCAGATTAAAGAGAAACTCGGTGAGTATACCGGAGTATTTGATATTAAGGACTCCTTTAGTACAGGGAAGCAGGAGATTCGTTTGGAGATCAAGCCAGAGGCAGAGGTGCTGGGACTAACTTTAGATGATCTAGCTCGTCAGGTGCGTTATGCATTTTATGGGGCTGAGGCTCAAAGGATTCAGCGTGGGAAAGACGAAGTCCGTGTCATGGTTCGTTATCCGGAAGGAGATCGTAGATCCTTGCATACTCTTGAGAATATGCGGATTCATACTCCAACGGGTCAAACGGTGCCTTTTGAGTCAGTTGCAGAAGCGATTTTGGACAAAGGGTATTCCACGATCCGTCACGTTGATCGTAAGCGTGTCGTCAATGTGACGGCAGACGTCGACAAGGACCAGATCGACGCGAATCAGGTGATCAAAGACGTCAACGAGTCCTTCCTTCCGGATGTTCTTCGGAAAAACCCCGGAGTGAAATACGAACTTGAAGGAGAGAGCCGGGAGCAGGCGGAGACCATGGGTGCACTCGGACAGGGTTTAATTCTTGCAATCTTCGCAATCTATGGATTGATGGCGATTCCGTTGAAATCTTACATCAAACCGTTGATTGTGATGTCGGTAATTCCATTTGGAATCGTAGGTGCCATTGCGGGCCATCTCATCATGGGAATGCCACTCAGCGTTTTGTCGCTTTGTGGAATCATCGCGTTGTCTGGGGTCGTCGTGAACGACAGTCTCTTGATGGTCGATTTCATTACCAAACGGGAAAACGAAGGAATGAACCGGATTCAGGCGGTCATGAAGGCGGGACCTGCGAGATTCAGGGCCATCTTGCTGACTTCATTTACAACGTTTTTCGGTCTTCTGCCGATGCTCTGGGAACCGAGTCTCCAGGCGAAGTTTCTTAAACCGATGGCAACGTCGTTAGCATTTGGGATTCTTTTCGCCACCGTTATCACTTTGATCCTCATCCCATCGATCTACTTGATCATCTACGACTTTGTTGAGTTGGTTCGAAAGATTTTCCGTAGGAAGGAAACTTCGGAGAATCTGTCTGAACAGTCCCTTTCCCAGGCCTAACGAATCATAAGAGCCAAGAGAGGGTAACGTTGCTTGCGCCGCGTTACCCTCTTGTATTTGGTGATGGTGTGATGGAAACTTATCTTGGGTTGGGAGACTTCCTCATCGCCGTCAATCGTTGATAAACGACGTAAGGGTTGAAGCTCATGATCCACGCACTCAGCAATCCGAGCGCTCCCACAAAGATCCAGAACCAATAACCCATCGAGGCGTGCATCTGAATCCCTAGAGTAGTGGAGATCATCATAGAGACGGACCACGCAAGTCCCCAGACGCCCATGTAGCGTCCTCGCATGTCAGCAGGTGCTAAGGAACTCATGTAGGCTAATGACACGGGCAAAGCAATCATCTCTCCAAGTGTGAAAATCGCCATTCCAATGTAAAGAGTCACCAATCCTCCCGCTAAAGCGAAAAGCCCGAATCCAATGCCGATCAAGGCGTAACCGGAAACGATCATGGTTCGTTGTGGCTGCTTGTTGACCCACATGGATAATGGAATCTCAGTCAAAATGATGATGGCTCCATTGAATCCGAGAATGAGTCCATAGTGGAATTCGTCGAAACCTCGATTTTGCACTTCGAAACTCAGGGTGGCTAAGCTCTGATTGAAGATGAACGCGATCGGGAACGAGGAGAGAAAAACCTGCATGAAGCGGTAATCCACAAAGGTGTGTTGGATCGATTTTTTGATGCTCCCAAAGGCGTCAAATATGTGCTTCAGAGGCACTTTCTCATGATTACCAAATTGAGGTAGCCAGACTGCAGCCAGAATTCCAAATAGAATGGAAGTAGACGCGTCTCCCAAAAAGATCCACAGGTAGGAGATCTTCGTGAGCATGCCAGCAATTGCAGGCCCCATCGCCCATCCGGCGTTGATCGCCCAGCGGAGAAGTGCATAGACCATGACGCGGTCTTTTTCGTCCACTACGTCAGCAATCAATGCGTGACTGGCTGGGCGGTAAGCTTCTGTAAAAAGAGCTGCCAACAAG
This sequence comes from Opitutales bacterium, assembly GCA_022361075.1. Taxonomy (GTDB): domain Bacteria; phylum Verrucomicrobiota; class Verrucomicrobiia; order Opitutales; family JAFGAQ01; genus JAKSBQ01. The sequence continues at coordinate 1,480 of JAKSBQ010000292.1, read as the reverse complement.
GCGATCACCTGAAACAAAAACAAGTCTTCCACCTGAGATAAGCAGACCATCATGGCAGCACTTCCGAACATCGAAATCACGATCGTATTCCGTCTGCCCAGAGTGTCCGCAAGGTGACCACCTATGACGGAAGCGACAACGGTTCCGAGTCCGTAACTGGCGAGTGCGGATCCGATTTGTGCGACGTCGTAACCCTTGTCTTTGAGATACAAAGCCATGTAGGGAAGCACGAAAAAACCGAGACGATTAAAAAAGGTACCAATGACGAGTATGTACACTGCGCGAGGAAAATGGAGCATTTGTTTCCATTGGCTGGTTTTTGGGATGTTTTCCCTCTTTTGAGTATTTGTGTTCATAGTATGGTGTGTTGAAATAAAAAAGCCCTGTTTTCGCTTGGAAAACAGGGCTTAAAAAAATCGAATTGCTGGATCTATCTAGATAGCTATCTTCCTCCATCGATGCTGTTTTCCGAAGAAATGTTTACGGTCCATGCCGAGATCATGATTCTTGGTCCAAAAAGAGTACGCGTCCATGATATCGACCGAACATATCGGTTTTCTGATGGTATTAATGAGTGCGTTTTGCATTTCGATTGAGGTGATTACGGAACACACCTTGGGATAGCGTTGGCAGAAGTGCAATCAATTAATTGAAATAGTGGAGCATTTTGTTTGTGGTTTTTTCATGGAGAAGAATTCCCAACGATCCACTTCAATCATCATCGGTTCTTCTTCGGGAATAGGCCGAGCTCTTTATGAGCTTTACCGGGAAATGAAGCTACCCGTGGTGGCAGTGAGTCGCTCGACCGAGTGGAATACTGATGGATGTGTGGAAGCGCTTGATCTCAACGAGGAAGATCAAGTGGATGAAAAGTTAGATTCGATTTTCAAAAGGTATCATCCGGTTAGGGAGGTGTATCTGGTATCGGGTACGGGCGATTTGGAGAGTGATTTTGAACCGGACATCGCACTTAGGACTATTCGACTCAACGTGAACGGTTTCACAAGAGCTGCCTATGCTGCGAGTCGATACTTTGAAAGCGTTCAAACTGGCCATCTGATCGGGATCACGTCTGTCGCAGCTGTTCGAGGATCCGGAGTGGCTCGAAGTTACAACGCATCCAAGGCGTATCAATCGAGACTTCTGGAAGGAATCCGTTGTCATTTCCTAAAACTCAAACTACCGGTTCAAATAACAGAGGTGAGGCCGGGTTTCGTGGACACAGCGATGATGAAAGGCGGAGACAAAGCCTTCTGGGTTTCGAGTGCTGGAAAAGCCGCAAACCAGATTTTTCGAGCGGTAAGGAGAAAGCAAAAAACAGTTTATGTGACCAAAAGGGGGAGGCTTGTTGCCTGGATTCTTTCTATTCTTCCTGAACGGTTTCTAGGGTGATTCCTCAAAAAATCGCTAGAATTCGATTCGATGGAGTGCAATCTCTGGAGTGCAGTTTAGCCTGAATCTGGGAAACCCAGTTCCCATT
>JAKSBQ010000443.1 GCA_022361075.1 Opitutales bacterium | reverse complement strand
CGTAGACATCATGCTGGTGAGAGATATGCCGCGTGAAGCTCATTGCTGACTGCAGGCAATTAAAAAGTGCCAGCCTTGCCTTGGAATTGGCCAAAGGTGGTGTTCGTCAACGTGCAGCGAACGCACTTACGCCCCTGATTGCCAGCACATACGGTATTCTTGCGACGGAATCACTTCAAGCGTACTGCATTCGACAGCTTCCAGCTTGCGAATGTTGCCTACTTGATTTCAGCGCTTTTGGCTGCTGGCAACGTACCAGGATGATGGCATGGGTATCTGCCCACCAACACGGGGCCTACTATTGTCTGATGCTGGTAGTCTCCTTCTAGAGTATAGGATACGAAGCACTGGCCTTCGCGCAGCAATCCTGTCGGATCGGCCACGCCGTAGAAGTGCTAGCGGAGAGCATTAGAACGATTTTGGCGTGCTGTTGCATGTACAAAGGCTTCCGGCACTCTGATTTTCACCTTCTTGCGCAGCACGGTGTCTTCCTTACTGACGATGCCTCGTAAGTCTATACCGCAAGTGTGGCTCATTCGATGGATGGAAACCAGCGAGAATCATGCGATTGACGTCTGATATAAAGGTAAACTCATCGACTGTGACGATTGCTATCAGGGCAAGTCGGTAGCGTAACGAACTCACCAGAGAGAGGCGGTACGCTTTTTGTCAGTAACAGGCCCAACCTGGCATTGACTTTGGTGACAGGTTGTCCTTGGAAGTGGTCTAGCGAGGGAATGATCCACCGATAGACGTCAGCCACGGCATACCGGGCAGCCAAGCCGCCGAACTGCGAGTGCGTGGCGAAGTAGATCGCTTTTTCGATCACCTCGCTCGTTAACGCGCGCTATTGCAGGCGTGGACGTACTCTCCTTGAAGCGGAGGAAGGAGAATTCCCGCCCTGTTGCTGTGAGCTCCGTGGGAATAGCGTGGTTGGGAGTTTTCTCGTGGCAGGAGAGCGTCGTTGCCTGTAGAGAGCGTTAATAAGCTCGAGGTGAGTATCAACGGTACTGTATTTACACACGAGGCGGCATTTGTGCTCTCGTGCTACGCCGAGAGAGCTTGTTGTCTCTGCTGAAACTAGCTCGGTAGACGAAGGTCGTGTTGGCGTGTGTTTTCTCTCACTGACAAGCTGGTCGTTATGCGTGGCACGTAAACTGGTGCTGAGCGTGTGGCTGGAGCAGCGCGTGGAGCTTGTGTGGTAGAATACACAGCCGCAGCACGCGGAGCTTGCGGGTGAGTTGAGCAGCGCGGGGGGTTGCGTGACGCTTGGGGGGTGAGCCGTGCAGAGAGCTTGCGCGTGTAACCCCAGACAGTCCACCCTTTCTCTTCCCGCAAGCCTCTCATTCGTTTTCAGTTTAGTATGTTATAATTGTGTGGAAAAATACTATTTTTCGCAAGTGACTCAACCACACGTTGACATGTTGTCGGGCGGTGGGGGCAAGTGCCCTTTGGACGAAGCGTGCAGCTCGGAATGCACTGCATTCTGGTCTGCAAAGGG
>JAKSBQ010000276.1 GCA_022361075.1 Opitutales bacterium | reverse complement strand
GGTTGGTTATACATTGCGGAACATACCGCGGAATATGCACAGGCGAGGGAGGTTTAGGAGATATGATGGTTTGGACGGGCGTGCGTTTTAGTCGTTCAACGACAAACGATTTTGAGGCGGTATTTATTGATCACGCGGTGACGCAGAGGCGCGGAAATTAAACAGTATTTTAAACAGCGCCTTCGCGTGATTCATATATCTCTCGCAAAGAACACTAAGTTACGCCAAGACTTAATACTCTACGAGCTACCCATTAATCCTAACTACCTCTGAAAGAAAATGATACGCGGGAAAAAAATTCTACTTCGCACTCTTCGAGAAAAAGATCTGAGCACCTATTTAGAGATCATCAGTGATTTGTCGCAGTTCAGTCCGTATTGGCCGGCGAATCTGTATTCGGAATCTTATTTGAGAAAGGAGTTCGAGGACAATGGGTTCTGGAAAGAGGATTATCGTCTGCTGCTGATTACCGACCACAAAGGGAACTATATCGGCGAAGTTGATGCTTTTAAAACCTCTCCGAATATTCAGGGCGTTGAGGTGGGCTATCGCATTTTCAATCCAGACAACATGGGCAAAGGCTACATGACTGAAGCGCTGCAGCTGTTCACAGCCTATCTCTTTCAAACGAATGCGAGCTGGCCACGCCTCACGGTGCTGATTCGATCGGACAATGCCGGAAGCATCCGGGTGGCTGAGAAATGTGGATTCCAACGCGAGGGAACCCTGCGGAATGCGTGCTTAGGTGATGGAAAACTTCATTCCTATGAGATGTTGTCCCTGCTGAAGGAGGAATGCCCGAAGTTGTTTGATTTGATGCAGAGGGAGTAAAGATGGCGATCTGGTAACTCATATCAACTATCGTTTTGATAACGAAACAGGTAGCCGAACGCGTGAGCGTTTGGAAAATGCCAAACAAATGATAACCAAATCTTTACAGATTCGGCTACAAGACTCATCTAGAAGTGATTGTTCAGTTTAAAAAAAACAATTTGGTATCACGCGGCGACGCGGAGAGCGCTGATTTTTTCTTGGAGGCAGGTTTGTATTAACCACGAATCGCACTAGTTTCGCTAAACTGACTCAGAGGTAAAAGCTAAACTCAGCAAAACACTTCAAATCTTAGAACCATGAAAACACTAACCTACTCTATCTCCATCAATAAACCCCAGGAATTCGTCTTCAACAAGGTCATGGATCAATCGATTTATCCCGACTGGGCAAAAGCCTGGGGAGAAGGAATGACCTATACGGGAGAATGGAAAGAAGGTTCCAACATCTCTTTCATGGATCACAGTCAAGGTGGCACTAAAGTTGTTATCGAAGAATTTATTGCGAATGAGTCCATCAAAATGAAGCATATCGCGATGGTGAATCCGCAGAATGTAGAATGCGAAGTCACAGACGACACGATGGAGAAATGGATTGGCTCAAGAGAGGATTATTTCTTCAAGAAAGTGAGTGATACTGAAACCATTTTTGAGGTGGTTGTGATGACTGACGAAGCCTTTGAGGAGATGATGAATGCATGGCACAAGGCGCTAGAGTATTTCAAAGAGGCGTGCGAGGCGTAAGCTGAAAGATAGTTATACATGGTTGATATCGAGCAAGCAGGAGCTTATGAAATATTTATTGATTTATGTCATGATGATGATTTCCGGGCAACGGATGCATTGATCCATGAAATCGGTGATTGGATTTCAGACATGAAAAAGAGAGGTTCACTGCTGGATGGCAATCCTCTCAGACCACCCAGTGACGCGAAAACCGTGCGAATACGCGAATCCGCAGTGTCAAGTGACTTCCGGTCCATTTGCTGACTCCAACGAGAAAGTGTGTGCATACGAACTCATCGAATGTGCAAACATGGAAGAGGCAGTTGGAAATGCGTCAAGGCACCCGATGGCAAAAGTTGCGACCATTGAGGTCAGACCCGTGTGGTCAGAATTGGCTAATGGGTGAGGCAAAAGGCGGCTGATCCAGCTGCTGCCGGACCAGTCCTACCCAATTGAAGCTTTCTTAAGCGATGAAGTATCGCTCGGCACGGCGGGCGATCTCGGGGTAATCGACGTGATATTCGCAAGAATCACGCAACTCTTCCAGCTCGTGGCTGGAGCAAGTTTTGGCCGTTTTGGGAAGATCAGCGTAGAGCCCCCGTGCGGAAGTGTCACCGTCTTGCTCGTAGTAGTTCACGTAACGAGAGATATCCATGTAGGCGTATAGCGTTTCTTTCGCCTTTTCTCTGCAAGGGCCGCAACCTGGACACATCGGGATTGCTGGCAACATCGCAATTTCCTGAAGGGCGCGGCGGGCATTTTGATCAATCTTTTGGTAGGTTCTGGCTGCACCTGTGTTTTCAATGATGTGCCCCTCGTTCTCCATAGCGGAACAGATGGAGGATATGCGCTCATCGCTCCAAACTTGCTGAAGAAGTGCCTGGTGCGAGGTCAGGCCCTGTTTCTCCAATTCAGGATGTTGCTTGGGCATACTCGCAAAAGGTCTCATTTCCTTCATCGCAATCAGGCCAATCCCCTTGTCGTAGCAGCGATCCAATGCCTGATCGAGAGCATCTCCTTTTTTAAAGAAAGGATTATACTGCAACATGATGGCATCGACGAATCCACCATCAGCGGCCGCATTGAGGTATTCGATCAAAGCATCGTCGTGACAGGAGAAACCGACCATCTTCGCCTTTCCGGATTCCTTGAGTGTGTCGTAAACCTTTCGAAATCGATCACTCTTCGGCCAATTCAAGGAGTCTCTTCCGTGTTTGCCAGTGCCGATACCATGAAGAAAGAACAGGTCAATGTAATCCGTATTGAGTGCCTTTAGTCGGTCGTCGATCGAGTCGAGCATCATTTCGGGACCGTTCTCAGATGGTTCCTTTGTCACCAGAAATAGCTCCTTTCTGAGCTCCTTATTTTGCTTAATCCAGTTGCCAATATTTCGTTCGGACCGGCCCCCACTGTAACGACGCGCGGTGTCGAAGTAGCGAATCCCGTAATTCCAAGCCAGTTCGAGATACTCTGCACTATGGGGTTTGACTAAACCTCCCATGCTGATCATGCAAACCTCTGGTCCATTCCGGCCTAGCTTGCGAGTAGGAAGAGGGCTTGAGCCCGATGATGCTTTTTTAGTATCACTATTTTTGGCAGTGGCCTGACCGGCCAAGATTGCAGCTGGAATAGCCACAGACGTTTTCAAGAACGTCCTTCTGGGGGTGGTTGATTTCATAGCCTCAGACGTTAACTGAGGAAAAGCTAAATGCAATTTCGAGCGGACGTTATCGAACGAATTTTTAAGCCAGAAAGGTCTGACCGATCAGCCCTACCCTGAAAATTCAGGAATCCTGTAACCATTTAAGAGAATCGGAGTATTCAATTTATCAGAAAACCTATCTTATGAATATTCAGTTACTACTCCTAATATCTTCTCTATTTGCGAACCTCAATGAGACGCAAAAACCTAGGACCGATATCAGCTTCGATTCATCGGCAGTGGATTACGTGTCACAAAATCCTGAAATAGCCCTTGATCACACCAACGAAACCTGGAGGCGATTCGAAGGCTACCAGTTGGTGCTGGATTGGCATGAAATGCAAGCGGTTCCAGATCCACATCGAGTTTACAACAGGAGGCTGAGCAGATTGATCAAAGCACAAGATGAATCATACGTAACCTTCGCCTCCGACATCAAAGAATTCTACACGGAAAACAAAAATGAGGTGATTCAGCATATCACTCGTTATCTTCCAGAGAACGTGTCCTTCAACGCCCGAGCTTTTTTTGTCATGTTCACGGTGCCGTATGCCTTTTCTTTGTCAGATACCTTAGTGATGGATGTGGGATCGAGAAGGTGGAAGCAAAACACCAATTATCTCATGAATATCCTCATTCATGAAACCTATCACATCGGCTATGACATCAAATCTCCGGACAGAATAGGATTTCAACCAAAGACCAGAGAAGAATTCGTACACAAAGTATTGTCGGTCATTCAAAATGAAGGCATGGCAACGTTTGTCGCCTACGAAGCACTGGAGTTATTTCCTTCAGAAATTCGCCATGAAGATTACGACGGACTTGAAGATGCCACCAAAGTCATTGAAGCCATTCGGCAAATCAATGAACTCCTGGACCGAACCACGGATGACAATGTTCAGGAAATGGAGAAACAAGCTTGGAGAACTGGAATCGCACCAGGCCGGGCATTTTACATCGCCGGGGCTTACATGGCTAAAGTGATCAAGGAAAACAAAGGTTTAGATCATCTGGTAGATTTGATCGAAAAGGACTCGAAGATTTTTGTGCAGGAATACAACTCACTCGTGGACGAAGATTTCAATGTGATGCTGGAATAAATTCAAATTGCTTTGGTGGATGGATTGCGTTAAAGGGTGGAACCCCACACTTTGAAGATTCCCAAATCCACGAAATGATTGATACCCCCCGAACAAAACTTCTTCGCGTGCGTCAAACGATCATCTTATTAGTTGGTGTATTCCTCTTATCGATTCAGACTTTGATATCTACCGAGACGAAAACCGCAGACAAACCCAACATTTTGTTTTGCCTCGCAGATGACTGGGGTTGGCCACATGCCGGGGTTTACGGAGACCAAGTCGTGAACACGCCCACCTTCGACAGGCTCGCGAATGAAGGAGTGCTTTTTGAACACGCCTATGTCTCCAGTCCTTCCTGCACTCCCTGTCGCAATTCGATCCTAACTGGCCAACAGTTCTACCGGCTCGACAAAGGAGCGAATCTGTGGAGCACCTTGGATGTCGCCTACCCCAACTTCATGTTTC
>JAKSBQ010000173.1 GCA_022361075.1 Opitutales bacterium | reverse complement strand
GGTACAATTATCGGGCAAGGCAACCCGGGGCATCCCGGTGACTGGGTTTCGACATCTGTCAGAATATCAACCTCGCTAATAACTGGAATACAGGACATCTATATCTGCTATGAAGGATCTTCGGGATGTATTCGCTGGTCCGATCTTACTCTCCAAAGGTTAGGTGCAGAGGATGGTAATGGATATGCGTTCATTAGTGAAGGGGATACGTATAAGTTCACGCTAAGGAACACGTCTGAGAAACTTACCGTAAGTAAATTTGATTCGTCTGGTGTTGTTTTTTTCACAGTTAATGTGGATCGCGATGGTGATTTGAGCTTATATACCAATGGAACAAATGCTCCCGCCAAAATAGATATATCTAATTGGAGCTCCACCGACTTCACGAATGATCTGAATCTCACGATAGGTGATGCTTTGCGTGAATTTGATGATCTCTATTGGTCGGGAAAAATAGACAATTTGAGATTTTACAACCGACTTCTCTCTCCGACTGAAATTGAATCTCTATTCTCGGAGAAAAATCCGACAAGTATTCACTACGGAGCTGATAACGGAAACCCAATCAACGTTCATTATATGGCGATTGAAGAGGGAGTATACGACGAGGCTACACATGGTTTTAAAGGGGAAGCCAAAGTAGTCGAAAGCACTGAAACTCAAAGTAAAGGAAACTGGAACGTCGCGATTCCTACCGAAGTAAACTCCTCTTTCAATGACCCGGTTGTTTTTGGGCAGGTAATGACTTCTAGCGACCAGAAATCGTCCGTGTTTTGGTGGGATGGTCCTGGAGGAATTGAATCTCTTGCCATAAGTGTAGGTAAGCACTCTGGCGAAGATCCTGATCCAATGAGAGAAAATGAGTCTATTGGATTATTTGTTGTAGAGTCTGGAAATTACACTCTCGGAAACATCGAGTTTGTCGCGGGAACAGGTGCTGAAATTGTGAGAGGTGCAGAAGATAGCTCTCCTTTTTCTTATTCCATCTCGGGAATACAAGGGAACGCACAGCAAGCTTTGTTATCCAAATACTCGACGACCAATTTAGATGGTTCGTGGCCCGTATTGTACGACAACGCAGGACTCACTAATTCGGAACTAAAGCTATTTGCCGATGAAGACCGGTATTTGGACATTGAACGATCGGGACCTGCGGAACAGTTTTCCTATCTTGTTGTTGGAGACAGTCTGGATTGGCTTGGTTTAGACAGCGACAACGATGGATTACCCGATTTTTGGGAACGTAAAATTATTTATACAGATACTGAAGATTTGATAGACCATTACAACGATGTGATCCCCGACGATGATTTCGATGGGGATGGGTTACGTAACGAGCTTGAGTATTTCATTAATAGTGAACCTACACTTTCCGATACGGATTCTGATTCGATTAGTGACGCCGATGAATACTTTGCTTCCACCTCATTCGTCAACGATGCTGATTTTCCAGATGGAATGCCTTCTGGGAGTCCACCAATGCTCGACGGTTGGTCTTTACATTCGATCAATTCAAACAACCGCCCTTTTAAGGCTTACAAGGAAGGAACCCAATATCGTATCGCTGCTGTTGGAACCGAACATTTGGACAAGTTTGGATTGTTATCCAAGCATTTAAGTGGTGATTTCATTTTGACCGCTCAGATCATGGCATATGAGCAGCTTGATCCTCAACTAGGCGGTGCGGAGATGGGATTGATGGTTCGTAATGGGACAGGTGAGCGGGATGCATTTGCGTCGGTATCGCTGACTCAGTCCGGAGAATTTTACTTCAGCAACCGTCCCTACGAGAACTGGAGCGTGGATCGCATTCAGAGTTACGGTAACGAGGGCTCAGTCCCGAATGTTTATCTGCAACTGCGCAAAGTGGGTAACCGTGTGTATGCCTACCGTTCAGCTGATAACGTGAGTTGGTTCGAAGTCGGTGAGG
>JAKSBQ010000330.1 GCA_022361075.1 Opitutales bacterium | reverse complement strand
CTCGATTCGATCGATTTCTGAAGGTTCAAAATTGGTCTTATTCGGGTCAAATCCCAGGTTTGGATTTGAAGTCCATGCGACATTTTTCGGAACAAAAAAAGTACGGTTCGGATTGAAATCGGCGTATTGCGGAGGTGCCGTATAGTAACCATCTGAAGGGTCCTCTACCCATCCCGCTTCCTTGAGCATGCTTTGAGAGATAGACTGCTCCCCTTGCGAATCAAAATATTGGCCCAATGTCGGTGGTGGCAAAATGGGTTGAGCGACTTCGAACACACAACCGTTAGTCGCATATTGGGCGCGACCAGTAAGCGGAATCCCATTGATAGTTACCGTAGTTGTGGTTCCATCATCCACAATCTTAATCTCCATCGGGTGACCACGAAGATTAGACACAAAAATGGAGACAGTTAACGTCGGAGGAACTAAGTTTGGATCCGTTTGGGGTGGGCGGTTGATAAAATCACGATCTAACAAATCCCAGCTATAGGGTATAATCAATCCATCCACGAAGTTAGACAATGCTCCCTGGTTTCCAAGTAAGGCCTGTGCTTCCGCATCTGGAATCGCGCGTAGCGATTGGACAGTAGGTACAAGTACGGTAAACGGCCCTTTACCTCGAAGCTTTTCTCCAGCGCCGGACTCAGCAACTAAACTGGGAATAGAAGGGATCGTGCTGCTGATGACTTCATCTCCGGCCAAGGCTGTAATGGCCAGCGGAACATCCTGGACTAAGGAAGCACGATCCTTTGCGTGCAGATTGAGATAAAAAGCGGGCGCGTGCGTTACTAACAGCACGAGCCAATATCTAGTTGTAAATGACCAAATTTTCATCATGACACAGGGACAAGCAGGTAGGCCTGAACTGAATAGTTTTTGAAATAAAGGTCAACGAAGGTGATAACTTTTGTTAATGCCTCGCTTAATTTATCCTAATCAACAGTGCTTGATCAAAGCAATCACTGCGAAACTATCACGCGAAATCAAACCTCTTGGAGCATCGTATTGTAATTGCGCTCATTTTCGAAAAATAACGACTCCAGATTGATGAAATATCTCTTATCAGCAACCCTATCACCCACAAACGGTATTCCTGAGCTGTTGAGATCAGTGAGGTTGGCGCTGGATTCCGGTAGTTTCGGGCTCAAATTCAACGTCAAAAAGTATCATGAATCGCGTGGTTGAAGCAGAAATTCTGGACTCGTTGGCATTTGATGACGCGGACGCGATTAGGAACAGAAGCGAAATCACGAGAATCAATCGCTGGATGGGCAATTGGAGTTGGATTCAAAAAACACTAAATCTTAAACTTCCAGAACAAGGTAAAATTCTGGAAATCGGTGCGGGGGACGGAATCCTCAGTCATTTTACTTCGGCTCATTCAAACCAGACTTACACGGGCCTGGATGTCGTCCCCAGACCCACAAATCTTTTCCCAAATGCAAAATGGATATCGGCCAAAGTGCAGGATTTTGAAAAATGGTCGGACTATTCAACCATCATCTCCAATTTTTTCCTCCACCAACTTAATGACACGGAGATCCGCAAAATAGGGCTTATGATTTCCGAGTCCGCTCGAAGTATTGTCATCAATGAGCCCTACAGAAGTCGACTGCACCTCACCCTGTGCAAACCATTATTCAGGCTTCTCGGCTATGGGCCTGTCACCCAGCATGATGGGTTTTTGAGCATACGCGCAGGCTTTAGAGGAGATGAGCTCCAAACGCTTCTCGGGCTGGATCCATTCCACTGGAACATCCAACGGTCTGCAACCCTCCTGGGTGCATACCGATTTGCAGCCACCAGAATCACGGGATGAAAACGATATCTATCATAGGAGGTGGAATCGCCGGACTCAGCCTGGGTGTCGTGCTTCGCCTTCACGGGATTCCAGTAACCATTCACGAAGCCAGTGTCTACCCGCGTCACAAGGTGTGCGGAGAGTTTATATGCGGCGTGTCAGATGCAGTACTCGCGCGTTTGGGACTCAACGAGCTACTGGCTGCATATCCCCTCATTTCCAAAACTTCCTGGTATGTAAACCAGCAATTTATCGCTTCTTATGAGTTGCCTCGTTCGGCGATATCGGTGTCCCGTTACGAACTAGACAAACGGCTCGCGACGGAATTCCAATCGCTGGGTGGGGATCTTAGATGCAAAAGCCGGATCAGCAACGATGATAAGGAAGGCTTCGTCTGGGCAACTGGTCGAAAAATTGCCCAGAATAGAAAGAAATGGATAGGCCTAAAAGCTCACTGGCTCAACTACACAGCATTGGATCATCTTGAGGTTCATTTTGGGGAAAATGGTTATCTCGGAATATCACAGGTAGAAAATGGGCGCACCAATGTTTGTGGACTTTTTCGGTGGAATCCGAATGTCAAAAACAGAGGCATTGATCTATTTTTAGACTACATGCGGAGTAACAACCTCAAAAATGTAGCGGATAAACTGCAAAATCTGAAAGCGGATGAATCAAGTTTTTGCGGAACAACAGCACTAGACTACAGTTGGAACGGCCTCCCTTCTACCGCTGCTTTGGGAGACCAGTCGGGAATGGTTGCTCCCTTCACAGGAAATGGCATGAGTCACGCATTTGAGACAGCTGACACTCTCTATCCGTTGCTCATCAAATATTCCAAAGGAGATCTTCCCTGGGCAGAGCTAATTCCCCAATATCATAAACAACTTCATTCGAAGTTTTACAGGCGCGTTTGGGTTGCAAATCAGTTACAACGATTTCTGTTACTTGCACCGACACGATCTATTATAAAAACCGTCACACAACTCAACATGTTACCATTCCGAACCCTCTTCTCGCTCACACACTAAAAGCACCCAACGACAAAAATTTTGAAACTAAAAGCGCTATCCAATCAAGCTCCCCCAAACTCGCTCACTCAAAAAGAGTCGTGGGAATTGTTTTGCCGTTCCACAACCTCTCAAAGACTTAAATCAAGTTCCTGTGAACTTGTGGAAAAAGTACTACTAGCGGATAATGGGATTCAAAAACGGCATTTTGCGAATCCAAATCTAGAAGGAATTTTCGAACAGGATGCGCAACAACTGAATGAAATATTTGAAAGTCAGGCCCCTTCACTCGCATCAGCGACATTAAATGATTCACTTTCAAAGTCTGCCACTTTAGCCACTGATCTGGATGCGCTGTTTGTTTGCACTTGTACTGGCTATCTCTGTCCGGGGATATCCAGCTTCGTTGCCGAAAAGTTAGGGATGAGGTCTAACGTCTTTTTGCAAGACATCGTAGGACTGGGCTGCGGAGCCTTAATCCCGACCCTAAGGGCCGCTCATAATTTCCTTCATTCAGGTTCAGGGAAGCAAATAGCTGTAGTTGCCGTTGAAATCTGCTCCGCTGCTTTTTACATCGATGACGACCCCGGGGTACTCATAAGCCTATGCATATTTGGTGACGGCTGTTCTGCAAGCATCTGGACACGTGATTCAAAACCATCCATTGGAGAAATAAGTCATTTTGACACGCTTCATTTACCCAAAAAACGGAATCTTCTTAGATTTGAAAATCGGGATGGAAAACTCAGAAACCGCCTGCACTTCACAATCCCGGCAATCTCAAGCCAGGCTGTTGAAACCCTTTATCAGAGGAACCACACCTCTTCAATTGAAGCAATGGTATCCCACGGAGGAGGCAGGGACGTATTGCACGCTATCGAAAAACGACTTCCACAGTTCGATCTTCAGTCGAGTCGGAATGTGCTCTCCGCTTACGGCAACATGAGCAGTCCATCCGTTTTCTTCGGCTTAGAAGATTATCTCAATGCCCATCCTAACTCCGGTCAACTCTGGCTCACTTCTTTCGGGGCAGGGTTTGCATGCCATGGCTGTTCTTTCCGGCCTACCTCACAGAGTATCGATTGAGACAGCCAAATCTGCATAAGACTAATTCTGACTTCTGAGATACCCCTCCAGTCCTAAAAGGTTATTCGGTGGAATTTTCGAAATGTAAGGCTTTGCTAGTGCTTTGGGGATATTTCCTCCAACATCGAGAAAGATTACATAGGAAACCAATGTGCGTCCTTCGTCTAAGGGGAACACGGTCCAACTACCCTGACTATCTACCACCATAGTTCGTTTTTCATGCCAGTCGTACTGCTCATCATGCACAAGGGAGAATGAATATCGAAGTCCTCCCTCTCCAAATAGAGCCTTCTTCATATCAATCAAAGACTGACGGTCTTTGTAGGGCCAACGAACATCCGTAGCATTGTAGAAAATCCAGTTTTGCAATGAAACCTGTTGATGAAGTTTTACCTCGATAGCGTCGGGAACCCAATTCACATATGAATCAACTTCATCCAAAACCTCTTCAATCTTTTCAGACGGAAATGACAAAACAGACGCAGCCCCTATGAATAAGGGTTTGGAATCGTCAGGTTGCCATTCGAATGACAAAGCCCGGTTTTCATCCCAAACCAGCCCTTCAAACCACTGTGAAACAATGGATTTGATCTCCTTCTCCTCAAAATCAGCAACACCTTTTGCCTCTCCGATGCCGAAACAAAGAATCATCGAGAATCCTACCAAAAACCTCCCATATCTCATGAATCTCATTTCATTCTTAACCAGTCTGGAAATCAACAATCCATACCGACAGGGCTACTAAGCAGTTCCCATAACTGTAAAAGTCGTCTGCCAGTGCGAAACATTAGAACCATTTACAAAGATACAAAGACTAGATCTCCGTGCAGCTCCTTCCACAACTGCAACACTCTGACCACCATTCCGATTACTTCCATATTGTACGAAATCCTTCGCCCTAGAGAACAGGCTGGATTCAACTTTGATTTCGGCCCCTGGAACCGCTAAAAACATACTGCCTTGGAATGTTGATTTCCATTAAAGTCTGAGAACTGTATGGAACCATTAAAAGCACAACATGAAAGCATCACTCTCTGTCGACCTGCACAAACTAGCCAAATTCGTTAATCTGTCGCTACCAGTCTTGTCCGTCTTATTCTTTTTTGCAGGACTTCATCTTTCATTCTATTTTCACTTCGCAACGGTCACTTTCCTGCTTCTCACAGTGATCAATCTTTTCTACCTCAGGGTGCAAAGGTCTCATGCACTTCTTGGTAACTTCGGCATCATCGGCCAGGCCCGTTACATGATGGAAAGTATCGGCCCCGAATTGCGCCAGTATTTTTTCGCGAATGACACCGAGGAACGCCCGTTTAATCGCAACGAACGAGCGGAGGTCTACCGCAAGGCAAAAAATGTCGACTCCGCAGCATCCTTTGGCTCCCAACAAAACTTTGACGAGTTTGAGCTCAAGCTCCGCCACACGATGTTTCCTGTGGCTAAGTCTGAGCTCCAACCTTTCTCACTGACTCTTGGAGAAGAACGGGGGATAGCCAATGCCTACACACTTTCCAGCCCTTTTATGATCAGCGCGATGAGTTACGGTGCACTTGGAGAAAAGGCAGTCCGCTCGCTCTCAAGAGGCGCAAAAAAGACCGGAATTCTCATGAATACAGGCGAAGGAGGTTACCCGAAGTATCACCTTGAAGAAGGTGGAAACCTCATTTTTCAGATCGGCACGGCAAAGTTCGGAGTACGCACACCTGAAGGGCATTTGGATGAAGCGAAACTCAAAGAGGTCTGTGCGAAGGATCAGATCAAAATGATCGAAATTAAGCTCTCGCAAGGCGCGAAACCTGGCAAAGGTGGAATGCTTCCCAAGGAGAAAATCACTCAGGAGATTTCCGAGCTAAGAGGAGTTCCGCTTGGAAAAGATGTAATCTCTCCTCCGTCCCACGTGGAATGCACTTCGCCAGAAGCCACTGTGGAGTTTATCAAACGGATACAAGAGATTTCCCAGCTACCAGTTGGCATCAAATTGTGCCTCGGTCGTCCCGAAGAATTTGAAGAACTTGTGGAAGCGATGATCAAGAGACAGAGTTTCCCAGACTGGATCACGGTGGATGGATCAGAGGGCGGTACTGGTGCGGCTCCAAAGGCATTTCTCGATAGTGTAGGAATACCAATATACCCCGCTCTAAAGATAGTGGGTGACATTCTCAAAAAGCACAACGTTCGCGATCGGCTGAAAGTATTTGCTGGAGGGAAACTCATCTCTCCGGCTCGTCAGATCATGGCGTTTTGTCTGGGTGCAGATGCGATCTATACCGCACGCGGCTTCATGCTGGCCCTGGGCTGTATACAAGCTCTTGAATGTGGAAACAATACCTGCCCTGTCGGTATCACAACGCATGACCCCAGTTTACAACGAGGTCTGGACATCGAGCAGAAGGCCAATCGCGTCTGCAATTATGTGCATGCTTTAGAACACGACCTACGAGAGCTCTTGAGTGCAACAGGTTGCAGATCGGTAAGAGAGTTTAACGAAGAGCATTTATTTATACCAAAAGGAACCATTCTCAGCTCCCTCTATACAAAGAACACATTGGCACCCGTTTCATCATGAACAAATTATCCACTATTCTTTCCTGGGTCTTCCAAATCGTAGCCGCTGCGATTCTCGCTCAAACCCTCTACTTTAAATTCTCCGGACACCCCGAATCTGTGAAGCTGTTTTCAGAGCTGGGAATGGAGCCGCACGGGCGTGTCCTGATCGGTATTCTCGAACTCGTTGCTGTGCTTCTCCTGATCCGTCCCACCAGCGCGATCTGGGGCGCGATTCTTTCGGTTGGAGTCATGTCTGGCGCGATTATCGGTCACTTCACACATCTGGGATGGGACGGGGAACGAGGACAACTCGGCATGCTTGCTGTTTTGGTTTTCGTGGCGAGTCTTGCCGTGCTTGCTATCCGCCGAAAGACCATTCCTTTCCTCAAATCGGTGTTTGATGAGAATGTCCCTGTCGAAGCTCCCGTGGAAGAAGAATAATCGTCCGGATGAGTTTCTCGCATGCGGATCTGCGACTCCTTCGTTCTGGAAGCATCATGGCAACGGAATTAAAACTCTACACCAAGGCTAGTCTCGTCGCCGACGCGCTCTCGCTCGGCAGTCATTGGGTCTACAATCCCAAAAAACTAGCGCGCACTTTCCCCAACGGTATTTACGAATTCACGGATCCACTCAGTCAATACCACCCCAATCGAAAGGCCGGTCAATTCACCCACTACGGCGATCAAACCTACTTTCTTCATAAATTCCTACAGCGTCACGTCACCTTTTGTCCGAATGGATGGAGAGAAGACTGGCTTGTAGCGATGAACGGCTACGATGGCTATGTAGATGGCGCATCCAAGGACACCATCAATAACAAGGGACTCAAACCCTCTACTTCCAACGACCTCGCAGGCGCTTCTCGGATCGGGCCAATTCTCGACCTCGGTCTGCCACTGGAAGAAGCAGTGGAAGCTGCACGCCAGCAGACCGGCCTGACTCATGGGGATCAGGGTGTCATCGAATCCGCAGAATTCTTCACTCGAGCGATCTATGCCGTCCAAGACGGTTTAAGTATTTCAGATGCCTTTGACAAAGCGGCAACTGAAGGCGACTACTCCGCTCTCGATGTAAACCACAGCCTCGAACAGGCTCGTAAAGGCCTGGAGAAGGACGTTCCAGAGGTTGCCAATGCAATGGGTCTCACCTGTCACCTGCCGGAGGCATTTCCGCTCACACTATTCTTTGCGCTGAGGAAGGAATCAGACTTCGCAACCACCATCAGCAACAACGCGCTTGCAGGTGGGGACAACTCCGCGCGTGGGATGATTCTCGGCATGATCTTCGCAGCGCGGGATGGTGATACTTTTTCAGAACTCGCAGAGCAGTTAAAAATCGGTTCCTCTTTCCACCCGAAACCAGGTTCCAATGCGATCGAAATTCAAAACGAAAACGGCACCCTTTCCGGAGTTTTGGAGTACCCTGAAGAGAAACCCAAGGCTTACGCTATTTTTGCCCACTGTTTCACCTGCGGAAAAGACTTTTTGCCGGAGAAACGCATCACCAAACACCTGGCTAAAAGAGGCATCGCTACACTGCGAATCGACTTCGCTGGCCTCGGAGCCTCGACGGGTGATTTTAAAGAAACCTCATTCGTCACCAATCTTTCAGATATCGTCTCCAGTGCGGAATGGTTGCAACAAAATCTCGACGCACCCAAGCTACTTGTTGGCCACTCGCTCGGAGGGGCAGCCGTGCTCGCTGCCGCAGGAGAAATTCCAAGTGTGAAAGCCGTGGCAACGATTGGTGCACCGGCAGACCCGTTTCACGTGACTCACCTTTTTGACCAGCATTTGGACAAAATAGAGGAACAGGGCGAAGCGTCGGTAAACCTGGCAGGAAGAAAATTCGTGATTGGCAAACGCTTTTTGGACGACCTCAAAGACTTTGATCACGAGGAAGAAATCGAGAGTCTGCGCGGAGTAGAGGTTCTCATCATGCATGCACCCAAAGACGATACGGTTGCACTGGAAAATGCAGGCAAAATCTTCAGCGCCCTCAAACACCCGAAGTCCTTCATCGCACTCCCCGAGGCAGACCATTTACTGACCAATCCCAAAGACGCCGAATACGTCGCGAGCTTAATCGATGTTTGGTCCGATCGAGTAGTTTCCTGAGATTGCCAACAACCGGATTTACAGGTCGAAACCCTTTGTGACTTTCGAACAAAAAACCACTCACTCCGGTTGTTGAACTGCAAAAATGGGTTAGGCTGCGCGCTAATGAGTTCCCCAACACTGACACAAGGTCCGATCGGCCCACACATTCGCAAAATCGCTCTGCCCATGAGCATCGGTTTTTTCTTCAACACGATGTATAATGTCGTGGACTCATTCTACGCTGGGCAAATCTCGACCCAGGCGCTTGCGGCGATGGCTCTTTGTTTCCCGGTGTTTTTCATCATCATTGCCTTGAGCGAGGGTGTGTCACGAGGCTCTTCCGCCCTCATTGCCAACTCGATTGGCGCAGAAGATCGCGAAAAAGAGTCCGCATTCACGAGTCAGGTGTTTTCACTGGGGTTTTTCTTTGCCATCGGAATCACCATTACAGGTTTAAATGTGGCACCACCTTTGTTTCGACTGATGGGGGCTTCCGGAGACTACTTTCAATTAGCAGACGACTACATCTCTCCCCTTTTCTGGGGCTCTGCTTTCTTCCTTCTAAGTAGTTTGAGCAACTCTATTTTGATCGCTCACGGAGATAGCAAAACCTTCGGTAAGGTTCTCGTTGCGGGTTTCTTTCTGAATCTCGTCCTCAATCCCTGGTTTCTCTATGGAGGGTTTGGAGTTCCCGCCATGGGAATCGCGGGTATTGCCTGGGCGACCGTGGTGATTCAAGCCGCCGGTGGAATTTTCCTGCTGACCACCGTTCTGAGAAGGAAATACATCCACATCTCCGGGATCCGTGAGTTGATGCCTAAGCTCAAAATTTACGGAGAGATCCTGCATCAGGGCATTCCAACCGCATTTAACATGATGTCCATCGCGCTGGGATTCTTTGTGTCGACCTACTATCTCAACACTTACAGTGAAGTCGCGGTTGCAGCCTTTGGTGTTGGAACAAGGATCGAGCAAATGGCCCTGCTACCAGCGATTGGACTGGGTACGGCGATTGTCTCAATCGTTGGACAGAATAACGGAGCCCGTAGATTCGATCGAGTTCGAGAGTGTGTCACGCTCTGCATCAAGTACGGATTTGTGATCATCGCTGTGGCATCGTTGATCATGTATATTTTCGCTACTCCGCTAGTGCGCCTGTTTACCGATGATCCAGCTGTGATTTCAACAGGTACAGACTACGTTCGAATCATGACCTTTATTCAATGGGCCTATGTCATGACTTTTACCCACACCGGTTTTCTGCAGGCCGTCAAACGTCCGATGTATGGATTTATCGAGTCGATTATTCGAAAAATCATCCTACCGATCGGGATCTTCTACCTCCTGGTAAACGTACTCGCGGTGAAGTTGAACGAGTTCCTTTATGGTATGGCGGCAATCAATGTCGTTATGACTTTCGTGACCATCGTCTACGCTCAATGGGTCTTGCGAAAGAAGCTCGGCGACTCAGAGGAAACACAGCCTGCTTAGGGTAGACCTGCTCATCACGATCAACCGTCATTTAATCGGACAACCTACAACCTGACGCGGAGGAGTGAGGAGGACTCCGCCCTGCCTTTTTGTCTCCTCGTTCAAGAAATACCGGATCCAGTCGATTATCAGAGCTAGTCGACATCGATCCGTCATCTCAATGAAAGGCCACAAATGGGCGAACCACGCATCAAAAAGAAAGTTTACGAGAAGGAGCTCAGGAAGCTTCAGATTGAGTTGGTCAAACTTCAGGAATGGATCAAAGCCGAGGGTTTGAAAGTCGTGGTCATTTTTGAGGGCCGTGACGCAGCCGGGAAAGGTGGTGTCATCAAACGAATCACCCAATGTCTGAACCCACGCATCTGCCGAGTGGTCGCTCTGGGCACACCGACGGAGCGCGAGAAATCTCAGTGGTATTTCCAACGCTACGCACCCCAGCTGCCCGCCAAAGGAGAGATGGTGCTCTTTGACCGTAGTTGGTACAATCGAGCAGGAGTCGAAAGAGTCATGGATTTCTGCACCGAAGAGGAATACCGCGAGTTTCTAAGAGCATGCCCCGAGTTTGAACGCATGCTGGTGCGATCCGGAATCATCCTCATCAAATACTGGTTCTCCGTCAGCGACGAGGAGCAGGAAAAGCGATTCCTCTCACGCATCGACGAACCCACCAAACGATGGAAACTCAGTCCGATGGACCTCAAGTCCCGTGAAAAATGGGTGGAATACTCGAGGGCAAAGGATGTCATGTTTGCCCACACCGATATCAAGCAGGCCCCGTGGTATGTCGTGAACGCCGATTGCAAAAAAGCCGCCCG
>JAKSBQ010000229.1 GCA_022361075.1 Opitutales bacterium | reverse complement strand
CGTAGACGGTGGTCATGCCGAGCTGCTCATGCAGGTGCTTGATCTCGATCTGCATCTGTTCGCGCAGCTTCTTGTCGAGCGCGGAGAGCGGCTCATCCATCAGGAGGATGCGCGGCTCGAAGACGATCGCCCGCGCCAGGGCGACCCGTTGGCGCTGTCCGCCCGACAGCTGATCGACGCGTCGCTCCATGAAGGCGCCGAGCTGTACAAGATTCAGCGCCCGTTCGACCCGTTGTGCGATGTCAGCGCTGCCGACGCCGCGCAGCTTCAAAGGATAGGCGACGTTGTTGAAGACGTTCATGTGCGGGAAGAGGGCATAGTTCTGGAACACCATGCCGACCCCGCGTTTGTGCGGCGGCATGCGGATGACCTCTTCGTCACCGAAGTGGACGCTGCCGCAATCGGGCCGGGAAAAGCCGGCCAGGACCATCAAGAGCGTCGTCTTGCCGGAGCCCGAGGGGCCAAGCAGAGTAATGAACTCCCCGCTAGCCACTTCCAGGCTGACATCATCCAAAGCCTTGAAGCGGCCATAGGATTTGGTAATGCCGCGAACGGATATGGGGAGAGAGAGTTGCGTCTCGGACATTCGATTTACCGGCTTGCGTGTCTGCGCGTTCCGTCACCGTCATTCACGCATCAGCGTGGCACGCCCCCGCGCTTTGGGCCAGCACTCGGCAACGGCAGGTCCATCCAGGAGAACCGGGACGATGCCAAAGGCACCGTCCCGGTGTAAGCCGCAGGGAAGCTGCAGTCTTATTCCTGAATCATCTCGTCGAAGCGCTCTTGCAGCTCGTCGATCTTGCCGATGTAGAAATCCGACTTCAGCACCAGTTGGTTCTTG
The DNA here is from genome assembly GCA_022361075.1 of Opitutales bacterium. Taxonomy (GTDB): domain Bacteria; phylum Verrucomicrobiota; class Verrucomicrobiia; order Opitutales; family JAFGAQ01; genus JAKSBQ01. The sequence continues at coordinate 846 of JAKSBQ010000229.1, read as the reverse complement.
GCGTTCTGTGGTGAGGAGTTCACGGCGTCTGCGACTTCCGGCGAGATCTTCCCGGTATCGAAGGCTGCTTCGTTGGTCGGGCCATAGGTAATGTACTGCGGCAGGTTCGCCTGGTTGTCCGCCTTGAGGAACTCGTTGATGACCTTCATGGCCAGTTGCTTGTTCGGAGCACCTTTGGGCACCACGAGACAGTCGAAGTCCATTACGCCCTGATTGAAGGTGAGCGCGGCTGAAGCGCCGTCATCGATGGCCGAGGAGATGCGGCCGTTCCAGATGCTGATCATGTCGACTTCGCCGTCCTTGATCAGCTGCGCGGACTGCGCGCCGGAGCGCCACCAGACTGCCACGTGCGGCTTGATCTCTTCCAGCTTGGCGAAAGCGCGATCCAAACCCTCTTCGGTCTCCAGCACGTCATAGACCTGGTCCATCGGGACGCCGTCGGCCATCAGCGCCGCTTCCAGATTGTAGTAAGGCTTGGCGTACATGGCCCGGGCTCCGGGGAACTTCTCGACATCCCAGAAGTCAGCCCAGGTTTGCGGGCCGTCGTCGCCGAACTTGTCGGTGTTCCAGCCAATGACGGTCGAACAGTAGAGGACGCCAATCCAGTGGCTGTCGACGACGGCCGGATTGACGCCGGTGGTGTCGATGACGCTGTAGTCGAGCGGCTCGACGCGGCCTTCGCTCTTCAGGATGACGCAGGTATTGGAGCCTTGCTCGGTGATGTCCCACTTTACGGCATTCGCCAGGACCTGCGCGCGCACGTCGGCAATGCCGTTGGTCGTGTCTTCCCGGATGGTGATGCCGAGCGCTTCCTCGGCCGGGTTCATCAGCGCCTTGCGCTGCGCT
>JAKSBQ010000414.1 GCA_022361075.1 Opitutales bacterium | reverse complement strand
TATAGATTATTTACCCCCCAGTATAATAATCTATTACATACCCCAAAAGTAGACTAGAAGCTGAATGTAGCTCTAAGCGTAGTTGTGCGAGCATCCAAGGTAGTGATGTTTCTCGCGATCGGACCTCCTACATCGTTACTTCCCCAGCCAGTAACAATAACAAGGTCATTATCGAATAAGTTGCTAATGTTCAGACTCAACTTCATATCGACTTCATTTCCAAAAAGACTCACGGGACGTTTATAGCCAACTTTCAATTGCCACACTGAATAATCTTCAAAATAAACATCCGCTCCATCCTGAATTCCGAGGTAACGATCGCCATAGAACTTTGCACCCAATCCGACATCGAATCCTCCAAAAAACGAATCATCATCGAATGTATACTTTCCGAAGAAATTCATGCGTCTTTCAATAGTGTTTCCTTCGCGACCACCAATTTCCTGGCGGCGGTTATTATTCTGTTCAACAACTTCGTCTAACATAGATCCAACTGTTTCGTTCTCATCATCGAGTAACTGAAGATCACGATACTGGCTCCACGTAGATACGTGTTGATCCAAATAACGGGTAGCGTGAGGATTTACATCAGAAACCGCTACATCACGATCAGACATGTTAAATCGCAAAGTGATGTTTTTGGTTGGATTCGCAACCAACTCAAACTCGGTTCCTTCACCTGTTGTACTTTTGACCGTAACACCATTTTCGATGACGTATGGAGGATTAGTCACTAAGTTGGCAGCTTCCAAGGTTTCCCAGATTGGATTCACTCTCGTCCAGAACCAAAAGGAGTTGTTGGTATCGTTATCAACTACAGTCTCATAGAAGTTGAGTGAAGCGTATAACTTACCGTCCCAGAGATTGAGACGAATCGAGTAGTCTTCACCAGTAGCAGTTTTGTTCCCTGCCAATTCATTGAAAACTGTGAACTCAGTTTGTGGCTGGAAGTTATCAGATTTATTAGCGGTCAAGGTCAACCACTCGAATGGCGTCAAAGCGATACCTATGGATTTAGTTTCACCATCAAACTCGTTTGCTTCTTCCTGAAGCTCACCAAGCGTGACTTCATCAGGCAACTGACCCGCCTGACCCCTGGTCTCTACGAACCCAAAGGATTCAAGATCATCCTGGCGAACACCATAAACCAGTGCAATTTTGTCATCCCAGAAAAAACTCTGACCACCTAGCATTAAACTGGTTGTTTCTGCTTTGTTTGGACGGTTGCGGTCCCAGATAAACTCTGGAGTGATCGTGCCAATGTCATCGCCAGTAACAGGGTCTGTTAAAGTAAATGGCGCAATGGGGTTGGCAACCAAATCAACAGCCATGCCGTTTGGCCCATCGTTACGGTAAGAATTAATATAAGTTCTGGTGTAGAGGCGATTTTGACCTACTCTGTTACGATTAGGATCAAGTGGGGTGCGATTCGCGAGCCGAGCACGAGCGAATCTTGTGAACTTAACTTCGTTCTGCCAAAGAGCAGCAACCTGGTGACGACCTAACCATTGTTTACCGGAATCCCACTCATAAGAAGCCATCAAACGCTTGGTTTCAAAGCTCTTGTGGATAGAGTTACGCTGAGGTCTTGTTTCTAAGAAGTAATGTCCAAAATTTGGATTTGCAGAACCATCAGGCAATACCTGGGCTAGATCGATAAAAGGCTCAATATCATCATGATTAACATTGGAACGAAGCTGTCGATTAAAGTTCTCTGAGCGATAGGCACCTTCAATATAGAAGTTTTCGAAGAGCTTTTGCTCAACAATAAGCATCACTGAGTCTTCATTGGTATCCGTGGTATTCACTGGGCCACCAAGTCCATCTTTGCGGTTCCAACCTTCCCGCTCGAAATCAACCCACTGATCACCTGTTCCCGTCGAACGGGATGCATACTTGAAATTACGGCCGACTAATCCAGACGGAGTCCAGAGGATAGTAGGTCGATCACCGGTAGATAGGTTACCCTCGATCTCATCCACGCGGTTGCGCACAAGTCCCCAATCAACTGATCCATCCCGGACAAAATCGTTGTAGTTTACAAAGTTTCCTCCGGCTTCCATCCAGTCGCTCACTCCATCTCTGACAATCCATCTTCTTTGGAAAGAACGACCATAATCTGCTTCATCGTAGCTGTAACGGATAGTGGTGTTTTCAAATGGCTTGTAAGTCAGAGCAATGTGAAAACGATCCGCATCATTCCACGCATTCTCACGATGAGTAGCACTCTCTGAATGGAGAAGATTCACGCGAACCGCAAACTTGTCTTCAAAAACCACTCGGTTAATGTCCGTACTTGCTCGGTGTCCACCCCAGTTGTTGATTTCAAACTCCACACCGTAGTTGTCGTTGAATCTTGCTCGTTTGGTTACCGTATTTACGATACCACCCGGGTTTCCAATACCGAAAAGGATCGCATTAGGACCGCGAGCGAAAGAAATACGTTCAATGTTGTAACGATCAGTCGAGCTTTCTGACTGGAAGAAATCAACTGAAGTGCCGTCCACGCGTTCAAATCCACGGGCACGAATACCACCTACACCAAACTGTTCGTGGTTTCCGTTAGTCGAACCATCATCAATTTCGAATGACATGGAATACTCAAGTGCCTCGCGAATATTGTTTGCTCCAATATCATCAATAAAATCCATGTTGAACACGGAAATACTCGAAGGAGTGAGCTTCAAAGAAGTATTTAGGCGAGTTCCTGACAACGTATTCGTAGACAGATATCCAAGGTCAGCTGAAGTATTCACTTCGAATGGAGAAAGCTCATAAATATTCTCATCTTCAAATGAGTCATCCTGAGCTATCACCGACAGTGACAAGTTGATTGTCACCAATAACAGCATGGGTAAAACTTTTTTCATTGCAGTATTAAGTGTTGTTTTTGGGTTAACAAAGCGCAGATACTTTATTGTATTCTGTATACAATAATACCGTCAAACCTTACTCTCTCAACTCATATAACGTGATATTTTAAATCATTATGTGATTGTTTTATCATTATATTGTGATAACCTCATTAACAAATCATGGCTTTCCAATCCAAAGTGCTTTGGGCCTTCGAACAGCAAATTAAGTCCCAATACTACAGATACGATAACGTAAAGCGGGGACGAAACCGGACCCATGTTATTCAACTGGTTCTCGACGGACAAATCTTATTTCAGGACAAAAAGGGAACGCGCGCAGTCCATAAAAACCAGATGGTCTTGTTCAAACATCAAGAACCCACCAAATACTGGCATCCCGAAGGCGATGACGAGGGTTTCCACACTCAGTTCGTCGAGTTTGAAGACGCACCTTGCACCGAAATTTTTAACTCAATTCGAAACAACCATGGATCTATCATTGATGTTTCACCCGAGAGCAACGCCGCAAAACTTCTAACGTTACTTGCAAGAAGTTACGTTGCAGAAGGAACGATGGATCCTTACGAAAGCTCGACAGCGCTGTATGGAATCATGATGGATCTCCATCGGCAACTGCATCAAGTCGACCCATTCAAGGATCCGATCGCACTCCTGTATAAGCGCATAAATGACTACTATTCGGAAAAGATCTCAGTCTCGAGCTGCGCACAAGAGCTGAATTTGAGCAGAGAGCATTTGAGTCGCATCTTTTCGAGCAGATACGGAGTGTCTCCCAAAAAGCTGCTCCAGGAGAACAGAATGAATGCGGCCAGAAAACTCATGCTGCTACGAAAACACAACATCTCCGAAATCGCTGAAAAGTGCGGATACAATGATTCCAACGCTTTCAGCCGTGCCTACAAAAACCACTTCAAAGAAGCACCTTTGATACATCGGCAATCAATGTACGAAGCGCAGGAAATATAGGAAGCGTTAACTTCTTCTCACTTCCACACTGATTTCAGACGATCCCAACCCCTCTGAACAGACAGACAAAGATCCGATACCCTCTCTTCCAGGCACCGGTTGCAGGATGGCCTGACAAAGTCCACCAAAAGCATTCATTTTGGAACCCTGAAATGAAGCCTGGCAGGTAGGGTCTCCGTTACACAAGCCAATGAGTCTCACCGCACCCGAGATCGAAAATTGCAATTCGTTCTGCGCAACCGAGACAGTGTTTCCTTCCGCATCCTGAATTTCCACCTTTGCAAAGATCAGTCTCTCTTCTTCAGCTCCGACACTCCTTGCATCAGCTGTAAGTCGGATTTGGTGAGCAGCTCCAGTTGTTTTTCTGGAAGATTGGCACCAAATCTTCCCTCCACGATAAGCAACTGCCTTCAAAACGCCGGGCTCGTATGTTACGTTCTCCCAAATCAATCGGTATTCGTACTCACTTTTCGTTTTTCTACCCAGCGATTTCCCATTGAGAAACAATTCGACTTCATCTCCGGAGGTATAGACATGCACAGGAATGTCTTGCCCTGCCCTATCCTCCCAGTTCCAGTGGGGCAGAATGTGCACCGTTGGTTTTTCAGGCCGCCATCTCGATTGATACAGGTAGTAGCGATCTTTAGGAAATCCACACAAATCGAGGATACCAAAATACGAACTCCGGCTTGAGACCTCCTCGGCTTCGCCAGGCTCACGGTATTCGCCAGTATCCTCGTCTACAAAATTGAGGGAATTGGTTTCACAATCATTAAAAGGCGTGGGCTCACCCAAATAATCAAAACCAGTCCAAACATACTCGCCAAACACGCAGGGATTTTGATCCTGACCTTCAAACTCCTTATCTGGTGTAGTCGCCCATCGCGGATAATACAGATCGTATGAACTCACGTGAAATCCCAACCGACCCGCATCACCTTCCTCATCCACAGGCAACGCGTATTTGTTTCTCGAGCTGACCGTTGACGCCGTCTCACTACCAAAAACCGGCAACTGCGGATATCGTTTATGGAAGGACTCGTAGAGGTGCGGTTTGTAGTTAAAACCAAAAACATCAACAGAACTCGCAAAGCCATTTTCCATAGATGACGGATGATTGCACCCAACCGTAATCGGCCTCGTGGCATCATACTTTCTCACTTCATCTCGGAGCATTTCTGAGATCAACGCACCCTCGGCAACCTTCTGCTCCAGCACTTCGTTGCCAATACTCCAAATGAATACAGAAGGGTGATTCCGATCACGCTCCACCATAGAACGAATATCTTTCGCAAAGTGTTTTTCAAAATGACGACTGTAATCGTTCCTTTTTTTGCCCCAGGCCCAACAATCGAACGCTTCGACATACAAGAGCATTCCCAGACGATCACACACTTCCAGCAAATAGGGATCCGGTGGGTTGTGAGCAGTTCTGATCGAATTACATCCCATTTCCTTCAAAATCTTCACCTGCCTCTCGATCGCACTCGGGTGAGCCGCAGCTCCTAACGGACCAAGATCATGATGCATGCAAACTCCGTTGATACGAACCGCATTCTGGTTAATAAATACTCCTTTTTCCGGATCGATCTGGATCGTTCTTACTCCAAAACCTTCATCCAACTCGTCGACCAGAACTTCCTCCTGATAGATTCGAACACGTGCGGTGTAGAGATTGGTATTTTCCAAATCCCAGAGCTTCGGATACTCGATTTCAACGTCCAGAGAGATCTGCCCTTTCCAATTGGGAACGATCGTTAGCCCTTTTTGTTCACTGCAACCTGCGGATTCTCCATCAGGATCGATTAGCAGGAAGTCCGCTTTCACTTCTGCGACCTCATCAGTCTTGTTTTCGACAGTGACTTCGCAGTTTACTCTGGCAGCCTGACGATCCACTTCTGGAGTGGTCACGAATACACCGTTGTGAGCCACACTCACCTTTTTCCGGCGGGAGATCCATACCTTTCGATAAAGACCTGATCCCGGATACCAACGGGAGGAGTCAGGTGGATTTTCAAGCCTCACGGCCACGACATTTTCTCCCTCACGCAACCCATCACTAAGCTCAACCACAAATGAAGTGTAACCGTAGGCCCATTCCCCGACGCAGTGACCATTCAGCCACACTTGTGCATTGGCCATCGCACCGTCGAACTCGATAAACCAACGCTCGTCCTCAACAAGCGAATCCACATGAAGCGTTTTACGGTACCATCCGATTCCGTCCCACTTAAGTTTCGCGGTCGAGTGGTCATTAGTGGATCCAAACTCCTGCTCGATCCCCCAATCATGAGGGAGGTTCAGTTGCCTCCATCCAGAGTCATCAAAATCCGTCTTCCACGCCTCAGAGCTTTCATTCGGGTCCTGAAAATCAGATCTTTCAAACCTCCATTCAGTGATAAAAGGTGTCCTAAATCGCGTAGGCTTCATCAATCCTGATGCCATTTCAAACCTAAGAAGTGATCTTCCCTCTTCGTTCTTCCAACTTCTTCCGGGTTTCGTTGGCACGTTTTTTGGTAATCGGATAAAAACACACGATGATGAGCCCAACTGTAGCAGAAATCACGGCTCCACCCGCAACGCACAAGCGCATTCCGGTGAAGGTTTCCGGGGTCTGGTTTCCACCCAAATCAACGTCGAAACCCACCCAGTTTAGCGCAATTCCCGACACCAGAAATGCAAACGAGTAGCCAAATTTGGTAACCCAGGAATAGATCGCACCGAACATCCCCTCTCTTCGAGCACCGTATTTCCACTCATCATCGTCACAGACATCCGCCATCATAGACTGGGAAATCATTCCCATTCCCACATAAATCGGAGCACACATGATCGGATCCAGAATGATCTGCCATGTGTTACCGGGGACGTAAATAAACCACTTTAAAAAACCGCCCACGATACACATGCCAAAAACAAGCATCATCGCCTTCTGTTTACCCAACCAATTACAAATATAAACGAGAGGGTATATCGAAACGAACCCACACACCGCATAGGCTGTGGATAGAATACCTTTCCAGTAAGACCCCACACCGATGTCTCCGTCATTCATGTAGTAAACGAGGAGGTAATAATCCAAGTTGCTGGTGAGCATTCCGGCAGCGGCAATGCTGAGACTGATCAAAACCAAAAACGTAAATGCTGGGTTCTTGAAGGACTCTTTAAAACTCGAAGTGAGCTTCACCTTCTTTTGTTTCGCAACCTTTTTGAAGTAG
>JAKSBQ010000195.1 GCA_022361075.1 Opitutales bacterium | reverse complement strand
TTCCCAAAGGTAGTTTCCGAGCGAAAATCCAGCAATGGTAAATTCGACTACACCTTTCTCATTCTGGAGAGAAAAAGCTAACCAACCCCTCGGAATCTAACGACTTTGTTGCTTTCTCAGAATCTTTTGAAGGGAACCAAAGATTTCGAACACCCACTCAGGCAAACTGCGAGTAAACAGAAAAAGCAACGACGCGAAAACAAACCAATCCGCAAATTCATTTGTACCAAAGGCGATTAAAGACCCATATGAGATGCCTTCGCTGTAACGGAACAACACCATACTCCAAAGAGAGATCGCCATAAAAATCAAAGTCGCAATCGCTTGGCGGGATAAACCACGAGTCGAATTCTCACTCCAGTTCAATAACTGAGGGACGGTGAATAGCCAAAACATCAATCGATAGTCCCAATTGATTCCGAGCAGAAATGTCCCCACAAAAATACTAGAACCCAACCGGAAAGCATTCAATTCGGTGGTGTTCTGCTCATCTGAGATTATAGGTATTCGTTTTTTCAGCACATAAATTAGACGAACTCCCACAAACGCAATTAGACCTACGGTCAGGATTTTTGCATAATATTGCCAAGGTTCATGTATCTTGCTCACCAAGTTTTCAAAGACCCATGCTCCATGACTGTACAGAATTCCTTTTAGAGTAGATTCCTTGATCAGCAAAATGTCTGAAAGCGTAGCAAAACAGTAAAGCGCCATGATACTCATCGAAATAAGAATGATTGTGAGGGCTTTCTTCTTTTCATGGCCAAAAAAAACACTCAGTGCAAGAATCGGATATAGCTTTAAAACGGAAGCTAAAATGATTGGCAGAATCGAAATCCAAACTCTCTTTTCGACGAAGAAAATCGATAGCGAAAGCAGGAAAAAAATAAGTAAATCCGTATTTCCTCGTTCAATCCCTAGCATAATTGCCGGTGACAAGAGAAGCGGGATGAAGATCACTGCTTTCGTTGATCTTAATTTGCTGACAAAAATAAGAATTCCAGAAAGGAATAGTGAAATCAAGGTCACTCCAAACAGATTAGTGTCCTCCTCGCTCAATCCGGTCAAATAGAGTAACTGCCAAATTCGAGGATAGTTTAATTGCCTACCCCAAGGATCACCAATGTTTTCAACGAGAGGGTCTTTGCCGGCTGCTATCGCATCAGCCCCATGAGTGATAACTCTCACATCAGCAAAATTTAACTCCTTTAGCGGAATATTCCACAACTCCCATGTTTCAGAAAACCCGATCACTCTGAAAAGTCCTCCAATCACGAGGAGTGATAGTAATAAAATAATCGAAAACTTTGAGAACTGATTCATACTAGCAACAATTTTGTTCCGATTGGTCCAATTTTAATGATCCAAGGGGAGAAGCAACGTAAAACATGCCCCTCCGCCCTCTCGGTTTTTGGCTTCGATTCGCCCTCCGTGTTTGTGGATGATGTCACGTGAAATCGCCAGACCGAGACCAAGGCCAAACTCTCCACTTTGGTTTTTAGAGGTCACATTCGCCTCAAATACTTTATCGAGCATCTTCACGGGAATTCCCGTGCCGCGATCACAGACCGAGATCCAAACATGCTGCTCGTCGTGCCCTCCCCTCACCTCAATTTCTTTTTCAGCTTCCGTCGCATCACAGGCGTTAACCAAGAGATTGGTAAGCACTTGGTTGATTTCGCCAGGATGACAAGAAACTGGAGGAAGCGGAGGACAATCTTTCACCAAACGATAGTGTTTCAAACGATTGTTCAACACCATCAAGGTGTCTTCCACACATGTGGAGAGGTCCACATTCACTCTTTCTGCTCCATCTGTTCGGCCGTAGTTTTTCAAGCTTCGCACGAGACTCGTAATCCTGCCGACCGCCGAATGAATACTACGTAGATAGACTCCGATTTCGAAAAAGGATAAGAGATGATCCACTCTTGAAAAAGCACCTTTCCGGTTCGCTTTTCGCAGTTCTGGAGCCACTTCTTGCAAATGCTCCGGACCAATCTGAGCAAGCCTCCGAACCATAGATCTTTTAAGATTTGGGAAATCCCTCTGTAGTGATTCCATTCGTTCCCGAATGACATCTGAACTGTGGAACTGTCCTTTACTGCCTGCCTCAAGTAGCTGCTTTTCGCAAGCCAACTTCTCTAACGGAGCACCTTTCTCAAAAAGACTCGGAATCTGAGTTTCCAAAACCTCCACACTTTTCAAAAGTGCGCTGCTGGGGTTGTTGATTTCGTGAGCAATCCCGGCAAGAAGTTGCCCCATCGTCGCCAGTTTCTCCTGATGGACCAGCCGATTTCTTGTAACTTCCAGATCCTCAACGGTCGAACGCAAGCTGTTCCGCTCATGCTCCAAGTCTCGGGTCAAATGCGCCACCTCTACATTCAACAATGCCATGCGGCGGTATCGTTGAGTGAGATTGCTGATAATTAGCTCCTGCATGACGCGGTTAAACTCACGATCCTCTTCCATGAGTTTTTCGAAACGATCCCGCCGCATTCGCACGCATTTGAGATCCGTCACCGCTCTCGAGCCTGAAAAACTGGTCTGCTTGGTCCAAAATGAAATCAGTCCCAGAAAATTCCCAGATTTCAAACGATCTACCGAAATTGGAGTGCCGCTTGCGTCAGTCCTCAGAAGCTCAGCCTCACCTTCCAAAATGACATGAAGAGAATCGTTGGCTTCCCCCTGCTTGAGAATCTTATCGCCGGCTTTGAAGTCGATGGACTCGATTCCCAGATCAATCGAACGGGTCAGTAACCCGTTAACCGCATCCATTTGAGCGGAACGATCTTTGTCAGTCTCCTCAGCTGGAGAATCGGGGTAATTTTTCTCCATCACTGAACCTTTTTAGAGATCCGTCATAAAACCTTTGCGAATAGCCTCTGCCATGATGACTGGATCAAGAAATTCCATGCAACCTTGAGGGTCCAGCCCTTCATCCACGAAGTAATAAGCAAGTTGGGCCTTGGTTACCTTCGCGAGATTTTCCTTTTCCCATGGTTTGGCAACGTAGTGCGCGAGATCTGCGTCGTTAACCGCGATCACGGTCGCATCCAGCCCCGCTTGCCCCGTGAGCAGAATCTTCCGTGTGTTTTTTAAAAGCTCCATCTTGTTGAGCTCTACAAGCAGATCCACGCCATTTTCGCCAGGCATTACATGATCACAATAGATGATACCAATACGCTCTCCACGAGAGATGAGTTCATCAATGAGTTTACGGGCACTTTCTGCATTTTCGGCGGATTCGATAGGGAAAGTGTCTTCAAATTCGGCCAGATCACGAACCACTGCGTCGAGCACATCGGGCTCATCGTCGATACAAATCAAATAAGGTTGTTTCATGAAACTTTTCAGTGTGTTGGTTAGGATTTAGATGATATGAGGCCAAATCAGTTGCCCAAAGATAAGGGTCAGCACGTAGCCAAGCAAGCCTACAACGGCTCCGATTTTGGCAAGATCTTTGGTTTCGATCATTCCAGTCGACATCGCAATCGCGTTGGGCGGAGTAGAGATGGGCAACATCATCGAGAAACTCACGATCACTCCAATCGTCACGATTCCCACGACTTCGTTAAACGATCCTCCAATCGCGCCCGAAGTCGCCAAACTGATCGCAAGCGGGATCAAAATTGTAGCAGACACCGTGTGTGAGACCAAATTCGCAATCACAAATCCCACAAGTCCGAAGATTGCCACAAGGCCAAATCCTCCCAGAGAGGTCCAATCCACCAGATTGACCATCCATTCAGCGAGTCCTGTTGTTTTCAGTGAAATTCCCAGCGAGATTCCTCCAGCCATCAACCAAAGCACATCCCAGGAAAACCCCCGGATGTCCTTTTTATCGATCACCCCGAGCGCGGGAAGCATCGCTACCGGCAAAAAGGCCACCACTTTCGACGACACTCCGTGAATCTTCTCAGTCACCCAAAGCAAAACAGTCAGTCCAAAAATGACGTAAGCCGCAATTGCCTTCGGCGAGGTGTCGAAGCGGTCTTTCATATCGACATCAAAGGTCTTAATCTTTGGAGGAAAAAACCACATCAGCGCCTGCCAGCAGAGCACGATCATGAGCACCACTAGCGGAACCGCCAGCAGCATCCAGGTGGAGAACGAAATTTGCACTCCATTCTTCGCCAATGCCGCGAGCGCAATCGCGTTTGGAGGGGTGCCGATGGGTGTTGCGATGCCACCGATGTTTGCACCCACCGGAATCGCAAGCGCAACCACCTTACGAAACGGATCATCGACCTTCAGTGAAGCCACAATCGGCAACACCACAGTGATCATCATCGCTGTGGTTGCAGTATTACTCATGAAAGCAGATAAAATTGCGGTCACCACAATCAGTCCTAACGCCACAAAAGCGGGTTTACTTCCGAAAGGCTTGAGCAATACACGGGTCAAGTTCTTGTCCAAACGATACTTCACAGCCGCACTTGCCAGAGCAAATCCACCGAGAAACAACATGATAATCGGACTCGCCAAAGCGCCGTAAAAATCTTCGTAAGATTGAACCGGAAAGCTCTCCAGCGCCTCTGGAGACAATTGTCCGAGAAGCGGGCTTTTGTTCGACAACAGCAGTACCTGCAGGAAAATCACCAATACGCTCGTCGCGTAAATCGGAACAGGCTCCGTCACCCAAAATATCCCCGCCATGAGGAAAATCCCAAGGGTCAACTGCCCTGCAAGAGAAAGTCCTCCAATTGGCATAAGCGGCATCACCACCAGGCAAACAAGCCCCAACACCAGACCGATCCATTGTCGCATCTTCAGATTCATGATATGTTCTCGTTTTAAAAATGGTATACGGCTTTTCTCCGACTTG
>JAKSBQ010000035.1 GCA_022361075.1 Opitutales bacterium | reverse complement strand
CGTTGGTTGCGACCCTAAGGCAGACTCCACAAGACTTTTACTCGGTGGCCTCGCACAAAAAAGCGTCCTGGACACACTTCGTGAAGAAGGTGAGGACGTCGATCTCGACGACATCCAGGGTCAGGGCTTCTGCAACACACTCTGTGTAGAGTCCGGTGGTCCTGAACCAGGAGTAGGTTGTGCAGGTCGCGGTATCATCACTTCTATCAACATGCTCGAGCAACTCGGAGCATACGAGGAAGATCAAGAGCTCGACTACGTATTCTACGACGTTCTTGGTGACGTGGTTTGCGGTGGTTTTGCAATGCCGATTCGTGAGGGAAAAGCGGAAGAGATCTACATCGTCTGCTCGGGTGAGATGATGGCGATGTATGCGGCCAACAATATCTCTAAAGGTATTTTGAAATTTGCACAGTCCGGTGTGGTTCGCCTCGGAGGTCTGATCTGTAACAGTCGTAACTGCGACCGTGAAGCAGAGATGATCAGTGAGTTCGCAAAGCGCCTTGGTACGCAAATGATTCACTTTGTTCCGCGCGACAACGACGTGCAACGTGCAGAAATCAATCGCAAGACCGTCATCGACTGGGATCCGGAATGCAACCAGGCCAATGAGTATCGCCAACTGGCTACTAAGATCGATGCAAACACCATGAAGGTCATCCCGACTCCATTGGAAATCGATGAGTTGGAATCTCTCCTCATGGAATACGGATTATTCCAATAAGGATAAAAAAGAAACGGGGAGAGCCTCGTGCTCTCTCCATTTTCACCAACTGGAAACTTAAAACAATTTCATCATGTCTGAAGATAAGAACATAGAGGATCATCCAATGGGTGGAGGGCCATCGGCCGAAGAAGCTCGTGAGGAGATGCTCAATATTTATCCCAAGAAGACTCTCAAAAAGAGAGGTAAACAAATCTTGGTAAACTCAGATCCCTCGACACCTGAGGAGATCGGGGCAAATAGTCGAACCGTTCCGGGTATCATCACCCAACGCGGTTGTTCCTACGCGGGTTGTAAAGGGGTGGTTATTGGACCGATTTACGACATCCTGCACATCACACACGGACCGATTGGTTGCGGATTCTACAGCTGGCTTTCCCGTCGGAACATGACTAAAATTCGCGCCGAAGGTGAGACCAACTACCTGCAATACTCCATGTCTACGGACATGCAAGAGGACCACATCGTATTCGGTGGTGAAAAACTTTTAGCAGACGCCATTCAGGAGGCATACGACGAGTTTAAGCCTAAGGCGATCTCCGTCTACTCGACTTGTCCGGTAGGTCTGATCGGCGACGACGTGCACCAGGTCTGTAAACAAATGAAGGAGAAGTTGGGCATCAACATCTTTGGTTTCTCCTGTGAAGGATACAAAGGCGTGAGTCAGTCTGCAGGTCACCACATTGCGAACAACGGGGTGTTCAAGCACATGATCGGGCTCGATGATACTCCTTCGGAAGCCGAATACACCATTAACATTCTTGGGGAATACAACATCGGTGGTGACGCCTGGGAGATTGATCGCATCCTGCATCTTTGTGGAATCAAAATTATCGGAACCCTCTCTGGTGGAGTCAGTTACGACGAAATCTGCAACTGTCACATGGCAGACCTGAACGTAGTAATGTGCCACCGCTCGATCAACTACATGGCCGAAATGATGGAGACCAAGTTTGGTATTCCATGGTTCAAGGTGAACTTCATCGGTGTTGAGTCTACAAAGAAATCACTCCGCAAGATTGCTGAGTATTTTGGAGATAAAAAACTCATCGATCGTGTGGAAGAAGTCATTGCGTCGGAAATGGCAGACGTTCGCCCGGTGATCGAAGACGTAAAAACACGCACTAAAGGTAAAAAAGCCGCCCTGTTCGTAGGGGGATCTCGTGCTCACCACTATCAAGACCTGTTCGAAGACATGGACATGAAGGTGATCAGTGCAGGATATGAGTTTGCTCACCGCGATGACTATGAGGGCCGCGACGTGCTACCCAACATCAAGATCGATGCGGACAGTCGAAACATTGAGGAACTCAAGGTTGAACCTGATCCCGAGCGCTTCAATGCTCGTAAAACAGCTGACAAAAAGAAGTCGCTGGAAGACAGCGGTTTCACCTTCAGCGATTACGAAGGAATGATGCGTCAGATGAAGAAGGATACCCTCGTCATCGATGACATCTCCCACCACGAGCTCGACAAGTTGATCGAACTCTACAAGCCCGACGTGATCGGCTCCGGTATTAAGGACAAATACGTCATCGAGAAGATGGGCGTACCGTGTAAGCAACTTCATAGTTACGACTACGGAGGACCTTACGCAGGGTTCAAAGGTGCGATCAACTTCTACAAAGAAATCGATCGCATGACGTCCACCAAGGTTTGGTCACTGATCCGTGCACCATGGGATGAAGCTGGAGATGTTCCTCCTGCTGAACCTGTGCTCGAGGAGGTTGAAGCCTAAGCACCAACATTCAAATCGAAAGGAAAATTTAAAATGTTAGACGGAACTACAGCTGAAATCCGCGAGCGTAAAGCGTTGCGGGTCAATCCGGCAAAAACCTGTCAGCCCATCGGAGCGATGTATGCTTCCCTCGGAATCCGAGGTTGCATGCCACACTCCCACGGTTCTCAAGGATGCTGTGCCTACCACCGCAGTCACTTGACTCGCCACTACAAGGAGCCAGTCGTTGCAACGACCAGTTCCTTCACTGAGGGTGCGTCGGTATTCGGTGGCTTGGCCAACTTGCAAACCTCACTGGACAACATCTTCTCGATCTACGATCCAGAGATGGTAGCCGTTCACACGACTTGTTTGTCAGAGGTAATTGGTGATGACATTCCCATGATCATCAAGAAGGCAACTGACGGTGGTAAGGTGCCCGAAGGAAAAGTCGTCATCCATGCGAACACTCCTAGTTTCCAGGGCAGTCATGTAACCGGTTACGCCAATATGGTCACCGCATTCGTGAACTACATGGCGGAGTCATCCGGTGAAACCAAAAACACAGTGAACATCTTCCCAGGTTGGGTGGATCCATCCGATATGCGCGAGATCAAGCGTCTTGCGGAGTGGATCGGGATTGATTTCATCCTGGCACCGGACACCTCCGACGTGCTCGATACACCACAGACCGGTGAATACATGATGTATCCGGATGCGGGCACTACTATCGACGAGCTCAAGGCAATGGGTGATAGCTTCCTAACCATTGGTCTGGGTCCACTATCAGTTACCGACGCAGCCGAAAAGCTCGAGAAGAAGTGCAAGGTTCCTGGAAAGGTCATGGATCTTCCGATCGGGCTGAAAGCAACTGACGCATTTGTGGATGCGCTTCGTCTCGCAGCCGAGAAGGAAGTTCCTGAGGATCTTAAAAAGGAACGCGGCCGCCTGATCGACATGATCAGTGACATGTCTCAATACACTTATGACAAAAAAGTCGCCCTCTTCGGTGATCCCGACCACGTCGTGGCAATGACACAGTTCGTGGTCGATCTAGGAATGATTCCTGCCATCGCGATCACCGGCACTCCCGGTAAGGCTTTCGAACGCCGCATCAAGGAGATCTGTAAGGATGTGAATCCGGATGTTGAGGCAAGGGCGTTTAGCGACATCCACTTTCTGCACCAATGGATCAAGAACCATCCGGTCGATCTATTGATAGGTAACACCTACGGCAAGTTCGTGGCTAAGGAAGAAAACCTTCCGTTCGTTCGCTTTGGTTTCCCAATCATGGACCGTGTCGGTCACCGCGCTTTCCCACTGCTGGGTTACACAGGTGCCATGCGCACGCTGGAAAAAATTACAGATGCATTCTTCGACAAACGTGACCGGGAAGATCCCGATCACGAAGTGGAACTCATCTTGTAGGTATATACACACATCCAACACATAGGGGCTGCGAAGGGTAGAGAGTCAGGCGCAGCCCCACTTTTCCACTCGTCAGCAACAGTCATTTTAGAAACTAAAAACATCCTAACGTGAACGAATCACTCATTACTGCACTTCAGGAGCAAGCGAACTACGAACTGTTTGCAGCTCATTCCTATGATGCCATCGCCTACTGGTGCGAGGCAAACGACTACCATGGTTTTGCGAGTTTCTTCTTCGATCAGGCCGAAGAAGAGCGAGAGCATTCCAAAAAGTTTTTCACGCACCTAATGGACCGTGGCATCGATCCAATACTAACTGAAATCGGCAAACCACAAGCTGAATTCGAAAGCATTCCTGAATTGGCGCTCAAGGCCCGGACGATGGAAAAATCAAACACCGATCAAATCATCGGCTGTTATCAAATCGCCCGCGATACCAGCGAGATTCGCTCCATCCCCTTCCTTCTTGAGTTCGTCGAAGAGCAAGTCGAAGAGGAATCCTGGACCGCCAAACTGATCACCCTTACCGATCGCGCCCAATGCGCTGGCGCACTTTATACGCTCGACCGTCACATCATGCAAGAAATGAGCGACGAGTCATGAATTTAAGCAACTAAAACTAATATTCTACTATCGAAGCTATCATCGCCCAAGCGGCTGAGCGGTCCCGACACGTCGGGACTGATCAACCGCTCGCTGCGCCTGTTAACGAACTCTTTTCATCCATCCACACACCAAAACCGAAATGAAAACAGAAACCATAGAAGTGCTGAAGGATCGTTCCTCTCAAATCTGGGAGAAGGGGAAAGATCAAAAGCTCGCTTGTGATCGCAAAAGTCTTGCGGGGTCAGTTACACAGCGCGCTTGTGCTTTCTGCGGTTCCAGAGTCGTTCTCTATCCCATTGCGGACGCTCTGCATATAGTCCATGGGCCCATCGGATGCGCCGCTTACAATTGGGATATCCGAGGGGCCCTGTCTTCGGGACCTCAACTCCACCGCAATAGTTTTTCGACCGATCTCGCGGAAAAAGAAGTCGTATTCGGAGGGGAAAAGAAGCTGGAAGCTTCGCTGCTTGAACTGATCGAATACTACAAACCCCGAGCTGCCTTTGTTTATTCAACATGCATAGTGGGCTTGATCGGAGACGATGTCGAAGCGATCTGTAAGTCCGTCGGTCGTAAGACTGGCATCGACGTTATTCCTGTCGATTCCCCTGGGTTCAAAGGAACCAAAAAGAGCGGCTACCAAGCCGCCTGTGAAGCCGCCTTCCGTCTCGTCGGTACCGGAAGCACCGTAGGCATTAGTAAATACAGCATCAATCTACTTGGAGAGTTTAACATCGCTGGTGAAGCGTGGATGATTCGTGAATATTTCGAAAAGATCGGGATTCAGGTTGTCTCTACCATCACAGGAGACGGACGGGTCAATGACCTTCGTCGCTGTCACGGCGCGACACTCAATCTTGTGCAGTGCTCGGGCTCGATGACACATCTGGCGAAACTGCTCAAGGATCACTATGACATTCCTTTTAAACGAGTCTCGTTCTTCGGATTTGAAGATACGGCCAGATCACTCTACACGACAGTCGAATACTTTAACGATCCTGAGCTTACGCTGAGGGCGGAAAAGCTGATCCATGAGGAGATAGCGAAATACTCAGCTGAGCTCAAAAAATACAAAAAGTTGCTCAAAGGCAAAAAGGCCGCTCTCTACGTCGGTGGCGCATTTAAGGCATTTTCACTCGTACTCGCTCTCCGAAACCTTGGTATGAAAACCGTGCTCGCCGGAACTCAAACCGGTAGCGTGGAGGATTACGAGCAACTCAAAGATATTTGTGATGAAGGAACGGTTATTGTGGACGATTCCAATCCACTCGAACTCGCGAAGTTTGTCCTGGAAAAGGATGTCGATCTCTTCATCGGTGGCGTGAAGGAGCGTCCCATCGCATTCAAGCTCGGTGTCGCTTTTTGTGATCACAATCACGAGCGCAAGACTCCGTTAAGTGGCTTCGAAGGGATGCTTCATTTTGCACGAGAAGTAGCCAACTCCACGCTGAGTCCCATTTGGCAATTCGCTCCACGCCGCTCTCAATTTAACAAGTCATTTTCTGTCCCTGAAACCATCTCCAAAACCTAGAGCCATGTTGCATTTAGTTAGACATAATTTGGTGTTTTCAAATAGCGATGAAGCGCAAGGCTGTATTGGGTTTGTGAGCAATAAATTGCTTACAAACCAATACAACGCAGCGAGCATCTCTATTTCAAAACATCCTTTAGGACAGGAACTTGTATATTTTGGAACGGCGTTACGCAAGCTCGCCAAGTTTCAACTTGCCTGTGCTTGTGCGCCTTGTTCGAAAATTACAAGTTCCTGCCAAATAGGTCTACCTAAACGCAAAATGGCTCAAACCAAAGAAAACTCATGAAGGTGTTGGATGAAATAAAACCTGCTCACAATGCTCCTATACCGGAAGCTGCAACCCGCAACGCCTGCAAAGTCTGTAGCCCTTTAGGAGCCGCGATGGTATTCAAGGGGATTCAGGGCTGTTTACCATTTTTGCACGGCAGTCAGGGGTGCGCGACTTACATTCGTCGCTACATGATCAGTCACTTCCGCGAGCCTGTTGACATCGCGTCATCCAGTTTCTCTGAGGACGATGCAATCTTCGGAGGTGCTAGAAATTTTGAAATCGGGATCGACAACGTAATTCAGCAATACAATCCCGAGGTCATTGGCGTAGCGACCACGTGTCTATCCGAAACAATCGGGGACCACATGATCGGCATGATCAAGGACTACCAGGAAAATCACAAAACAGATGGTCCGCCGCTCGTTCACGTCTCCACACCCGCTTACACCGGAACGCACAGCGACGGTTACCGCGAAGCCATCAAGGCCGTGGCTCAGCACTTTGCCAAACCCTGCAAACACAAGAAGCCTTACTTGATAAATGTCCTGCCTCCCATGGCATCCTGTGCAGACCTCCGCTACCTGAGGGAAATCTGCAGACTTTACGGTCTCGTGCCCGTCATGCTGCCCGACTACAGCAGCACGCTTGAAGGTGAAAGTTGGGATCAATACAATCGTATTTCCCCAGGGGGCACACCCGTCGGTCGCCTGGAACAGATGGGTAGCGCATCCGGCACTCTAGAAATCGGTCACCAACCGGCCTATGCAAAGGAGAGTGCTGGTGCGTGGCTGGAATCCGCTCACCGCGTTCGAAAAGAAACTGCCGGCTGGCCGATCGGCATCCGCCAAAGTGACCATCTGATGACGTCTCTCTCCATGCTTTCCGGAAGGACGATGCCTAAGGAGGTCGAAGCCGAGCGAGGGCGACTGGTCGATGCTTATGTTGACGGGCACAAATATATTTCCGGAAAAACAGCAGTGGTCTTCGGAGAGCCCGATTTAGTGATATCGATGGCAGCCTTTTTGAGCGAAATTGGGATTAGACCTATCATCTGCGCGACTGGCTCCAAGGTAAAAAAATGGTCGGAGATGCTGGCTCCTGAGATTGAAGATGGAGTAAAGGACATCCACTGCATGAGTGGAGTGGATCACGCGAAAATCAAAGCCAAAATCGCAGAGCTAAAACCGGACCTGATGGTGGGCAGCAGCAAGGGCTTTCCGATCTCAAAAGAATTCAATATTCCGCTGCTTCGCGTGGGATTCCCCATCCATGACCGTTTTGGTGCTCAGCGCCAACTCACGATGGGATACCGCGGCACACAAATCCTATTCGATCAAATCGTCAACATGATGATGGAGGTCAAACAAACCCGATCCGAGGTCGGCTACAGCTACATCTAAATCAACACCATTCCTAATACTTTTCGCAATGAACGACAACCTTCACACTTTTGATCCCGACGAAATCAATCTGGATAATCACCCATGTTTTAATAAGGAGATATGCCACGATGTAGGCAGGATTCACCTACCCGTCGCACCAAAATGCAACATCCAGTGCAACTACTGCAATCGCAAGTATGACTGCGTAAACGAGAGCCGCCCTGGAGTGACATCCACCACTTTATCCCCCGGACAAGCACTCGCTTATGTGGAAAAAGTCATGGAAAACCGTGGCGACATCGCGGTAGTTGGAATCGCCGGACCGGGTGACCCCATGGCAAACGTCGAGGAAACACTAAAAACCTTTCAGCTGATCCGTGAGCGTTTCCCAAAAATGATCCTTTGTCTCTCCACAAACGGACTCGGGCTCACTGAAGAAATCGTAGCAGAATTGGCAAAATTAAAGGTCAGTCACATCACGATCACCATCAATGCAGTCGATCCTGAAATCGGTGCAAACGTCTATGCATGGGCTCGTCATGAAAAGAAAATTTACAGAGGAGAACGCGCCGGAGCGCTGATGATCGAACGTCAGTTTCAAGCACTACGCTGGATTAAAGAACATGGAATGATCGCGAAGGTGAATTCGATCGTCATCCCAGGAGTGAATGATGAACACATTCAGGAAATCGCTAAAAAAGCAGCTAAAATCGATGCGGATATCATGAATTGCATTCCATTGCTACCGACTCAGGATACTGCATTCGAAGACCTGCCTGAACCTGATGCGAAAATGCGATTTCGCATCCGCATGCAGTGTGGGGAGCACATGAGCCAAATGACGCACTGTGCCCGCTGTCGTTCAGATGCGGTGGGTAAGCTGGATGAAGGGTTAAACGACGAAGCAGCAAACTTGCTGCAAGTCTGCGCACAAATGCCTCTTAATCCGCACGAACACCGACCTTATGTCGCCGTGGCGACTCGCGAAGGAATGTTGGTGAATCAACATCTGGGCGAAGCGAGGACATTCAGCATCTTTGGAATCGATCCTGAAGATGATGAGGAGTTTGTCTGTATTGATCAACGAGAAGCTCCACCAACTGGTGGTCGTACGGATCGTTGGTTGGATGTCGGGAACATGCTCAAGGATTGCAGAGCCATACTTGCGAGTGCAGCAGGGCCAACACCGAAGCGTATCTTAAAAAAATGCGGTATCGAGATCGTCGAAATGGAAGGAATGATCGATGCGGGCCTGAATCATATTTTCCATAAAGAAAGCCTGCCACCAAGCTTTGCACGCCAATTTGAATCGTGCGGTAAGGGCGTCACCTGTGGGGGTGATGGCATGGGCTGCGGCTAAATTTCAAAACCAAATTATTAATCTCAACTCGAAACTGATATGGATAAACCCGAACACCACCTTTTTATCTGCGGCAGTGCCCGCGCAACGGGTGAGCTCAAGGGAGTTTGCTGCAACAAAGATTCCGTTGCGCTTCTTTCTTATACTCAAAGTGAAATCCAGGACCGCATGCTCAGCGGAGTAGAAGTCAGCATGACTGGCTGCCTCAACATGTGTAATCAAGGGCCTGTCGTCATCGATTATCCGGGTGGACATTACTACTCGAAGGCAGACGAGGATCTCATCGATGATATTCTCGATGCAATCGAAGAAGGTGAACTTTGTGAGCGTAATCTGATCGCGTAGACGTAGATAGGTAGGACTGATTGCTTCGCGCCGGCTGCTGCCGACTTGATTGTCGCTGCGCTCGAAAGGCCCGGCCAGCCGAGACGAATGATCTTCACATCCTAACTTTTTAACAATTTGCGGAGGATCAAGGATGATCCTCCCTACCTAGAACCAGTCAATATGGCATATCTCATCGACACCACACTTAGGGACGGCGAGCAGGCAGCCGGAGTTTCTTTTACACTACAGGAAAAGAAGCAAATCGCTACTTCGCTCGCCGATATCGGTGTCGATGAGATTGAAGTCGGCATCCCGGCCATGGGACAACAGGAAGTCGATGAGATTCGCGAAATCTGTGATCTGAATTTGCCACTGAACGTTCTGACCTGGGGCCGTGCGACACCGCAGGATTTATTTGCAGCAAAACAGACGAAGGCCCACGGCTTCCATTTCTCGCTACCAGTTAGCAGCATTCACATTCAAGCCTGGAAGAAAAACTACCGCTGGGTCCTGCAAACTCTCGAAAGCATGTGCGACCTCGCGCGTGAGAATTTTACCTATTTCAGCGTGGGCGCACAGGACGCTTCACGTGCAGATGATGAATTTCTGGCGAAATTCGCCGATCTTGCAGAAAAGTATGGTGCCTGCCGTATTCGGTACGCCGATACGGTGGGTCGCCTAAACCCACTGCAAACTTTCGAACACATCGCCCTACTACGAGGTGCCGTCGAGATCGACATCGAATTTCATGGCCATAACGACCTAGGGATGGCCGTGGGGAATACGATAGCGGCATTTTCCGCCGGAGCTGAGGCTGCAAGCGTCACCGTAAATGGTCTCGGTGAGAGGGCGGGAAATGCTGCACTCGAAGAAGTCGTGCTCGCGATGAAACATACTTGCGCTGATGATCTCGGCATCCGCACACAAGAGTTGGGTTCGCTGAGCGATTTTGTTGAGCAAGCTTCAGGTCGATCTCTAAGCAGTCTCAAACCTATCACCGGAAGTGCAGTCAATCTTCATGAGTCAGGTATCCACTGCGCAGGATTAGTTCAAAATCGATCCACCTACGAAACGGTCCGTGCCGAAGAAATCGGTAGGGAATCGCCCGCATTTATTATCGGTAAACATTCAGGATCTGCAGCACTTTGCGCGATGGCGAAGGACTGTGGGATTGAGTTGTCACCCGAACAGGCACGAAAACTCCTACCCATCGTAAGAGAAAGGTCCGATCGAAAAAAGGGATCGCTCGATCAATCAGAGTTTTTGGAGATTCTACGAAACACCGTGGAAAAGGAGGGAATTTGAAAGCTGATGAGATTGAAGGTTTCCGCGGAAGTAACGGCGCACTTCCCTCCATTCTGACATCGTTTTTTTGCATTTGGAGGGCAATGCTCCGTCATTGCCTTTATCAATCAGGAAAGACCCGCTAGCAAATCCTACCCATTCCAAAAGTTGCTGATAAACATTTAACTATCATGAACGTGACTTTTCCCTCACCGATGAATCTGTGCAATCTTGCACCGTGGGAGATCGCTTCAGCTGAATTTAATGAAGATCCCAAATCCATCCACATCTGTGGAGTTAGAGAATCGAACCAATCGTTCTTTGCACAACTGGATGCGACCGAAGACGAAAACCGTCGTGGCGAGATTTTTCACGAATACATGTCGGTGAAATTCGGTCTTCATCTCTGGCCCGATTACCAAGCCAATGCGAGACGATGCCTGCGTAATAGTTACATCCGATTTCTTCGTGGCTGGGGGATCGATAGCAATTCGATTGAAGGGGCTGTTATCAAGGGTTGGGCTCAAAGTCGCTTCGGAATTCATCCATCCTTTCACAAGCAGAAACTCACAGCTCTCATGACGGTCGAGCGCGGGGCATTTGCCTATGACCTCATGCGAGGAAAATCACACACCAACGTCATCGATTCACAATTTGATCTTCTCTATGAATACTGTCAGTACGAATGTGCCCGACGTCATCCGGGCGAAACCCACGTTACGTTGTTTCGTGGTACCCACGACCCCGACGAATATTACCAGATCGAGGTTCGTGGAAAACGAGAAAAGTGCATCCGCCTTAACAACATCTCGTCGTTCACTTCAGATTCGGAAAAGGCATGGGAGTTCGGGTCTACTGCGTGGAAAAGCTCCGTCCCTTTCGCGAAAGTATTTTTCTACAGTAAACTGCTGCCCGACAGCCTCCTCAAAGGAGAAGACGAATACCTCGTCATCGGAGGGGACTTCTGGGTCAAAGAACTCCTCTTCTAAACTGAGCCTAAAAGAACGTCTGGAAGGGGGAATCTGGGGGTTACTGGTCGGCGACGCCTGTGGTGTTCCCTACGAATTTTGTCGGCCCAATCAACTACCTCCATTTGAACAACTCGATATGCAGCCTCCAGAGGGCTTCATTCGAAGCTACAGTCACGTGCCATTGGGGACTTGGTCAGACGATGGAGCGCAGGCCCTTTGTTTGCTAGAATCGCTGATACACTGTGGGCGCTATCATGCTTATGACTTCAGTCGACGTTTGCTGCGCTGGCATGACAGCGGGCACATGGCAGTGGATAATTATGTGTTCGATATTGGCAATCAAACCAGTGAATCCGTGATGCGACTCAAGCAGGGACAAACCACGGATCACTCTGGTCTCAACGGAGTGCGCAACAATGGTAATGGCTCACTTATGCGCGTTCTGCCTCTAGTGCTGCTCCACCAGGGAAAGGATGAAGAGCTCGTCACTGATGCTCACCGCCAATCCAAACTCACCCACGGACACGCCCGCTCACAAGTGAGCTGCGCACTCTACTGCCTCTGGGCAAAACGCGAACTGGAGGGCAAAGCCGATGCCTGGGAAGATGCCCTCGAAACCGCAGCCAAACTCTACTGCGCCGATCCCGTTCGATCAAAAGAATTGGCGGAATACTATTCGCCAAATGTATCCATCAAGGCGACAGGATCCGGCTACGTCATCGATAGCCTGCACTCGGCCAGAATCGCCTGCGAAGAACCCACTTTCGAACACGTCATCAAACGCGCAATCTCCTTCGGTAACGATACAGACACGACCGCTGCCATCGCCGGCGGCATTGCCGGCATTCGCCATGGAGTTAAGGGCATTCCGGATCGATGGTTATTGGGTCTTCGAGGGAAGGAAATCCTTGAAAAACTGATCAAACAGATGTGATTTCTTAGGTCAGAAACTGACTTTATAGTTAGAAGAATGTTGTCGATGCAAAAACATATTCATATTTTACTTTCAGCTGACGCCAAATAAGACGATAAAGGGCGAAGCTAAATAATGCTTAACCGAATCTATCACACTTCTTTAGCAACCCTACTGTTCTTCATTGGCATTACTACGACTTTTGCCGATGCGAATGAAGAATCGCCTGAATCCTGTTTCGAACTTACGGCTGAAAACGCACATGAACGGGCTCGCGAGTTGATAAATCAATCGGTTGAATTCAATCGACTGAAGAAAATAGATCAGAAGCTGAATAATCTGGAAGAGGCGTATGAGATCCTTGATCAGTATCCAAATCAGGCCCTGCGCTGTGAAGTAGACGCTTTGAGGGCTTTGGTTTACCTAGACCGTGATGAAGTATTTCTCGCTCTGGAATATGCTGAAAAGTCCAGATTAGTTGCATTCAAATTGGAGAACATGCGGCTCATGGCAAGAGCCACCTCTACAATTGGGGCAGTCTACATCAAACTCCGAGCATACGAAGATGCGATTAAAATTCTTCAGGAGTCCTATCAATACGGCAAGAGCATCGAAGACCATGAAAGCCTACTGTCGACCCTCAATAATTTGGCAATTTGCTACTGGAGGCTCAAAAACTGGGAACTCAGTGAGAAGTATTTGAGGTTAGCGATCTCACGCTTGGATAAGAAGAATCCTCACTACTATTTACTTCAAGGAAACATTGGATTGATTCTACTGGAGCAAGGCAAATTTGAAGAGTCTGAAGCCCTGTTACAAAACACTTATACCTATCATATCAAGAATGGTAGCAAATTTTCGAAGTTGGTGGTTTTGAGCAATATTGCCGATCTTGAAATGCGAAAAGGAAACTACGATCGCGCAATTGAGTTAGCGAACGAGTCGATGGAATCCGCAATAGAACAAAACAACACTTATTTTTTAGCGCGCATTCATCGCCACCTAGGAAGGGCTTTGATGGGAAAAGAGCTTCATATTGAAGCTGAAAGCGCCCTCCGTAAATCTCTTAAATTTGCATTCGATTTAAATGATGCCGCCGAGAAAATTGATACCCAGGCTGCACTATTTGAACTCTACAAAACCCAAGGCAAATTTGAGCAAGCACTGCGACTGCAGCTCGAAATGAGCCAACAAGAAAAGGAAATCAATTCAAACAGTGCGAAAGCAGAATCCATTCTCTTTAATGTTCGTTTCGAAACCGAAAAAAAGGAACAACAGATTGAGTTACTAAAAGCAGAGAAAGAACTCGCGGAGTCAATTGCGATAGCACAAAAGATCAAAACCGAAAGCATAAAGGATGAATTGGCGATTACGGAACAGCTCAGAAAATCAGAGTCGAAACTGAGAAACCTGATGGTTGCCGCCCTCGTAGGATTTTTGGTGGCAGTAATCATGCTGCTTAGAAAGGTAGTGATTGAACGAAAATTGACCCAAAATATTCAGCGACAAAAGACATTACTCGATCAAACGAATACAGACCTAGTTAAAACTAATCTAAGGCTGGAAGAGTTGAATAAAGAAAAGGACGAAATTCTCAGCATTGTCGTCCATGACTTAAGGAACCCACTTTCCACACAAATGGGCATTGGGCAAATTCTATCGGATTCGTCGGAGGACATCGAATCCAAGCAACTATCAGAGCTGGGGAGGGATATTATCGATTCTGCGGATCGAATGAATGAGATTATCTTACTGCTGCAAAATGCGGACCAACTCGAACAAGGTGCCATTAAACCACAGATTGCAGATGTGGATTTAAAGGAGGTGATGGAAAAAACAACCCACAACCATGAGTTCCACTTGAAAAGAAAGGGGCAAAAGTTGGAAACTAAAATCGAAGCTTCACTGCCAACGATTAAGACGGATCGCATGATGCTGACTCAAGCAATCGAGAATATTTTGTCTAATGCGATTAAATACTCCCCAAAGTATAAGACTATCCGCATAAACGCAGTGACCCAGGATGATGAAGTCCTGATATCCATCTGCGATGAGGGTCCGGGAATTCCAAAAGAAGATCAAGAAACAATCTTTCAAAAATATAAACGAACATCGAACACACCCACCGGAGGTGAAAGCACGGTCGGTCTCGGCTTAGCCATCGTTAAGCAACTGGTGGAATTGTTGAACGGAAAGACTTGGGTTGAAAGTAAGGAGAACGAAGGCGCTCAGTTTTTCATAAGTCTTCCAATTCAGTGGGAAGGGTAGAAAAGCAGATTCGTTTAGTCAGGATTTACAGGATACTCAAGATAGCACAAAGCGAGTGAAACAAGTGATCTTGCCCTATGCTTATCGCGACTAGCACTTCGTTGCCGTGCATATATGCTTTGCCAGAGACTTAATCACCTGCATCAACATCCTATTAATTACGAACTCTTTCGTTGACTCATCGTCCGACAGATTCCTAACTGGAACTGATGAGCAACCTGTATAAAACCACCGGTCGTGAGTTGGAGATCCTTAAGGTTTTATGGGAGCAAGGGCCTTGTTCGGTTAGAAAGGTGCACGAACAAATTGATAAAGATGGTGAGCGAGGTTACACGACCACCCTGAAGCTCATGCAGATCATGCACGAAAAGGGGTTGTTACACCGTGATCAGTCTTCGCGAACACATATTTATTTTCCTTCAAAAAAGGAGGAACAAGTCGAAGCTAGTATTATTGAAGACCTTAAGAACAAGCTTTTTGCCGGTTCCGCAGAAAAGTTAGTGATGCGGGCACTATCCAGCCAGACCATCGATTCGTCAGAGCTCGAACGCATCCGCGAATTTATCGATAACTGTGAAAAACAGGAAATGAATAAAAAAGAATGACGGAATTTCTGGATAACGCATTGCCGATGTTTGGGTGGTTTGTCCTCCACTCTCTCTGGCTCGCTTTGGTCCTGATGTTCGTTCTTTCCAGGTTTTTTAGCTTCCATACTAAACTCACTCCACATGAACGCTACGCCGTCGCTTGGCACTCACTGTTAGCACTGCTTCTTGTCTCGGTAATCCTAGCCTGGAACTACAAAGTAATAGAGCATTTCGTCCACGAGAAAACAGCAAACACACTCGTAGTAGTCGATGACATGTTCAACATGAAGAACAAATGGATCGGAAAGGAATACAAACAGTCCTCCGATCAGTTCATTATCTTCTATGAAATCGAACAGCTGCTTCGAATAACGAGCTATGCGATCGGAGCGATTTGGATGATCTTTGTATTCGGCAACCTGGCCCGGCACATCTATTCTTGGATTTATCTACGCTCCTTCGTAAGAAAGGCCCAAAAGATTCCCGAACACATGTTGAAGGAGTGGGTGAATGACTCGATTATTCAATTCAAGATGCACCGTATCCAGTTCGTCGCACGTCCGGATATTCGCAGTCCTTTTATTTTTGGATTTTTACATCCTCACATTGTGCTTCCAACTCAGCTCATTGAGGAGAACGATCACTCTCAACTGCGCTCGGTAATCATGCATGAAATAGCTCACGTGGAGCGGTGCGATGCATTCATGAATCTTCTCCTAGTGATCGTTGAAGCATTATTTTTCATGAATCCATTTGCGGGTTGGCTGCTATCCCTTCTCAAAGACGAACGAGAATGCTGCTGCGACGAGATTGCTGCTCAGTACGTTGGCAATCGATTTACTTATGCAAAGGCATTGGTTACACTGCAGAAAAACACTCAAATCACAGGTAAACAGTTTTTGATTGGAATAAGTAGAGGCTCCTTCAGTTCGCGAATCCAGAGGCTGTGTGATCCCGCTCAAAAACCATCTTTCTCACTTAAAAAAGGCAGCCTCATCTTACCACTGTTCATGCTCGTCGCGTGTGCGTCTACCGCATACACCTCCATTCACATCAACTGGATGACCCAAAACAAAGAAACTCGACTCGGGCAAAGTGTACAAAACGGATTATTGGCTTCTTACGATTTGAATGGAAACGCTGTCGATTCAGTCGGTGGTTACGACGGGCAACTGAATGGCTGCAAACCGACAACGAATCGACACGGTAAGATCAACTCCGCACTTACGCTCAACGGAACTTCCGACTACATCAAAATCCCAGAGTGCAAGGGAATCGAGAAACACTACGCTTTCACAACAACTTGCTGGATCAAAACGGATCATCCAGACAAAAAGTGGATGGCTTGGCTCGCAAAGTCCAACCTAGGCGACAAACACTCCCAATGGCGCATTGGCTTCGGAAGTAAGGACGGAGAGTGGGGCTTCACCCAATACACAAACGCCAATCATGAAGAACGTGACAAGGCTTGGTTTGATCTGTGGTCGAGCGGTCACGAGTTTGGGAACGAATGGATTCATATGGCAGCAGTAATCCACGCACGAGAAGGTTGGGTGAAACTCTACATCAACGGAAAACCCACTTCCCATATCAACCATGTGCATCCTTTCATCGTCGACGAAAGTCCTCTGTACATAGGTTACCAACAGGACGACAAACGTTACTTCAGGGGTTCAATCGATGATGTGAAAATATTCGCAACTACACTAAGCGACGAACAGATCCGATGGATTTATAATAGCGAAAGTGAAGGGTGAAACTGAACACTTCTGATCCGTAACCCTACAATTCAGGCAACCTTAAGATCAGGCATGTTCATGACGTGATTGTGCACCACTTGACCAAGATTAACAGTTCGGTAGGCAACGGTGGGTGGAGAAATGCGGTTACTTACCTTCCGTTTCACCCATGAATGGTCCGTCAAATTACTCAAACAATTCGATAAGGCTCTATCGGTAACAGGAATGAGCTCTCTCCGAATTTCCGAGTATCTTCGTTCCTCAGGCAAACAACTAATCAAGGGTAAAGACCATTTGTTCCGAAACAACACTTTGTCGTATTCAGATCGCATACAACCCACTAACTGCGCAGCCCACTCCGCCAGATTTTCGCCATCATGAGTCAATCGAAATTCAGGCCGAAGCGGATGACCATGGCCCGGATTCCTTTCCAATAAACCTAGCTGAACCAAGTGCTCCACACTGGCACCCATAGCGTTGCGACCGCAACCTGCCGCTGCTGCCAGTGGGGATACTCTCGCTTTGACACCGCTCGCCATGAGTCCCAGCGCCGTGAGCGACCAAGTCCGAGAACATATGTTGACGAGTTGATTTTTGTTCATTTTGTATATTTACTATATTTTATAACATTAATTAAAGATCATCATTATGGCAACTATAACACCTGATCACACCATTACTATTGCCCTTTCAGTGAAAGATAGGACCACCTCCGCCGCCTGGTATAAAAAGCATTTAGGATTTGAAGAGATATGTTCGATCGATGAAGCAGGTTGGACTGAACTTTCTACAAATACTCCTGGAGTGACAATCGGTCTGGGAGATGCTCAAGAAGTAAAGAAGGGCAACACGATGCCCGTGTTTGGTGTAGCAAACTTCGATGAATCGCGACAGGCTCTGGAGAAAGAAGGAGTCCAATTTGACGGAGAAACTATTGAAGTTGAGGGAATGGTAAAGGTTGCCGCGTTCTTTGACCCCGACGGAAACGGTTTGATGATTGCGGAGGACTTATCGCAAGTTTAGTCTAGGTTATCATAAACCGCGTTTGCCCTAGCTTCATGTTCTGTCGTTGACCGAATTGAACATGAGAAGCTTCGATTTTGATCTTCCCATGTTTGTTTGATAGAGAACTTCACAAGATTAACCGTCGGAAACTAAACCCAAAATTACAGCCTAAGAAAATGAACCCATCCTGGCTCTCGTGCATGTCGTCATTATCAAATTACCGGAAGGTTATTGTGTTCTTTTTCGCGGTCGTTTTGAGCATGAAGGGCCACGCAACGTGGTCAATCGTCGCGGTCGATCCTGAAACGGGAGACGTGGGATATGCGGTCGCAAGTTGTACTTTTCGTGTTCATGGAATCGCGAAAGCAATTCCGGGCAAAGGAGCAATAGTAGTTCAGGCCAAAAGCAACCCGAAGGTCAGAAACAAAGCGTTCAAGCTCTTAGGCACGGAAAGTAATGCGACAGATATTCTCGAAGAGCTGAGCGAGGAACCCGATGAACCAGATCTTCACCAATATGGTATCGCTGTGTTCCCAGGCGATCAACATACTGAATCGCAGTCACTTGCCCACTCCGGCAAAGATATCCCTGAATGGAATGGTTCACTTACAGAAAGAACGTTTTCTATTCAGGGAAATACGCTGGTTAACGAAAACGTTCTGAGCGCTGCATATGATGCCTTTGTAGAGGATGGAAGTCTGTCCCTAGAAGAGCGTTTGATGGCAGCACTACTAGCAGCTAGCAAAGCAGGCGGTGATCACCGTTGCGGAGAGCAGACCGCAACATCTTCCGCAATGGCCGTCTATAAAAAAAACGATAAGCCACAACACCCCTTTCTATCTCTGGCCGTTTATGGATTGGAGAGGGATGACGCCGGACTCAATGCGGTGGAGCTTATGAACGCTCAATTCCAAAAGTGGAAAAAGGAATCCAAAGACAGGAAATCCACACAACTCTTTTTGATTCCTTAAAACGACCTAACTTCCGGGCAGACTGCGAGCGTCAGTGATTGTCGTTTGTACAGCTGATTTTATAGATTTGTTTCTGCCTCAAAGTTCCTATCTTCAGATCACCAATAATCAAATTCCACCCAGCAGGTCATGACCATTTCCGTCCTAATGAAGGCTAGTGTGTAGATCACCTATCTCATAGCTTCCATCTCGGCGAGAGGAGCAATCGAAAATATGATTACCATCATTCTTCCTGGTAAATCTCTCTCACAAATCGATTAATGAGGTAATACTGCCCGTTGGTATGGTATAGAATCACCCCGATCAATTTATTCCGCTTATCCACCCAAATCATTTTGTTATCACCGCCGGATTTAAAATAGGTGCCCTTGGGAAACGCATGCTTATCGTCAACGACTACAGCACCACCCATTCCCCAACCATTTTCTCGAATGGATCGATGGCTTCCGATTAAATGTTCGGGCAAATGATTGGTGGTCAACAAATCAGCCGCCTTCTTACTAAGGACTCTTGAGTTTTTATGAACTCCGTCATTCAAGAGCATGCGAGCGAAATTCATGTAATCGCTAACTGTGGATACTAGATCCGTGCTCCCCCGAAAGCAGGTGATTGGCTTAACATGTATGCTATCATCCACCCCATCCCTGAGTTCGACTCTTTTCTCTTCTCTGTTAAAACGATACCTTGGGACATGACGCTCTCTTTTGCTGCTTGGCACGAGATATCCCGTGTCATGCATTTCCAAAGGAGTAAAAAGACGATCTTCGAGGAATTCGTTAAAAGGTCTACCCGCAACAACTTCAACAATGTAAGCAAGAACGTCTGATTGCACACCATACAGGAAAGCTTCTCCCGGTTGGTTCTGTAAAGGATATGAATTTATCCTTTCAACACGTTCTTTGAGGGTCTTTGCTTCAGTAACTTTTGCTTCTTCCCAATATTCTTCGATGTAACCAGTGCCACCCAGGTAGACCAACAAATCAAACACGGTAACGTCTCGCTTCAAAGGAATGGTTTTCTTTGAACCATCTGAATTTAATACCCGTATATCCTTAAATTCAGGGATGAATTTGTAAACCGGATCTTCGAGCGCTAATTGCCCTTGATCCGCAAGGATTAGCACAGCTGCTTTCGTAATAGGTTTTGTCGTAGAATATAGCCTAAAAATACTATTCAACTCCAATTTCTCCTTGTTCTCCAAGTCACGGAATCCGATAGCTTCATGCCTCAGTATTTTGCTT
Organism: Opitutales bacterium; assembly: GCA_022361075.1. Classification (GTDB taxonomy): domain Bacteria; phylum Verrucomicrobiota; class Verrucomicrobiia; order Opitutales; family JAFGAQ01; genus JAKSBQ01. The sequence continues at coordinate 18,105 of JAKSBQ010000035.1, read as the reverse complement.
TCATCGGCTAAAAGGTACTCCACACCAGCGATTCTACCAACCTGAACCTTGTCCTCCCAAAAGGCATCCAGACTTTCGAGGTTTGATTGAAAGACTTTTAAACTCGAAGCTGCAGATAGATTTAGCGAAAAGAATGCACCACCACAGATAACCAAATAGCTTAAGACTAAACTACGTAGGTTCCTATTCGTCATATTAATTTTTGATTTCATCATTTATTTCCTGCCCAATATTCCCGTTTGAGATCATCAATCACAGTAGTTTCCACCCAGTAGACATCACACCGCCAGATGCGTTGAAGTTCTGTAAACAGTTCCGAATCCCATAACCTTCTGGGCTGTGCTTGTTCACCTCGCCGATTACTCACAAAAAAGAGATATTTTCCATCCATGGAAATCGCTGCGGATTTCTCGAACCGTTCGGAATTCACACTAGGCCCAAGATTAACGGGATCACTCCACTCACCTGAAATCTCTCTAAAACTGACAAACAAATCACGGTCACGAGGAGCGACATTTTTACTAAAAATCGCGTAGCTACCATCTGGCGCAAAACAATCGATAATTGCGCCTTCAGGAAAAGTATAGACTTCCTCAATTTCTGAAAACCCCTTACCTGTTATCTGAGTTGTATAATGACGTTTTATTGAACCGTCCAAGGCATCTTCAGAGGTCCAGTGCACTTGCGAATCCCTGGTTTCAAACATCCCGAACTCATGATTCGATGTTCGCAGATCTTTAATTACTACTGCATCTTCCCAACGACCGTCGACTAGATCGACATAAACAGGATCCATATCAAATCCAGCTCCTTTAGCCGTGTTGACAGAAGTATAGAGACGTTGTCCATCTGGAGCAAAGTTCACTCTGCCCCACATGCGTTTGTCACAAAACGGAGCAATGACTGGTTTACTCCATAAACCATCCATCAGTTTGGAGGTGAATATTTTGCCGTAGCTTATGCCCTTGGATTTGAAAACTATTCTAAAAAAGACCTCGGTCCCATCTTCATTAAATGCAGGTGAAGCATCATCATGGAGTTCCGTCGAAATCACGCTTGGCGCAAAAATCTTAGCAGTTTTCCCAGGAGATTCCTGACCGAGATAAGGACCCGATAGCTTCGGAAAAACTGTTTTCTCAAGGTCATGACCATTCACATGTATCGTGAAAATAGTAGAAACAATCAGCCAACTCATAATGAATTTCATACGCTTCCTCACAGCTTCTTAAAATGAACAACCACACCTCCAGAAGGCGCCAATTGGAGCTCTAACACTTCTGTTTTTTGAACAAATCTCGTGACAATCTCCAGTGATTCCGGATGATCGGCAGCATCGGAGCCGTCCTGCCAGATTTTCATTTCGTAATTACCGTCACCCAAAAAATCTAGCGACACTTCGAGTGTTCGCTCTTTCTCATTTGTGATCGCCCCCAGGAACCAATCCTCGCCACTTTGTTTTGCAAGCACTCCAAACTCACCAATTCGACCATCGAGACAGATGGTCTCGTCCCAGACAGTTGGCACAATTTCGAGAAAATCCGCCCCGGACTGATCTCGGTAATGATCCGGATGATCGCAAGCACACATGACTGGACTCTCGAATAGGACAAACAAAGCAAGATTATGTGCCCTCGTGCCCATGACTTGTGAAGAGCCACCTTCACGCTCAGCCATCACGAAATCTTCGGCTGTTCGGTTCAAAAATCCACCTGGTGTGTAGTCCATTTCTCCCAACAGATTACGAGTGAAGAGGAGTGTGCAATTATGCTCAGGAGTGACTCGTCTCGACCACTTGCTGTGTTCCTGACCGAGCACACCCTCGCGAGTGATAAGATTGGGATAAGTACGGCGCCAGCCGGTGGGTTTGTAGGCTCCATGGAAATTGACCATCAATTGATGCTCAGCCGCAGCTTTCACAATTTTGTGATACCAGTTCACCATCCACTGGTCGTCACGTTGCATGAAGTCGATTTTAACCCCGGCGATTCCCCAATTCTCAAATTGCTGGAAGGCGTCAAGATAAGCGTCATTGCGATTTGTATCCGTCCAACACATCCACAACCAAAGTTTGATACCCTTTTCCTTCGCAAATCGAAGCACTTCGTCCATATCAACTGCGCGGTTCACCGTGCTGAAGTCGGCTTGGCTGTTATCAAACACACCATACCACTGCCAATCGATGAGCTGGTAGTCCCAACCCATATCCGCGGCAAGTTGGATGTATTCCTTGATGGTCTCGGTATTCATTTTTACACCACCACTCCACCAGTGGTCCCATGCCATCATCCCTGGTTTGATCCAGCTTGTGTCCTCAATCGCACATGGGACATTCAGGTTGAGCAACATGTCGTTGGTGTATAAATCCGATAACTGCTGTGCAACCATCACCGCCCGCCATGAACTCTCGATCGTACCATCAGACTGAACGGCCACAGGATTGTTCTCATGACGCGTGAGTTTCGTTCTTACCGACGCGTGCTCGGCACCGATAGATCCTTTTTCCAGATAAAACGCAGAAAAATCCACCAATGCCGCCTCAGTAATCGCCGCATGACGATTTCGAGAAAATCTCAGAACAAATGGTGATCCGATGTATTGCCCTTCGGGCAGGTCTCTGACACGCGACTTGTTGTAGGGCTCCTCCTGGTGAGACAAAAAGCGCTTATGATCGGCTGCCCAACAAGTGGGATTCCCGTAAAAACGAAATTCGGTCGTATCCTCCAGGAGCTGATTCCAATCCGTTTGAGATGAATTTGGAATGCGATACTTAAAGGCTACTCCATCGTCATACGCTCTGGCGGTGATCTCAAAACAAATGCTCTCACCTATTTTGCTCGGGTGAGGTTCACGTAACAGAACATGAATTTCCCGATAGTGATTTCGAATCTGGTTCCGCCTTCCTTTGACCACTGGCTCCCACGTTTCATCAAAGCTACTTTCCTCAAAAGAAATCAGCTCAGAGGCCAAACCGAGAGTGTATCCATTGCCGAGCTTCAATCGAATGGGAGAATCTTTAAAGATCAGACGATTATGCGCCTCTACCCGAAACTCAAGCCCAGGGTTTTGTCCAAACGAGATAGCCACCTTACCCGATGGAGAGACTACAGTCTGCGCATGCGTACAAATGGCAGTTAGGATGGGAATAAGAAAAGCGTAAGAAATGAGTTTCATGATAAGACCTCTTTGGGGGTTAAAATATTGATTTCGTTATTTCCTAGAAAACCTGATCCATGTTAACTTGTGCCAGATGTATTCGAGTGGCCCGTAACGCTGATACTTCAGCCAAACCATTGAGAAGACACAGTGACAGGTGAGCGAAACCAGACCTATAAAAAGGGATATCGTCGCTCCACAATATCGATGTAGGTGCAGACCATAGGAGTGATAAAGAAAAGCACCTATGATCCCTATACTGATATAATTCGTCAGGCTCATTCTCCCCAAAGCAATCAGGGGGCTGAAGACCATACGAATGACCTGGAATCTCCACAAAAGGCTTATCAATGATAACCAAACTAGCATGTGAGACAGATTGCGATAAGAGTCCAGAATCAACCGTAACATATATCGAAAGTGTCCACCGGTAACCCACATTTGAAAGTTCTGCCTCGCAAAATGCAGTGGTAGCCAGATGACAAAAGAGACAAACAAGATGACTGTCCAGAACCGCCAATTGTCTTCAGTAAAGATCCTTTTCTTCGCCGCCAACATTCCCAGTAGAAAGAGGCCGGGAGTCTGGAAATAGCGCCCATGGTCCCACGCCCAGGTCAGGTTTGCTTTTTGACCCTTCGTAACGTTGGCGATCAACACTTCGCCCAAGTTTCCATTGTTGTAGAGCTGCCCCAGTTCACCCCACAAATTTCCATGTCTAGTGATCTGCGTTTGCTCAGGATGTGTCAAAAAATAGATGAACCGTGTCATGTAAAACGGTTGAATCAAAAAAAGCGCAGCGAGTAAGAGAACGAACCAATCCGGCAATCTCCAGGTTACCAGAAGCACCATCGACAAAACCGCATAAACCATCACGATGTCGCCCGAATAGAAGAAAGCATGGAATTGCCCAAATCCCACCAAAACCAGCATCCTCCACGCGAATCTTAGCATGAAAGGATTTCCCTTTTCGATCTGCCGTTCCATCTGCACCCAGAAGCTAAATCCAAACATCAATGCAAAGATCGCATAGCACTTTCCTGCAAAGAGCATGTAGAGCGTCCTGAATACTGCACGGTCGGTCTCCAGACTAAAAGGACCGATAGGATCTATCGGCCGTCCAAACAAATTGAAATGCTCGACATGATGTAGTAGGAAAATACCCATAAGAGCAAAGCCTCTGAGCGCATCCACAAGATGTACCCGCCTACCTAAATTTTCGGGGCTATTTGTTTCTTTCATTACTCCCTTCATACGAATTCTTTCGTAAATCAACTCAAACGTCTTGCTTCGCTAATCTCATACCATGACTCCCAAATTCAGCGCTCGTAAAAGAAGCGCTGTCCCACCGCGACACCACCATCCGGATAAAAGATAGGCACTCCGCAATCGTGTAGAATGCTTAAGCATCTGCGATGCTCTTCGCGAACCCTGTCATCACCTATGAGATAGATCGCGCCAGGTGAAAGTTCCTCAATCAGATAACGGTAGTTCTCATAAGCGAGAGGCAAATGACGACCGCGAACCGGAAGGATAGCAATGTCGATCGGCTGATGGGACTTCAGCAGATCGATTCCCGCCCGGTATTCTTCAACCTGCTCCTGCCTTCTCGCAGAATGCAACCCCGCATGAAATATCTTGAGACCATCGACTTCAACGAGATAACCGACTCCATATGTTTTGGTGATGTTATGTCTGCCTGAGGACGGAATCGAATGAATCTTTAGATTTCCAACTGCAATCCGTCTTTCTCCATTTACGGAATGAAACGATCCCATTGCCACCGTATCTGGTTTCTTCACAAGTGGTTCATCCCAAAAAACAACCTCTGCACCTGGAAAATGGCTCACTAGATCTGCGTCATATGCAGTGTGCGTGAAAAAGAATGTTATCTTTTGTCCATTGAGCTCATTGGAGTTCAGGAATCCGTTCTGCAATCCTTTGTTTGGTGAGGCATCGTATTTTTGTGGATCAAAAATTAACAATTGGTTTTGCGTCTTGACGACATAACCAGTGCCCGGTGAATGAATCGGACCAAGATACCAGATAAAGGCTTCTCCGAGTTCCAGAGTTTGTGTGAGTTGTGAAGAGGGTGCTGCAAACGGTTCTGCGATAAGTACATCATCCGCACCCGCCGCAATCAAGGTATCGTAAGCATTTCGATTCCCATGTCTTGCAGCATAAAACAGAGGGGTGTGCCCATAATCATCTTTTACATCCACCTCCCAATGATGATCGATCATGATCTGGATCAGCTCCCACTTATCCTTCAGAGCAGCCAGGTGCATCGCGTTCATGCCGTAACTGTATTCAGAAGCAGATGCACCAAGCTTAACTAGATGTTTCGCCATTTCATCATTCTCGTTTTCGATGAAGATGATATTCATTTGAAGCGGACTCCCATAGCGGCCTTGTACTTCGATATCTGCTCCTTGCTGAATCAAAAACTCGACAGCCTCGAGATTTCCTCTGTTTACTGCAGCATGAAGCGGAGATCCTATCGCTGAATGCTCCACATTAATTTCGGCACCTTTCTCCACGAGTAGGCGCAGGGTATCTAAACAATCCGCCGAATCGCGAATCGCGTAGCTGAGAACTGAAACTCCATACTCCGTTCTCGCATCGACATTTGCACCTTTGTGGATGAGGTAATCTACAATCTCCCAATGAGCATTTGAACATGCCAGATGCAGCGGCGTCTGCTCCAAATGATCCAGAGATTGAAGAAGTCCTTCATCTGATTCGATCAGTTCTCGGACTCTATCGAAGTCTCCTGAGATTACAGATTCATGAATTTCAGAAGCTCTCGTCGGGAACAACAAAGCGACACCGAGGATCGCAAATAGTAAAAGTGTAGGTCGCGTTTGGTACATAATGATAACATCCATTTCAATTATTTTCTGCTAACCCTGAGAACTCGAAGCTCTTGGATTCCAACGGGGTCCTGAATGCAATCGCAGATGGATAAACTTTTTTGAATTTTGCGGTCACGTTTTCCCATTTACCCGGAGGGATATGCATTGGAATGATAACTTCGGGTTTCATACGTTCGGTAATGATCGACTTGGAAAAAGGTCCCCTGTCGAAGCGAGAACTAAACAGGATGTCCACTCGGTTTTTCTCAAAGTCTTTCTCTTTAAAATACTTCTGACTCGAGTAAATTCCGGCATCGCCGACATGCATGATTCCAGTTCCGTTAAGGTCGAGGTGATAGACAAGATTCTCGACGTCCTTATGAACATTTACTCCGTCTTTCATAAAAGGACCGTGTTCGAGTCTAGCAATAGTCATTGCGACTCCATTGATTGAAAGCTTCGTTTCTTCATCAAGCTCAAGATCAACAGCTTTCACTTGATCAGAAAATTGCTGAAAATCCTCTAGATCTTTCATTTCATCAACTGCTTGTGGAGGTCCGACTAGCATCGTTTCCGGATGTTTTTTGAGAAATTGCGCTGCAACGGACGGATCAAAATGATCCCAGTGCCGGTGAGTGAACAAGATTAGATCGATATCATCGAAAGGGGGAATACCGTCTATCATCTTAGTCCTCGTTTCTTCGGAAGGAACTAGAAATAAATCATACGAACCTTCATCAAAAAGGGCATCGATCAATACCTTTGAATCGCCCGAACGAAGAAGAAATCCTTCGTTTGCGATATAAGTAACTTCTATCCGACTTGCATTCAGAATACACTGACTGAAAAGAGCAAATGCCGTTAAACTAAGAGCTTTGAGAAGATTTTGCTTTATCATGACTGCCTTTATTTAAAGTAAAAATATCTGAAGCTTTCAGATCGCAGCTTTTTGCAATATCGATACTGTAGGTCAAATTTCCTGCCCGATGAGCTCTCCAGCTATTGGTTCCGAACGAAAATTTTGCTCCTTTTCGTTTGGCCAGCTCGACGAATTTCGCGTCTGGAATCTGGTATCCGCTATTGATTTCAAGAGCGACTCCGTTTTCTACTGCACTCTTGATAATGCGATTCATACGTTCCGCTGTCCATAGCTCTTCGTATTCATCTCGAATACATCGAGGTAAAAAAGTAGGACTCGCTAGGATCTGAATCTTTTCGTTAGCTATAACATTCTCATAAAAATCCAAATATCGATCCATGAATTTTGATGTTTCCCAAGGAAGCTCAAAATTATCTCTCCAAGTGATGTGATATCCACCTTCACCATCCGGGATTTCTAAAGCATCCATAAGGACGTAATCCAGACAACTCCGTGCGCGCTCCAAAAACATCTCATGCCAACCCGGATTTACAGGCTGCAGGCCTGCATAAAGACCTAGCGCGTGAGTCTGCTCCACGTAATCGATCAAGTCTTCATCTGTTGAGATTTTCCCATATCGAGGAGCTGGATGAGGGACTGTTCCAAACGGGATGCCTAGTTCCTCGGACCTTGCTTTGACCTGTTCACGCGGAAATCGGTCGCAAGGATGCACATGATAATCTACCACCTGAAAAGGTAAATCTTTCTTAGAGGGAAAAAGCTTTCGGGAAGCCACGAGCAACGCGCCTGAAACAGCAATGAGTTTAATAAATGCTCTACGGTTCATTAGATAAGTTTCCAATCTGCCAGCGATCTCTTTCACGAGACCGGATTCATTTACGAAAAGATTCGTATAATAAATTTCAAAATACGAAGTCAATCGTATTTATTAGCTTCTTTAGAAATGTACATAAAAAATCCCGAATCCCTGAGCCTTCGCTCAACGATTCGGGTTGATCTTATGATTTGATTTAAAAGAGGAACGGTGTTCTTAAAAAACTCGTCTTCCTTACGAAGCACTAGAGCTCATTTGGATGTTTAGTGCGATTTGCTGAGATTGATCGATCATCGCTTCAACTTCTTCTTCACTAAGCTCGGTTTCACTTGAAGCAAAAACGATCATTCCAATGGAGTTAGAATACTCAATTTGCTCATGAACCCGTGCTTCCATGATATCAGAAGTATCTGCTTCGATACTTTCAATGACGGTGTAGAAACTTGCTGAGGCTGACTCAGGAAGTCTGCTGTTTTCGGCTTCTGGGTTATCTTTTCCCAAAGCTGAAAATGCGATAATGAATACGGATGAGATGATGGCTACTGTTTTCATGATGTTGCTGTTTTGAAAGACGTGTTGTAATGTGAAATTGTTTTCAAAACTATATAACCACCTCTCATGCCAATTGGTTACAAACAAAATTTAATTATCCTTAAGATGCTCTTTATCAGTGCTTTATAAAATTCATATTTTTATTACTTTTAGTTGTAAAAATTATATTTAGCCATTTTCGCTAACACTCGCTGTTTCAGACCTATACACTGTCGTTCTCATTCTGAGACACTAGATCAAACAAAAAACCGTCCTAAAAAGGACGGTTTTCCAAAGTGAAATAGAATCAATGGAGTGGCTACTACTTCACGTTTTCCAACTTCTTAAAGTATTTAAAAAGGTCACTGTCCGTGGATAACAGAAGCATCGTTTCTTCACTCAGAGTCTGCTCAAATGTCTCCATCGTTTTGAGGAACTCGTAGTAACTTCTGGAAGCTTCGTCGTTGCCATAAGCGGCTGCGTAAATCGCTGTCGCTTCCGCATCTGCTTCACCTTTGATCTCCTGCACCTTACGGTAAGCCTCGGATTCGATCGTGCGAAGTTCTCGATCCCGTTGACCGAGAATGCGAGCGGCCTCACCCTCACCTTCACTTCGGAAACGAGCTGCAATCTGATTTCGCTCACTGATCATACGCTGAAAGATCTGACGTTGAACATTATCGTTGTAGTTCAAACGCTTGATCTGCACATCCAGCAGTTCTATTCCTAGATCCGCTAAGTTGGGCTGTGCGGAGGTTACAATCATCTCTTCGATCTTTTCTCGACCCACTTCGATGAGCTGTAGCTGACCAAATTCCTGATCTTCGATTTCTTCAATCTGCTCATCTTTGACAGGCTCACGGTTTTCTGAGCGAACAATTTCGAGAAGCACGTGATTCGCGATCGCTTCTCTTGCAGCACTGTCGATAAGATCGTCGAGACGAGTCAATGCTCTGCGCTCGTCGCGCAGTCTCAGGAAAAACTGCTTTGGATCGACGATTCTCCAACGAGCAAAAGTATCTACGCGGATGAAAAGTTTATCCTTTGTTGGCAACTCACTACTCTCACCGTCCCAAGAAAGAATACGTTTATCCAATTTGTTCACCTTCTGAATGAAAGGGACCATAAAATGTAACCCTGCTTCCGTAACAGGCTCGCCCTTGATTTCGCCGAACTGAGTGATCATCGCCTGCTCAGTTTCAGCTAAAGTGTAGATGCTGTTCAGCAATACGATCACTGAAGCCCCTATTACGATGAGTAGGGCAATGAGAGAAATTGATCCTTGTTTTTTCATCGGTTCACCTCCGTGTTTCCTTCACCAATTTGCAAGAGTGGAAGCACTGAAGTTGCTTCATCATCTACAATGATTTTTCGCCCTAACTTCGGTAAAACACCCTGCATAGTTTCGAGATACATTCTCCGACGTGTCACTTCAGGTGCCTTGAGATACTCGACAAGCATGGAATCAAATCGACTGGCATCCCCTTTACTTCGATTGACACGTTCAGTTGCATAACCGAGCGCAGACTGGATAAGTTGTTCGGCTTGGCCTCTGGCACGTGGCACCGCCTTGTTGTATTGAGCTCGGGCTTCGTTTATCATACGTTCACGTTCTTGCTGAGCTTCATTGACCGCATTAAAAGAAGGAGCGACTGGACTAGGCGGACTGACATCCTGGAGAACCACCTGATCGATCTTGATGCCCATTTCATATTCGTCCATCAACTGCTGAAGACGAAGGAGGGTCTGATACTGGATCTCCTGACGTCCTACGGTGATCACTTCGTCAACCGTTCGGTCTCCCACAACCTGTCTCATCACCGATTCAGAAGCGTCTCTCATCGTTGCCACAGGCTCTCTCACATTAAAAAGAAACGCTCTAGGATCCTGAATAAGATATTGCACACTCCATTCCACCTGGGCGGCATTGAGATCTCCGGTCACCATCAACGACTCCTCCGGATAACCTCCGGAGTCATATCGAGTTGGACTTCCTTGACGAGCCGAGCGGGTTCGGTAACCAAACTCTTCCTTGTGTTGTCGACGGGTTGCCACGCGAATGGCTCGGTCCACTCCAAAAGGTATTTTAAAATGCAATCCGGGATCGGTGATCGCATGGTATTTTCCAAATCGTAATACCACAGCCTGCTCTTCAGACTCCACCGTGTAAAAAGAAGACACGGCTGCGTAGATGAGGGCGATGACAATTACGATGACTGCTCCCTGCTTGAAATAAGCATTCGGGGATACGGGTATCGCGGTTTGTTCAGACATAAATATTGAAAACTATTGGACCTAGGCTATCAGGTTATGATTAGTGAGCAAACAGGGAATCCAATTAACAGATGGATTAATGCCCTTGTTACGAAATTTTTAACTTGAATGGGCTCCAAATATTCGAATTTTCGTCACACTCGTTTGATTCCTTCCTCAGCCCATTTAAGATCCAAGGAATGAAAAACACCCCCATTATTTTTGCGATATTCATTGCAACTACGGCTTTTGCCCAAAATCGAATCGGAACCGGCGAAATTGACAAACTTTATCAAACTTACTGTGCCGCGTGTCACGGAGAGGATCTTCGAGGTGGTGAAGGAGAGTCCCTCATCGACGATGTCTGGAAATACGGAGGTACCGACGAAGACTTAACACGTGTGATTTCGGAGGGAATATTAGAAAATGGGATGATTCCATACAAAGGAGTCCTCACGCCTGAGCAAATCCGAGCACTCGTGATCTATATTCGGGAGCAAGGCCAATTGGCCAAAAAACAACAAGTTGAAGAATCGCTTAAACCTCAGGATGGTGTTTTCCAGAGTGAAGACCATCAGTTTACACTCGAGAAAGTTTTGGATGGGAACGGAATCATCTGGGCAATCGATTTCTTGCCTAACGGCTCTTTCCTATTCACCGAGAGACAAGGGGATCTCTACCTTTTCGAAAATGGGAAGAAACAAAAAGTCGACGGGATACCAGCAATCTGGCAAAGGGGGCAAGGTGGCTTGCTAGAGGTCGCAGTTCATCCTGACTATCAAGAAAACGGTTGGATTTATCTAGGTTACAGTGAGACAGTCGGCGCCACTGAAAACGGAAACGAAGCAGGGATGACCGCCATCGTTCGGGGCAGAATTAGCGACGGGCAATGGGTCGACCAAGAGAACATCTTTCACGTTCCCGGAGAATTTCACACGAGCGCTGGTGCCCACTTTGGCACGAGATTCGTTTTTCAAGACGGTTATCTGTTTTTTTCAATCGGTGACCGCGGTCGACAACAAATGGCCCAGGATCTCAGTAAGCCGAACGGGAAACATCACCGTATTCATGATGACGGACGAGTTCCCGAAAATAACCCATTTATCGGAGTCAAAGACGCCTACCCCACGATCTGGACCTATGGAAACAGAAACCCTCAAGGTTTAGATCAACATCCGATCACTAAACAAATATGGTCCACCGAGCATGGCCCGAGGGGAGGAGATGAACTCAATATCATCGAAGGTGGGAAAAATTACGGCTGGCCCACCATCACCTACGGGATGAACTACAACGGAACTCCTATCACAGACAAAACTCATCAGGAAGGAATGGAACAACCCGTGAAATACTGGACACCCTCTATCGCCGTGTGTGGAATCGAATTCTACGAGGGAGATTTGTTTCCAGACTGGAAACACAATCTTTTCGTGTCCGGCATGGCCTCTCAGGAGCTTCACCGTATCGAGCTCAAAGATGGTGAAGTGATTAGTGACGAAATCGTTTTAAAAAATCAAGGAAGGATCCGGGATATTGCCAACGGGCCTGAAGGATCACTTTACCTGTCCCTTAACGGAGGTAGTCCTCGAAAAGGAAGCATCTACAGATTAGTTCCGGTAGAAAAATAGGAATTCCAATTGCGAGATCTAGTGCACTGGGTTTCTTGCAAACGGATTTGACTGTTTTCCCTGCAAACACTACCGTCTCTGGTCAGTGAGCCCCGAGAGACCCCAAATTCTGGTTGTTGATGATGACAACCTGTTGCTCAAAATCATTCGCAACTCACTGGATGATAAGCATTTCGAGTTTGTGCCTGCTGTAAGTGGCAAAATGGCGTTGGAGGTTCTCAAATCCAAAGATTACCAGATCAAGGTGATCGTCAGCGACATGATCATGCCAGAAATGGATGGCCTCCAGCTACTGGGATTGATGCAACGCGAATACCCCGATATCACACGCATACTTTTGACCGGGAGCAACGACATAGCCTATATCGCAGAAATTCTAAATCAGATAGGAATATTTCGCTTCATCCGTAAGCCGATCAATCCTCCTGTTTTCAACAAAACCGTTAATGATGCAGTAGAGTATTTTCACCAGATGGCAGCGGATCGTGAAGTGGTTCAGAATACGCTGTCACAAAGTGTCGATGCGCTCATGAAGATTCTCGAAATTACAAATGGAGTAGCTTTCTCACTGAGCCAACATGTCCGCGAATACGCGATTAAATTGGGCAAGGAAATAGATGCTCCGGCAATATGGAATCTCGATATCGCCGCGCAACTTTCGCAGTTAGGATGCATTACAATACCTGAACTCATACTGGAACGATATTATTGGGACGACACACTCACACCAAAAGAAGAGTCCATGGTCCGTAATCATCCACAGATTTCACTGAGTATTTTGCGTAATATTCCACGATTAGAACATATCGGTAACACTCTCATTGCTGCTTCTCAACGCATCGACAAGGAAGGATTCGAAAATGGAGAGGCAATTGCAATACACTCAGCAGTTATAAAATTCGTTACGACTTTTGAACTCCTCATTAGAAAAGGAAGAGACAGGGATCAGGCCATCGAGATTCTTGAAGAATCTAAAGAAGACTTTCCTGCAGTCCTAATCGAAGCATTCAAGGAGGTTGAGGTCATCCAGCCCAAATCAAAAGTGATTGATCTGGAAATCGACAAAATCAAAAACGGCATGTGGATTGAGGAAGATGTGAAAACTAAGGACGGCGTTCTGATCGTTTCCAAGGGATATCGTGTAAATGAGGCCGTCCGAAATCGATTAGTGAATTTCTCTGACGAGGGAGAAATCGAGTATATGGTAAAAGTCAGAGTCTCCAGATGAGGAGGAGCTTATTATGGCAGCGGAATTTGATTTAGTTAGATCCAAGTGGGAAGCGAGGCAGGGAGCACCGGTTCTCACCACCGTCGATGAAAACGGCCGACCCAATTCGATCTATTTCACAATAGGAGGATTTTTCGATGATCATACCTTTTTCATCGCTGACAATTTCTTTCACAAAACACGCAAAAACATTTTGCTCGGAACACAGGCCAGCGTTTTGTTTCTCACTCCCGATCGAGATTCCTTCCAAATCAAAGGTTCAATACATTTGGAAACAGAAGGTAAGATTTTCGAAGCGATGAAATACATCAACCCTCATACTTTGCCCGGACGAGCTGCCGCAGTAGTCAAAATCGAATCGATCTATTCGGGAGCCAAAAGAATTCTCTGATCGCGTAAAATTATGTGAGTAATTCCAACACCTCTCTGATGATCCAGGGAGTAATCATCGCTGTCTTTGCTTGAATTTCTAAGAGGTAAAATGTGTCACTTTCGTCGCCTGAAACATATGCGATTCCAGAAAAAGAACATCTGCAGACTAATTTCGATCAAGTAATCCCAAAACGAACAATATTATTGCCATATGGTTTTATAATAATCTCATTAAAGTATTTATCTAGAAGAATTTATGAAGATCATTAACAAACTAAATAATTTCAAAATTCTGACAATTCCCCAGAAACCATATGGCATAAAAAGGCTATTTTACGCGAAATGTTTTGCTCATGCCAGACGCAGATGAATTTCCTACCCAAAGCCTGTAGTCCCCTGTCTCAACCACCCAACTTTTTGAAGCAGTTTCATAGTAAGCCAAGTCTTTCACGGGGATGGTGACCGTTACCAGTTCACTTTCTCCTGCATCTACTGAAACCTTCTTGAATCCCTTGAGAGCTTTTTTCACGCGCTTCACTTTAGAATTCGATTTGCCGACATAGACTTGAACAGTTTCGGCTCCTTTCACAGGCCCTGTGTTGGTGAGCTTGCATCGGAGCCGAATGTTCCCATCGATCGCAATCTCACTATCATCTACAGTCACATCAGAGATTTCGAAGTCCGTATAGCTCAATCCGAAACCAAACGGAAATAGTGGTTCTATCCCGAATTCATCATGCCCTCGATATCCAACAAAGATATCTTCCATATACTCTTGTTCGTGATCGATCCCAGGATAGGACTTCTCCCCAAAACGATGGGCAGGATTGTCTTCCAGTTTTTTCGGAAAAGTGAATGGTAGCTTTCCTGACGGAGTTACGTCCCCCGAAAGAACATCTGCTATTGCATACCCCGTCTCACTGCCGAGATACCAGACCTGAAAAATCGCGGCCACTTCATCAATCCACGGCATTTCAACAGCGTTACCACTAATCAGTAGCACTGCCATGTTGGGATTTACTTTGAGCAAGTCCGTGATGAGTTCATCTTGTCCAAAAGGTAAACCTAACTGCAAGCGATCAGCTCCTTCGCAATCCTGGTTATGGCTCTTGTTTAATCCACCAAAGAAAAGAACAAAATCCGCGTTCGCCGCGACCTCCAAGGCATCCTTTTTCAGAGCTTCTGCATCGTAAGGTGATGGCAAAACAACGTCGTAATCCGATTCGCCCGAACCATAACCCATCGAGTGCACAATTTTCGCATTTTTAAAACGCTTTTGAATACCCTCTAGAGGTGAGATCTCATACTTTGCCTTCAACTCTGACGAACCTCCCCCGATAGTCATCATCCTGGTCGCATTTTCTCCAATAACTGCAATTGTAATTGAGGCCCCTGCGTCGAGCGGAAAAAAGTCATTTTCATTTTTTAATAACACCATTCCTTCAGTGGCCACACTTCGTGCGACCCTCGAATGATCCTCACACATCATCCTCCCAAAACCCCGCGAGCGATCCATATTGGTACGAAGCCTTAACCTCAACAAACGCCTCACTTTATCATCGAGTACCGACTCAGAAATCTCCCCTTTCTTGATTTTGTCCAAAAAGGGCAGCGCCAGGTAATAATTGTCATAGGCATTATCTTCTGAAAATGTAAGGCCATTCGTTCCCGTCCCCATCTCGAGGTCCAACCCATAAAGCGCGGCTTCTGTTGTATCATAGGTCCCGCCCCAGTCGCTGACAACAATCCCGTCAAATCCCCACTCATCCTTCAAAATATGATTCAATAATAGTTCATTATGACAACAATGCTGTCCTCTGAACAAATTATATGCTCCCATCACTGACCACGCTCCTCCTTCAACAATGGCAGCTTTAAATGCTGGCAGATAAATCTCCCGGAGCGCACGCTCAGAAATCTCAACATTCACTTCATGCCTCCAGTGCTCTTGATTGTTCAAAACCAAATGTTTCACACAGGCAGCCACTCCATTAGATTGAACACCCTGGACATAAGGCACTACCATCTGGGACGCCAGATAAGGGTCCTCCCCCATGTACTCAAAATTACGACCGTTCAAAGGAGTTCGATAGATGTTCACTCCTGGCCCTAGGATGATATCTTTTTCCCGGTACAGGGACTCCTCACCCAACGCAACGCCATATTCATAGGAAAGCTCAGGATTGAAAGTCGCCGCAAGACAGGTCAATGCGGGGAAGGCCGTGCAAAAGTCATTTGTCCATCCCGCGTGGCTCCAACTGTCCCACGCGATCTCAGGTCTCACCCCATGCGGACCGTCTGAGAGCCAAAGCTCAGGCACACCGATTCGGGATACTCCAGCCGCACTAAACTTCGACTGTGCATGACACATTCGTACCTTTTCCTCGAGTGTCATCTGCGACAGCAATTCTTCGATCTGTGCTTCGATTTTCTGATCGGCACCTAGCAGGTTACAAAGGGTAAACGCCCCAAATAGGGCTATTTTTGACAATAACTTCATGGGTATTCGGGAATTTGCAGAGATTAAAAGCAGTTCGCATTTTTTCCCGGCGCAATTCAAAAGGCCGATTTTCCTCACTCTTAAATATGAGTAAACCCAAGCACTTAACTAGAACTTGCCATTTTTATAGATATTTTACATAAACCTCGACGTATGCCTTTTCTTTTCCAGCACCGACAATGCTTTGCCGTCCTTGGTTTAATGGTGGTCCTGCTTCTCGGAAACGGCTGCAAAACATTAGAAGAGGGGCTCACATCGAACGTTATAGATCCGGTTTCCGCTCATCAGCGAGTGGCTGAGTTGGTTGGTGAAAACTATTTTGATCCAGAATTTCGAGGCAGGGACTGGAATATTATAACCGAAACCCACAAAGACTCTGTCATAAATACTACGGATTATCGTCACACCTACCTGGCCCTCAAAAAAATGGTGAACGAATTGGGTGACGCTCACACGTTTGTATTGGCACCACATGAAGTCCAACAGTCAAAGGGAAGTCTGAAAATTGGGACCGGGATGATCACCACTGAACTGTCCGAGCAGAAAATAGTCGCGCAAGTGCTTCCAAACAGTCCGGCAGAGAGAGCTGGCATCCAAAAAGGCTGGATTATACTGGAAGATGGTTCCAAAGGATGGGACACCCGCTACCGCTTCCTCGACCCGACTGATCATGTGATCGAACGCACCATTTCGCCTGAACTTATCGAAAATGAGTCAGAACAAAGATATTCCGCATTACTTGAGGAGGATACGCTTTATCTCAGGTTCGATTCTTTCGACACTGGACTGACAGAGTGGATATTGAAAGAAGTCCAAAAACACCCAAAAACGGATAAATTGATCATCGATTTGCGATGGAATCTGGGTGGCCGAATCAAAGAGCTGGACCAACTCTTCCCCTATTTGCTCCAAAAAGGAACTAAACTGGGCACACTTGTGAGTCGCAATCAATCCGAAGAACAGTGGTCCGTCGAAGTTGACGTTCAATCACCAATCCATCACTGGTCGATTACTCTTCTGACGGGAGAACGGACTTCAAGTTGCTCCGAGATTCTTGCTTCAGTTTTGCAACATCACGGGAAAGCAAAGGTGATCGCTCAAAATCTTAGTGCCGGCAAAGTCCTGATCAGTCCTAACTGGCCTCTGGCAGGAGGGGGTGTTCTCCAAATCAGCACTCGCAATTACGTCAATCCGAATGGTAATGCGCTGGAGGGCCTAGGGGTGAGACCAGACGTTTGGGTTAAACGAGCTTCCCTTGAACAATTGCGAAAAGGGGTCGATCCAGTTTTACAAACGGCACTACTTGAGATTTAAGGAACGCGCTCTAATTTAGAGCATGTCTGAACTTAAAACCAAACCTAACGACCAGGACGTCACTGAGTTTCTCGAGCGAGTCACCTCCGAAACTAAAAAGAAAGACTCTTATGTACTCCTCAAACTGATGGAGGAGGTCACTGGTGAGCCCGCAAAAATGTGGGGCCCAAGCATCATCGGTTTTGGAACCCATCATTACAAATACGAATCAGGACGCGAAGGGGACTGGTTTCTTGTCGGATTTTCCCCTAGAAAGGCTAGTTTAAGCCTTTACCTGATGGATTGCAAGGAAGGTTGGGATCCTGAATCGCTCACGAGGCTGGGTAAATGTAAAACAGGAAAGGCCTGCCTTTACATCAACAAACTCGCCGATGTCGACATGACGGTTCTGCGCGAACTGATCGAAGAATCGGTGAAAGATATAAGAGAAGCGCCACAAAATTGACTTTAAAAAACCCTCGGCAGCAAAAATGTTACCGAGGGCCTCTACTACCAAATCTCTGAATTATTAGATTGCTTCAGCGTCCTCCTCGCCCGTGCGGATACGAACAGCGCGATCCACCGGAATTACAAACACTTT
>JAKSBQ010000071.1 GCA_022361075.1 Opitutales bacterium | reverse complement strand
TGAGGTACCCATTTAGCCAAGAGTTCTCTAGGATATTCTTGTATGATGGGAGAGCATCAAGAGCAGAAGAATTTGTTTAGCTATGCAGTGGATCTGGATAAGCGAATCCGCAATGATCACCCTTTGCGGTTGATCAAAGAAACAGGGAAAGTATTCTAGCCAACCGGCCGACACAACGAGATCTTAATAACTTGATATTACCCCATCAAAATGCTCTCGAAGGCTATGCTGGGGCTTGGGCAGATAATGATTGCAGTGATTTTTTTGAATAATTGATGAGATACATAATAGTTTTCGTTTCAGGCCTTTTAGTTATATTTGCCATAATAGGGATATTTGTTGTTACAACATCCTATGAGGGAAACGTGCTAAAAGCAGTATTTGGATTTGTGGTAATGGCTTTGGTTTTTGCGAACTATATTAGACTCGAGCTCAAAAATAAGCGAAAATGAAGTGGGGGGTGCTGAGATGACATGGCTATAGGACAGGCTGTTGATGATGCTGTTATTAAAATTGAGGGAACTTCAAATATCACGAAGGATACGATTTCGGAAGTTTTAGAACCCAACAGGCCAACCATTGGCAGTTCTCATGCCAATGTCTTGAGAATGAATAAACACTTGTAACAGCTTCTCGGTTATCAACACTGTAAAATCCGGATTTATATAAGCTAATTCTTAGAAATGAGCAGGAATGAAATGATCTTCACTACCAACGGCATCGTTTCTAAATTGAAAAAAATCTTTTAAAGTCCTAACAGAAAAGTTCACCTACATCTGACCAGTCTTCGTTCTTTGAACTACGCCATGACAGGCTAAACAAGCAAACGCCTAGCCCACCTCGTGGCGCTGTTCCAGTTAACCTCTGTGAATACATGTGAAACACGTTTAGAATTCGGTAATGCTGCGACTGTTCAAGCTATGTAAGCTTTAGTGTTTTGAAGCTGTTTCTTCTTGTCAAGCCACACCCCCGGCGCTAACGACAAATACTTTTATGCCTACGCCCCGGAATCCAACTTCGTGGAATCCATCCAATATCAGTTCGTCTCGCAAAATACCGAGCTGACTGCCAGCTACGTTTACAGCCCTGA
>JAKSBQ010000464.1 GCA_022361075.1 Opitutales bacterium | reverse complement strand
ACCTTGTAGCTTCCGCTTGAGGGACTCAATTTTGCCACGGGATAGTACACCTTCCTTTGCGAGTGATATCACCTCCTTGTAATCCTGCTCGGTCAGCGTCACCTTGCCGAACATCTTTTTTTTGCCCAACTCGTCCAGCTCATGGAACATCTTGCTGGTCTGTTGCTTCACGGCGAGTTGCTTGGACACAGCGGCCAGCTCCTTCTGTTGATCTTCCACTTGCTTTTCAATACGTGCCAGCTTCTTATTGTCCTGCTGTATTTTGTAATCCAACACAGACAGGTGCTGCGTCGTGCTGCCTTTGATTCCCCGTTCAAAATCTTCAAATCCAGCCTCACGCATATGAGTGAAAAACCTGTCCTGCAACAGGCTGTAAGATGGAATCAGCTTGGGTTTCCCATCTTTCTTTAGAACAGGCTGGCCGTATTCATCGACGGCCGGAACAAACGCCCATTTCTTGCTGTGGCTGATCTGGTGAATGTTCTTCTTTGTCTTGCCCACATGACTTTTATCCTTGCAGCGTTTCGACCACTTGATCTCTTTTTCTACTACGGGTATATTGGTCTTCTGTCAAGAATTCGGACAATATAAAAGTAGATAAAATCCTAGTTTAGGGCTTTAACTTATTAAATTCTCTTCGAAATCATAAGGTGATATCATGCCACAATACTCATGGATTCTAACTGTATTATAAAAGGTTTCTATATACTCAAATACCAAATCATGGGCATGTCTAATGTCTTTAATAACATATCGATTGAGCCATTCTCGCTTTATTAGAGCATGAAAAGATTCTATACATGCATTATCCCAAGGATTACCTTTGTTTGAATAGCTGCGGATAAAATGTGCTGCTGGTGTTGCCTCAAGATAACTTCCCGATACATATTGGCATCCACGGTCACTGTGTATAACTACTGGCTTAGTAAGCTTCCTATTACTCTTAGCTTTTTCTATGGCTCTTATTACATGTTCTTTTGACAAACTATCTGATTTTTGCCAGCCTATGATTCTTCTTGAATAAATCCATTACACTGCTCAGATAGACAAATTCAGATATAGTGTGCACGTAGGTTAATCTGTAACCTAAATAGCATTAGGTGCTTTTGGCTTGAAGTCTCTATCCAAGATGTTTTTCAGATTATTATCAAATCTGGGTCTATAGTTGTTTTAATATAGGGTCTTACCCAGATGGCCTTTATTCCTTTTTCACGCATATAGTTACCTACTGTCTTTTCTGCTATAACATGCCCCCTTGCTTTTAGAATTGATGTGATTTTAGGTGCCCCATATATTTGATGAGATTCGTTATAAATCTCTGCAATTTCAGCTTTAAAATTTTGCTTCCTCTTTTCCTGGTGGGAAGGTGTTCGCTTAATCCAACTGTAATAACCTGATGAAGAAACGCCCAATAATTTGAGCACACTGCTAACAGAAATATTGCGTTCCTTCGATGCTAATTTTGTCTGAGAATAAATAGATTCTGTTAGTTGTTCAGTATGCTTATAGCCTTTTTTAGGATATCTAACGCATCCTTTGAATCCTTTAATTCTTTCTTTAGTCTAGCAATTTCTTTTTCAGTGTCAGAGCTATTATTACCCGACCCTCTGTGATTAACTATGCCATTGTTATTTTCAGCAGATTTAACCCACTTACTTATTGTAGATTTAGCGACTTTTAAATCTTGTCCTACTTCTTCAAAACTTTTGCCTGATGAGTGATAATAGTTCACCGCATCTTGCTTAAATTCAGCACTGTATTGTTTTTTACGTCCCATTAATCTACCCTCCTAGTTTAGTTAATATTATTTTATACTAGACTAGGAAATATCTCTATTTATGTTGTCCTATTTTTATTCTAGCATCATATGATTGCTATAGAATCATGGAAACCTTCAACTTCTTTTAGCTTAGCTAAATCAATATCCGGGAAATACTCGGTCAGTTTGATAAGCTGCCCATGAGAATAAGCATTGATAATATCGCCTAAGAATTGGGAATAGTTATTTGTAGGATCTCTGTTTGTATATATTTGCTCGATCTCATATTTAATGTATTTGGTTGCAGTTCTTCTATCAATATTCAATATTTGCGAAATCTTGCTCGTTGAGAAGCCATCTTTGTTTAATTCTTTAGCCTTTATAATCAACTCTTGCTT
>JAKSBQ010000257.1 GCA_022361075.1 Opitutales bacterium | reverse complement strand
GTATTTTCTGAGTTCATCGTATTTTGAAAATAATATGAGTGACAGAGATCACTAGAAATCTGAGTTAGGTATTCATTTGAAAGGGGTTAAATCTAAAGAAGAAGTTTCCTTAAAACGTTCGGCTAAATCAACATTTGTCGAAGTGTTAAACCAAGCACTAAATGCTTTAGATCAAGCCGATTTGAGTGTGATTCGCGAGCATGGAAAAAGCTAAAATCTTTTTACTGATCAGTTTAGATAAATTTTGACTTTGGGAAACCTCTCGAAGTTAAGACGAATAGGCTCAGGAACGTGCGCTAGCTTAAGAACTTAGATAGGCGGTGCTGTGAGTCCTCCCTCAGTCGCAGCCGATCAGCCTAAGAAGGTTGGATAGCGTCACAGTCGTGGGTTTGAGTGGTGAAAATCCTCGAAATTCTACGAACTGCCTTGTTGGCGTAACGGTTATTTTGTGAGTTTTTTAATAATCTTTTGGGCTAATCTTTCATTGATTTCCCTGTGTCGAGGAACAGGTTCGGTAGCACCCGTTTGAGGATTGTGGTAAATATCATGCTTTGCTCCATGTCGGAGCATGACGCAATCACTTTTCTCTAATTTTGAAATGAGATCACGTCGTTTCATGCTAGTTCAAGTTCGGCGACGCGCTTAATTCCTGGTAATTCCTCCTTTGAAAATTCTTTATACAAATCTTGAAGATGTTCTTTTAGATCCTCCAAATCAGTGCCTTGTGTCCAATGCTCTGGAAATTCGTTCAAATACCCTAGAAACATTCCATCTGGTTCTTTCCAGTAGGTGAATGATTTTGTCATGATTCGGTAAGGTAATTATAGATTTCGAATCTCTCAAGATTCATTTATTAATTTATTATATTCGCCTACAAAACTTATGCGAATGCGTGACCTGCACCGCCTGCGGTGCCATTCCCGCTACGCCTGCGGTGCCACACCTGCACCGTATGCGGTGCGTGTGTGGCACCATAGGCGGTGCGTCTGATGCACCGTATACGGTGCAAGAGGCTCAACCGAGTAAGTCTGTCAGGCTATACTCTATTATTTCGGTGCACAAAAAAGGCGACCTCACGATGGAGGTCACCTTTTTGCTTTTTAGAATGGTCTAAAAGGATTAGATGCGGCCGTCCGCTTTCATGCGATCGAGTGCATCCTGGTGGTTGCCACTGTAAGGACCCACCTTCTCCATCTTCAGAGAAACCAGGCTCGCAGCGTATTTCAGCGCGTATTCCGGCTCCTTGTCGAGGCGCTGGCTCAAGTAAGCAGCGAAAGTAGTGTCCCCACGACCTGTGCGTCCGATCACCGACTTGTTGGAGAATTGCTCCCAGAGCATCTTTCCATCAACGTTCGCCTGAACACCTTCAGTCTTTGTGAGAAGCACCTCTGGGCACCCCCACTCAGCGATGATCTTGGAAGCTTCTACCAAGTCAGGAGTCCCGGTAAGGATGTTCGCTTCAGTCACGTCGAGTTTTACTTTAGACATGAGGGCAACGATTTCCTTCTTACGATCGTCATCGCCGTAGCTGACTTCCTTAGTCTCAGGGTGTGCCTGACGCACGAAGCTTTGAAGGTCAACAGACAGATTGAAACCCTTGTCCTTCAGGCCTTGCATGAATTCAAGAGTGAACTCGGTGTCAGAAATACCTGCAAGGTGAACTGCCTTCGTCTCGATTTCAGGGAAATCCGAAATCTCGAATGGTCCGGCAGTGTGCTTAAGGATCATGTCGCGATCTTCCACGTTGTCGCTTGGGTGCCCTACATACATCCAACTGGTTTCGTCGGTGTAAGTGACGTAGCAGTCCACGCCAACTTCTTTCAAAGCGTCGAGGATCTTCTCATCCTTCTTTGCAAGGCGAGTCACAAGTGCAACTTTCTTTCCTACGCGAGCTGCAACTGCAGCACCGCAGAGAACCGCACTACCTGGTGCCGTGTAACCTTCTTTGTTGTAGTAGGTTACTTCGTCGTAGCACATGTGACCGACAAAAGTGATGTCGTAACTTTTCATATTCTGAATGTTTAAGTGTTTCTAAACTTACTTTCTTTCCTTTTCGATCTGAACTCCGAGATCGTTGTAGGTGTAGTAGTGGTTACCCATCTTCTTGTAACCGAAGGTCAGGTCTTCACCCGCTTCAAGAACCGCGATTGGCTGATCGTTCACCTGGATGTCAACAGAGTCATTACCTTCTGCAGAAGCAATCGTGATGGTCTCATCCAGAAGTGTGACGGTAAGTGCATTGCCCTTGTAGTTGAATGGGTAGCTCACGCGGTTCCATCCCTTTGGAATGATGGGGTTGAACTTAAGCACATCGTCTTCGAGCTCGAAACCACAGAAACCGTAGTGGATCACCTGCCAGGTTCCACCTGGAGGTGCAATGTGGATACCACCGAGTTGGAAGTTTGCCTTACGTGCCGGATTCGCAGACTCAAGATCAATACGAGCGGAGCGTAGGAAATACCAAAGTGCGCGGTCGATTCTGCCCACTTGCGCCGCAGTGATACCGTAAGCGTTTGGTGAGTCACCCGAACCATGTTCAGTGCGGAGATCGTAGTAGTCGAAAGTCGCCTTACGGACGATTGGGTGGTATTCCTTCTTGAACATCACCATCATTTGGATTGTATCCGCCTGCTTAATGATCTGAGTGTGAGTCGCAGGACCTGATGGATATCCGAGATACTCGTCGCGGATGATGCGGCTCTTGAACTCTTCAAGGCTGATGTCTTCAAGATCGAAGTAACCTTCGTGCTGCTCGATCACCTTGGTTTCCGGATGTGGTGGAATCACGTAGAGTTTCTCAACGATGTCTGCCCAGTATTCCAACTCTTCGTCATTGATCGAGTAGAGCTTCTTGAGCTTTTCAGCTTTCTCTGGATTACGCTCTTCAAGTTCTGCTAGGAGGTCGAATGCTTTTTCAACAGCGAACTTGAGGATACGGTTGGTGAAAGCGTTGTTTGCTTCTTCTTCGTGATACTCGTCCGGACAAGTGGTGTGCAGGATCTCGTAACGATCTTTTGGAACCTTGTAGTAAACCAAAGAACCTACGAAGCGTGCAGTGAGGAGAGTCATGTGAGAACCGTATTCTTCCATGAAATCCCAGTCACCTGTGAGATCGTAGTACTGCCAGAGTGCATAGATCACGTCACCAGCGATGTGCCATTGGCGATCACCGAAGTAGTTACGCATCATGCGGCCACTATGGATGTCCTGCCATACAAATTTCTTAGTCGCTTCTTCTCCGGTATCGAGTGATTCCCAGGCGAAATAGGCACCGTCGAGCCCAAGATCCGCAGCCTTCTTGATTGCGTATTCCAAGCTCTTGAAACGGTAAGAGAGTAGGTTCTTCGCGTAATCAGGATAAACCAATGCGTAGAATGGGAATGCGTAAGTGTCCACTTCCCAGAAGATCGATCCCTTGTAGGTTTGGTAAGAAAGAGAGCGTGATGGGATTGAAGCGTAGTCGTAATCCTTTGGAATCGATACCAAGAGGATGTAAAGGTTGTAGCGCATGAAGTAGTCGGATTTCTTCACACGAGCCAATTCCACTGCAACGCGTTTTTCGAACTCAGCATCCTTGTTCTCTTCCTTGACGTTACCGTATTTGATGTCGCGTAGTAACGAATCCATCACGGTAGGCTTGATGTCATTGATGAGGTATTTGTCTACGTATTCTTCGTCTACGTCGATTTCAACGTTAGCTGCATCCCAGTGAGCACCCAGTAGTTCTTCGTGGGCAGCCTTCACTTCGTCGAAGTCGTAGCTCGCACGCAATGCACCTGCTACGGGGTCAGTGGACTCACGGCTGGTGAAAAGGGTATTTTGAGTCGTGATCGTGAATGCTTTACCCTTCTTCAGGTCGATCTTGAAGTTTTCACGGATCTCTTCCTCTCCCTTTGTGATTTCGCGGGAAGCCACTTCGCCGGAGACGGTGTTCTTACCACTGATTGCGACCTTGTACTTATGCTGTTGAGTCTGAGCAGTGAGGATGTAACCACCTTCGCACTCGTCCACCATGAAGTCTTCAAGGTGACGACCGTTGGAGTCAAACACGTCGTAGTGAACTCCGGTGCTGTAGCTCAACTCACCGTCGGTGTCCAGGCTGGTGATGGTCGCTTTGTTGTAAACCAGGTTCTTTTCCTGATAAGCACAGAAACGCTCCACTTCGACTTGAAGGCGGTTACCCTTTTCAGACTTCCAGATATACCTCAACGTCACAGTGGCGTTGCGCATGTTGAGGGAGATATTGAAGTCGCTGTAGTTCTCGACGTCGCGCTTCAGGAAAACCTTCTCACCATCGAATTCCATGGGTGCTGACATGAAGTCAGGCATGTTGATGATTTCCTTCCAGATGTCCTTAGAAGGATCATCGTAACCGACCTGGTCGTAAATACCGATGACGTGGATAGAGCTGTCTACCGGCTCATCGAATAGCTCAGCATAGTTACCACGGACACCTACGAATCCGTTGGCAATCATGAGGAGGTGATTGCGGCCAACGATTTTCTTGTCGTTACCGTTTTCGTCCTTAACGAAGTAGCCCTGGTAGTCGGACTTCTCCAGATCAACGATCCATTTTCTTTCTGACATGATTTTTAAGCGTTTAGGGATTTATATTCTAAAACTGGAAGTTAGCCGGTGATAGTCTCAGGTTTCCAGCCGGCTTTGATTTCGTTATTAATGTAAAAGAGGGTAGAGGCATGTGGTTCAAGTGACACGGAGATCTTTCCGTCACCGAGATCGAGAACGTTAGATTCTTTCTTCCACTCGACTGCCTTGCTCCCGGAGATTTCCAGATCTGCAAGATCGTAAGTCTTCTCAACGGGTTCTTCGCCGTTGTTGAAGAAGTAAATCACACCCAGGCCGTTGTCCTTGCGAGTGCCGGAGTAAATGATGAGATCTTCCTCACGACCGAGCAGTTGTGGGCGGAAAGCAAGTTGATCGTTGTCGCCCTGAACAAATTTGAAGAGATCCAGGCGGTGCTGCTTACATTCGTTGACGTAGTCGGAGGTCATGATCATTCCCTGAGCGACACCCATGAGCAGCGCCAGAGAAGTGGCTTCGGTCTCGGTGATCTTAGTTTCCCAGTCACGGAGAAGGATGCAGTCCGGATCGACCTCGTAGAACTTATTGTTGGTGAAGTTACGGTAAGCGAGGTCGTTGAGAAGTTCCTTCGGTGAGTTGTGTGCAGCCCAGCGTGCGCCAACGTCACGAGAGACACGCATGCTGTCCACGTATCCGATGGAGGACCAGATCGGCTGACCGCAACCAAGCCAGATGCTCTCTTCGCCAATTTCCTCACGGATCATCTTCAATACGTCCACAAAGTATTCCATGCGAGTCTTGCCCGGAGTGTGACGTTTGATGAGTGGGCGCTCTGCCTTGTTTTTAATCAAATTGTGAGCGTTGATACCATCGTGCATCCAACCGCCTTCGAAGCGATCCATGGATCCCCAAAACATGAAGTCGGTCTTGTAATATTTATAACCCCACTTGCGCAACGTACGGAATACCTGGCGGAGGTATTCGAAAGCCTCAGGGTGCGAGGTATCGAGACAGTAGTGGAGCTTGCCACGGTAAGCCCAGATGTTGTCCTCACCAAGAGGGTTCATGAACTCGATCAGATTGCCCTCCATGTCCTTTACCATCCACTCCGGATGATCTTTGAAAACCTGGCCGCGATCGGAAACCATCCATGGTCCGATCCAGATGCCGGGAACGTAGCCAGCTTTCGTGATTTCCTGAGCGTAGTATTCCATGCCCTTCGGGAATTTAGGGTCAGGGGTCAACCAATCGCCAAGGTGAGCAAAGTGGTTTGCGTCGACGACGAACACGTCGAGGTTCAGGTCGGCTTTGTGGGGTTTGAAATTCGCTAAGTGGTTTTCGAGGATCTCACCGCTGAACCAGAAGTAGTCGTAGTACCAGGAGCACCAACCCTTGGTGATGGGCTTGTCGAGCTTAATGTCGTTTGCCTGAACCACGAGGTCCGCCCACTTCTTTTGTCCAAGATCAAGGTCAGGATCTGAGAAACAAACCACTTCCGAGAATTCGACCTCGCTGATATCGCTCAGGTCTTTTCCCTCAAGATACATCTCTGAAGTCAGAGCGATTTGGTTCGCCTCTGCCTTGTAGTTGAACGTCTGGAACATCTTGTCGTGGGTGAGGTAACCCATGAAAAGCACGTCGTCCTTATTCAGAATCGCCGTAAGACCATTTCCTTCAGCGTCCTCAAGATCTTCAGCATGGACCATGAAACTTTGGTCCCATGAGAAGTATCCGTGCGCCAAAATCTTCTTCGCATTAGTCACTATCGCTTGGTCAAAGATGTTCACTTTTTCGACCGCATCACCGGTAATATTGAGAAGTTTTGTTTTGATGGAGAGGTGGGATTCGCTGCCTGCGAATTGGAGTTGAAGTGTGATCTCCTCTTTTTGGTAAGTGACCGTCACTGCATCCTGCAATGCGTCGATGGTTACCGCTGCATCGTCTACGCTTTTTCCGTCGATGGATGGGAAACAGTTATAAAGACCTGCTCTGCCGAGACGAAGATCGTAACTGCCGTCAGCGTATAGATTTAGGAAATTTTGATTTTGGAATTTTATAGCGTTCATTACCTCAAAACAACGTTTATTTCAGGGGGCATTTATCCTCATCAAAGACCAAGGAATCTCTAAGCTTACGAGATGGTGAAGGCTTTACAGTTAAGTTTCTTCTGGTTTTCTCCGTCATACCTTTATCTTAAGAAATGCAGTGTCTTTTGCTTGAGCCTATTTGCTTCATTTTTGTGAACCAATAAGGCGGCTTTACTATCAAATAGAATGAAGTAGGATTTTAGAATCCTCTTTATCGTCAAAATCTATATACCCTTGAAGAAAATTACACTATTTTTAGGTCTGCTTTTTCCTTTATCAATGTGGGCTGGAGATGAGACCCTGATCGAAAAAACCAAAGGCATGAATGTCTTGTTTATCGGGGTCGAGGATTGGAGCGCAGAGGCAGTCGGCTGCTACGGAAATGACATCGTGAAGACACCGAATGTCGACAAGTTGGCCAAGAAGGGAGTTCAGTTTAACCGAGCTTACTGCCAGGGCCCGGTTTGTAACCCGTCCCGGGCGAGTTTTGGTACGGGGCTCCGTCCGGATTCGACACTGGTTTATGGAAATGGCGACGGCATGGATGAGGTCATCCCGGAAGGCGTGAAGTTTTTCGCCGACATCCTTCAGCAAAACGAAGAGGCTGAAATCGTCACCAGTGGTAAGCTCGTCCACATCTGGAGCGAAGCGTTCCGGTTCATCGATGGGTTTGACCAAGTTTACTACACCCACGCTTATGACAAACCTTACGAAGGATTTAAGGGAGAATACGCATCAGTCATGACCAATGAAGAGGTGATGGAAGATGCGGAATTGGTTTATAAGTTTCTGCCTGATTCCAAAGTTGTCGCGCGTCTTCACCAAAAAAGAGAGGAGCGTGAAGCTCGCAAGGCTGCGGGTGAACCCAACACTTGGGCGCTTCGTAAGCCTTTCCAGCAATTGATGGCCGAGCAGGTTGGTGACAGTGGCATGAGTCCTGAGGAGATGGAAGACGGATGCATCGCTTTGCACGCGAAGGATTTGATCGGGAAATTCGCCGAGAACGATCAACAGTTTTTCTTTAGCGTTGGTTTTTACGCACCACACACTCCTTTGCTTGCTCCCAAAAAGTATGTGGACATGTATGATCCTGAGGAGATGAAGCTAAGTCCGGTTTTGGCTGAGAATGATCAAGGTGTGCCAATGATCGCCAAAAGGAATGGTGCCAACTACGACATTTTCAACGGTTTGTATCCTGAATATGGGCCGACTCCCGAACGCCAAAAAGAAGCGATCGCTGCTTACTACGCCTGCTCCACCTACATCGATGATCAGATTGGGATCTTGCTGGAAGCCCTTGAGGAGAATGGCATCGCGGACAACACAGTCGTTATCTTTTTCTCAGACCATGGTTTTCACCTTGGTGAGCATGGTTGCTGGAGTAAATTCACTCTTTTTGAGCAATCGACTCGTGTTCCCATGGTGGTCTACCTTCCCGGAGCGAAAGGAAATGGAAAAGTTTGTGATGAGATCGTAGAGTTGGTGGATTTTGCCCCGAGCATCTACGAACTGTGGGACGTGAAAGAGGAACACGCACTCGAAGGTATCAGCTGGTTGCCATTACTCGAACATCCTGAGCAGGAGTGGAAGAAGGCGGCTTACTCATCCATTCCGATCAATGGATTGGGCAGAAGTGTCCGTACCAAACGTTATCGTTATGCGGAATGGCGTGAGGATGAGACTCCGGACTTTACAAAAGACAACGTTCATGCGGTTGAACTCTACGACCTTGAAAGTGATCCTTGGGAGCAGAAAAACTTGGCTGGTTTAGAAGAGTTTGTTTCAGTCGAATCTGAACTGCGTGAACTGCTGTATAAAGGATGGCAGGCAGCGTTACCCAATTGATTTTTACCTGAATTACCCCCGTTTATGAAATACATCATCCTACCCTTGCTCGCAGCGGCATCATGTCTACAGGCTGCGGAGAAGAACGTCATACTCATCGTTACTGATGACGAGAGTAAAACGCTCGGTTGCTATGGTGACCCGATTGCAGTAACTCCGGCCATCGACGCACTCGCAGAGGAGAGCACGATCTTTAACAACGCATTTGCGACCACTGCGAGTTGCAGCGCGAGTCGTTCAGTTATTCTTACAGGAACCTACAATCACGCGAACGGTCAGTTTGGTCACGCACACCACTACCACAAATTTGTGACGTTTTATGATTTGGTGAGTCTTTCGCTTCCGAATGCGATGAGTCGTTCTGGTTACCGCACTGCACGAATCGGGAAATATCACGTGGCTCCTGAGGAAGTTTATCGGTTTGATCAAGTGCTTCCGATGAAGGGCGTCTATGGCCGTAATAACGTTGAAATGGCCAAAACCTGTGAAGCCTTCATTAAAGAAAAGAGTGACAAGCCCTTCTTCCTCTATTTTGCGACCAATGACCCTCACCGCAGTAAGGGAATTGATCAGAGCTCTGATGATGAGCTGAAGGCCAACATGTTTGGTAACCTTCAGAACAAGGAACACTACGAAGGTGTTGAAGAGGTTTTTTACGATCCGGAAACGGTGCCAGTTCCAGAGTTCTTGCCGGACACCAATGAATCTCGTAAAGAGTTGGCTCAATACTACCAGTCGGTGTCTCGAATTGACCAAGGTGTGGGATTGTTGATCCAATATTTGAAAGAAGCGGATCTCTACGACAAGACGATGATCATCTTTACAGCCGATCACGGTATGGCTTTTCCCGGTGCAAAGACTACCGTTTACGAAGGCGGAATGCAGGTGCCTTTTATCGTCTACAATCCTTACGTGACCCGTGAAAAAGTCTTTTCGGACGCGATGATCAATCATGCGGATATCGCACCCACTATTCTCGATTTTGCAGGTGTGCTTGATAAAGAAAACAATCGACCTAAGGCATGGATTGATCCCGCGGATTACTGGGAGGGCAAACCTCACGCGATGAGCGCAAACCGCAACGGTGGCATCAAATTTGATCATTACCATGGTGCATCATGGCTGCATGCACTCGGTAAGGAACAAGCTGAAGGCGAGGACGAGACCTACGCCTCGCACACTTTCCATGAAATCACGATGTATTACCCGATGCGAGTGGTTCGAGATGCCGAATACAAATTGATCTGGAACGTAGCGCATGATCAGCCTTATCCATTTGCATCGGATCTGTGGGTCGCATCCACTTGGCAGGCTCAGCTTGCGAAAGGAGCAGAGGCAAAATACGGTCCTTGGACGGTTGATGGGTACCAGTATCGTCCGGAGTTTGAGTTGTTTGACATCCAGGCAGACCCTTGGGAATCCAACAATCTTGCGGACGATCCCAAATACGCTGAAATTCTGAAAAAGTATCAGAAGAAAATTAAGGATTTCCAAAAAGAAACTGATGATCCGTGGCTCCTGAAATGGGACTACGAGTAGTCTTGAGTTTTCATACCCCCGTTAATATATGAAAAGAATCGCAACCCTAATTGTTTTTGCATGCTTGTCTCTATCCGCATCGGCCGGAGACAAGCCAAATATTATTCTCATCCTTGCAGATGACCTCGGTTATGGAGAAATCGGATGTTTTGGTC
>JAKSBQ010000442.1 GCA_022361075.1 Opitutales bacterium | reverse complement strand
TGCTATTCCTCGTCTTGAAAGTCACAGGCATCCCCCCGACAGAGGCTCAGGCCATCCGAAAGAGAGGAGATCTTTACAAGCAGTATCAGAAAGAGACCAGTGCATTCGTGCCGTGGTTTCCAAAATCAAAATCATCACAAACTTAAGAAATTGCCATGAACACAGTAAGATTAGCCGAAAACGGCATCATCCCTACCTGGCTCATTCGAGCAGGCATCCGCATGCGCCTGAAGCGCAAGCTTGAGCAGGAACAGGACAGACACCCAGCTTTCAAAGAAACCTTTGTTAAAATGCTGCGTAACAGCCCAATCGCAATCGCGACAGACGACGCAAACGATCAACACTACCAAGTCCCTACTGATTTTTATAAAACCATCCTCGGTCCATGCCTAAAGTATAGCGCTTGCTACTGGCCGGAAGGAGTTGAGACCTTGCAGGCCGCAGAAATCGCCTCTCTAGAGCTAGTCGCCGAGCGCGCACAAATCGACAACGGCCACAGCATCCTCGACATGGGTTGCGGCTGGGGGTCATTTTCCCTCTGGGCCGCATCACAATTCCCTGATTCACAAATCCTCGCGGTTTCAAATTCCCTAACTCAAGCGCAATACATCCGATCCGAGGCAGAAAAAAGAGGGTTAGGAAATCTGAATGTAGTGACGCGAAACATGGTCGAGTTCGATCCCGAGCAGAGCTTTGATCGAATCGTCTCGATCGAAATGTTCGAACACATGAGGAACTACGAAATGCTTTTCAGGCGGGTTTCCGGCTGGTTAAAACCCGGTGGCAGACTGTTTGTCCATGTGTTCAGTCACAAGACCTACGCATATGACTATGATGACAGTGATCCGTCTGACTGGATGTCGAACTACTTCTTCACGGGAGGAATCATGCCTTCTCACGACCTTTTCAGTCACTTCAATCAGGATCTTCAAATTGATGAAGACTGGAAACTCAACGGCATGCACTACACCCGTACCCTTGAAGCGTGGCTGGACAACCTGGATGCAGAGTTCGACTATATTCATCCGTTGTTCATGAACCATTACGGCAAGGACTCCACGAAACAGTGGATCAACCGTTGGCGTATGTTCATCTTGGCCTGCTCAGAATTGTTCGGCTACAAGAACGGTACTGAATGGGGAATCTCACATTATCGTTTTAAGAAATCGTAGCCAACGACACCCATGGTCATCATTCTCAGTTTTTTGGTATTGCACTGGTATGCGAGCGCTTTTGCTCAAAGCTTCTTTTTGCACCGCTATACGTCACACCGGCAATTTACGATGAATTCGTTTTGGGAGAAATTTTTCTACCTTTTCACGTTTTTTGCACAGGGTTCGTCGTTTTTACATCCAAAGTCTTACGCACTACTTCACCTCCAGCATCACACCCATTCAGATACCGAAGAGGACCCTCACTCTCCCCATTTCTTCAAAGACGTGATGCAAATGATGCTCAACACCCGCAAGATTTACATGGAGTACCGCCGGGGAGAACGAACAGGACCCAACGCCTTTGCAGACAGCATGCCGACCTGGGACTTCATCGACCGTCTCGGGAATAGTTCGTTTACGAGAGTGGGGTTTGTCCTCCTTTACACATGGTTTTACTTCCAGTTTGCACCGTCAATTTGGTGGTTTCTCCTACTACCGGTCCATGCTGCAATGGGACCTTTGCATGGTGCCTTCATCAATTGGTGCGGACACAAATATGGTTACCGAAACTTCGATATGGCGGACGAATCACGAAATACCTTTCTCTTCGATCTGTTCTTCGTCGGGGAATGCTTTCAAAACAACCATCACAAATACCCCAAACGCGCAAATTTCGCAGTCAAGTGGTTCGAATTCGATCCGGTTTATCCAGTTATGAAACTTTTAAACTTCTCACGCATTATCCGCCTCAAAGCTGATCCAATTCGGTAGCGCTCAAACTTCAGTCGAAATGAAAAATCACATCATCATCACACTCACATTCATCAGTATGAACTTGCTCACCGCAAAAGGTATCGATTTGGGCTCGCCGGCGCCACAAGTAAACGCACTCAATCAAAACAATGAAACGGTCGATCTCGGATCTGAATTTGCCGAAGGACTAACGGTCGTATTTTTCTACCCTAAGGCCGACACTCCAGGCTGCACCGCGCAGGCTTGTAGTCTCCGGGATTCTTTCCATGAACTCGTGGAACAAGGGGTAAAAATCTACGGTGTCAGTTACGATTCTCCTGAAAAACAGGCGAAATTCATCGAAAAGTATTCACTCCCGTTTGATCTCATTGCAGACGAGGATAAAGCCGTGTCCAAAGCATTTGATCGCGGAGGATTCTTCTCCAGAGAAGCTTACATCATCAAAGACGGAGAAGTGATCTGGCGGGATCTCAAAGCATCCACCAGGACTCAAGCTGCAGATATCAAACAAGCGCTCATGGACCTGGGAATCGCTTCATTTGCATCCATGACTGAATGATGCGCTATCTCCAACACTTTTTCATATCATCGTGTCTATTCGTATGGGTTGGCGGGCTCTCCGCCAACCCACAATTGCCGCTCCGAGGATCTGCACAAGTAAATGCCGCTTGGTTTTTTTCCATTTGCGAGATGAGACTTTATACTGAGCCTTCAACTGTCGCAGAAAACGTGCTAGACGGTCGCCCCCTCTCGCTGGAAATCGAGTATCAGCGGTCGATTTCTGCAGACACCCTAATCAGATACGGAAACAAAGGTCTGGATGAATCCTTCGGGCATGAGGTCATCAAGAGCTTTCAGGCTGAGATCGATCTGATGAATCAAGCCTATGTCGATGTGGAGAAAGGAGATGTTTATCGGCTGGATTTCTCACCTGAATCTGGGATCACTTTGTCGCTTAACGGGTCGAAAGTAATCACAATCAACGATGGCAAATTTGCACTTTTCTACCTCGCTATCTGGTTAGGGGAAACCCGCCATGCGCGGTCCACTAAACAAAAGATCTTCAGGAGCTGAACATGAAACCGACCTGGTCTCCTCTCCGAAAAGCGGGTTACGCTTCCGTCGAAACGGGTGTGACCGGATTCGAATTGATGCTCCAGGTCTACCTGCTTGAGTTCTACATCCGCGGTATGGGACTCAACCCAATCCTGGCCTCAGCTGGTGCTGCAATCGCAGTGTTTTGGGATGCCATTTCAGATCCTCTCGTGGGTCACTTATCCGACCGTTACAAAGGAGATCGTTTCGGAAAAAGGGGCAGTTTTATTCTCTGCGGAGGGCTCACGATGGCGGTCAGTTGTATTTTGATTTTCAGTCCGCCTCATTTTGAAGAGCAAATTGCTTTATTCATCTGGTATCTTGTCTCCTACCTGGCAGTCAATACCTCGATGAGCTTTGTGAGCGTTCCCCACATAGCGTGCGTCGGCGACTTCACCACCACAACTTCCCAACGAAATTCGTTCTTTGGTTGGCGCCTGTTGTTCTCAAACCTCGGGCTACTGATCGGAATCACCCTACCCGGTATATTGGCAACCACCACTACTGAATTCGCAGGACGCTCCACCGCATCTTACTGGATTGCTGGAGTCTTGTTTTTGGGGATTTTCGTATTTCTCAGGAGCACACGGGGCATTCAAAGTAATTTTGCCTCTTCTCCGAAGATTCCTGTTCACAAGTTCTTCTCCGCGTTGAGAGCAACCTTCAAAAACCCCTATTTCCGTCCACTTTTGCTCGCTTTTTCACTGGCCGCTGTCGCTCGAGCTCTGAACTCCGGATTCGCGCTTTTCTACTACAAAGACCATTTGAAGTTAGAAGAGAAAACGGAGGTCACCGTCATCCTCCTCGTGTTTATTCTGTCCATCATTGCCAGTATCCCGTTTTGGTTGAAGCTCTCAAAGCGATTTTGGAAGAAAGATCCCGCATTTCTTGGAATTCTGGGACTCGGAATCTTGAGCATTTTGACCTACCCATTTTTTCCAAGCGGACAACTCACGGGTCCGCTAGCGATGGCGGTTCTAGGTGGAATTGCTGTCGGTTCCATCCTCCTCATCGAATCATTGGTGTTGGACACGGTGGATTTCGACGAATTAAGGACCCATGTCCGGAAGGACGGAGCCTACTTTGGCTGCTGGAAAATGATGGCAAAAATCTCTCGTGCAATCGGGATCATGCTCACAGGGCCCCTACTTCTGCTCACGGGTTATGACAATGAGGCCGCCTCTCAGACTCCGGAAACCTCTGAACGCATTTCGTGGATCTTTGGCTTTGGAGTTGGCAGCGTGTTTATCGTAAGCGCCCTGACCTTCCGACGATTTCGAATGACACAACTCGTCAGCGAAAACATCAAAGGGAGATTGAAAGCAAAGCGGAACTAGTGGACTAAAAAACAAACCTCAAATCGCGCAAAGCTCGCGAAGTGTCGCCAAGAGGTTTTCATTTTGATAACTGCGTGTTTTGATACATATTCTGATTTTATGTCCTCCTCCATAAACTTCATTGGCAAAGATGTTGTAGATGCATCGATTCAGATTCATTCAGAATTAGGATCCTCCCTATTGGAATCAGTTTATGAAATCATACTTAGCATGGAGCTAACGCAACGTGGCTACCAAATCGAACGGCAAAGACCAATTGAATAAATCTCATCACAAACAGCTTCTCACATATCTTAAACTATCGAATATGAAATTAGAGTATTTGCTCAATTTCGGATCATCGATGATGAAGGATGGAATTGTTAGAATGGTAAACGGTCTTTAAAAACCCATAATTACGCCATCATTGCTCAGCGTCACTTGGCGAACTTCGCGAAGGATTCTAAAAATCTATTCCCCCGATTCTGGGCGATGCATGATTTGACGATCAATCGCCTGTTTGAGCTGCCTGGCGGGAGCATAGTTTGGGAATTTCTCTAAGATTTGATCCACGAGCTCCATTGTCTCAAGAATCTTCTGCTGTCGCATGAGAATTGTCGCTTTAGCATAGGGGTAATCAGGGTTGTCTGGAGCCACCGAAATCGCCTGATCCAAACGGCTCACTGCACCTTCGAGATCGCCCATCTGGGAATAGAGCAGCCCAAGGTTGTACCAAGCCCGATCAAAGCTCGGCTCCTGCCGCACGACGGTCTCCAGAGTCTGCATCGCAGCACTTGCATTTCCCTGCTCAGCCTGAATCAACGCACGATAGTAAAGCGGGCTGACATCATCCGGACGCATGTCGTATGCCTTTTGGAAGTGACGAAGCGCATCGCCAGGCTTACCCAGACGATTCATTACCATCCCACGAGTGACCCAAGCCTCCGCGGAAGACGGATCCCACCTGGTAACTTTTTCCATCCAGGCATCGGCTTCTTCCACATTTCCCAATCCGGCGTGGTACTCCGCAAACCGGAGGGCTCCACCTGGCTGGTCACTAGTGTATCTCATGTAATGCAGAAGCTCTTTCCACTCCCTGGATTCGAGGTCAAGTTCACCACGCAGATACCAGGCCGCATCGAGACGCACCACCCTTGCTTCGTCCTTCAACATCGGACGGATGGTATCTTCTAATCCTGGGTAGTTACTCAATGACTGGACAACCGCGCCACGAACCATCGGCGAATCGTCTTTCAGGAAAGGTTGTACAAACTCAAACGTGCGCTGGCTCCACTCCAAAGTGAGGATTAACTGCAAATATCCTCCCCGCCAGAACGGACTCTCTTCAGTCACGGCCAATTCCATGAGGTTATCAACCATCGACGCATCACCATGGTAGGCAGCATTCACCGTGCGGGCCTTGTGCCGATCCTGAGCGCGATTATCACTCTCACCATACCATTCTTCAAAAGCAGTAGTAACCCAATCCAGACCCTCTTCCTCGTGGCAATTCATGCACGCATTCGGA
>JAKSBQ010000450.1 GCA_022361075.1 Opitutales bacterium | reverse complement strand
TAAATGTTGAACGCCATTCGATATCGGACAATGACACGCTATATACGTTAAATTTGTCCCAATCAGTAGTTACACTTACAGGATCATGATAGGCGCCAAAGCGGTCTTCGATCATTCCGTCAAGGTTTGGATACATTGTAGAATACCAAACCGCCAATGGAGTGGATACCCAGCGCTGGAATGACCACAAGGGATTGAGCTTTTCCGCATGTGAAGTTGATTTAACCACTACAAATACCTCGGCAGCAGTTACCACACTGGGTTGGTTCATTAAATCAGGAAGATAGACTGATTGGCGAATAGTTGAATCAAAGTCTATTACAGAGTGCCCGTTGAGCGCATTTCTCAACAAGCTAGGCGCCGCACCCCCATGTTCTCCTGAAGCATGATTGCCATAAAGGGATTGATCGTACCATGTATCAACAGAGACTCCTGAAACCGCCGAAAACCGCGATCCGTCCAGCCAAAGCCGAAGGCTTTCGATCGGGATTTCATCTGTGTTTAAGGAGGGAGATGAATAATCCAATTCGATGGAATAATTTCCATCACCTGAGAGAGAAGAAACCTTAACACGATACTGGTAGTCATTACCCGCAACCAAACTGGTGTCCATGTATCCATTTCCTGCTACAGATGCTACTTCAATATACTCTCCTCCCATCAATCGACGTTCGATCACATATGAAATATTGTCTTGTCTCTCGATCGCATTCCAAGACAAGTAAGCCTGACTATCACTTACCGAAACGATCTTTAAGTTTTCCACAGCTGGAGGGATCGGGAACAGGTCGTATTTCTGAGAGAGATATGAGGATATCTGCCGTCTTTCATCTTTACTTAAGACTCGGTCAAAAACGATTACCTCCGCAACATCTCCACTAAAACCTCCTCCGAGTTTAGCATTTTCTATAAATGCTACATTATTGGAGGTATCTTGCTCCAGCAAAACACCGTTGATTCTGGCCCTCCAATCATCGGTTGCAGAAGACGCATTGTAGAGATGATACTGGCTGGTGGCTAAGTTCGACAAATCTACATTCTTCAAATCGTCAGCACCAAAGGTATCAGAAACAGATGTGACCCCGTATCTTCCACCACCGCCATAGGTATAGGTTCCAAACTGTGTTAATGCTCCTGATTCACCAGCGGCTTTGACCACAATATAAATTTCACCAGTGTTAGCGCCGCTCATGGGGTCATCGATTTGCAGATACTTTCCTGAAGTAAATCGCATGATGGGTGCATTGTTCAAAACGCTATCCCAATAAGTAGGTTCAGCTCCTGAATATGGAACAATCGCATCGTTGAGGTTTCCGCTAAGATCCTCCCAAACTGAAACGATTGCACCATTTGCGGCATCAATGTGCGAAGCATCCAGCCATAATCTTGTTCCCGATACGGATAGAACCTCGTTAACATTTTGTGCAACAAAAGGATCAAACCCTAGATTCTGCTCCTGAAAATGAGTCAATCCATCACTGTCGGAGTCTTGGTCCTTAGATGTGCCAAGAGAAGTAAAGTGTATCCACTCCCAGGCATCCCATAACTCATTAGAATCACTGTCTGCGGCTATGTCTTGCGGTGCGAACCCAATCCAATCCACCGTAACGATATCTGCACCCGATCCTTTGAAGACCAGGAAAACATCTTCTGAAGCAGGATCTAGTGTTATCGGGAAACTAATTGTGTGAAGCAGGGGGTCATTCCCTTCCAACAAATCAATCGATCCGATTAGTGTTCCCGTCACTGAACCATACCTAAGTTCAACGGACTTACCTGCGGACTCTGCATGGTAATGGATAAAAGCAGTGCCAACCGTTGCATTTCCGAAATCGAGTGATTCAAAATTCATCCAATCTCCGTCGGAGCTGCTTTGAACATCATTCGAATTTACGGAAACACCACTGAAATTTGTAGTATCTTCTACCTGTATTTTCCTAAAACCTGACAAGATCGTCGGATCAGATTCATTTTGATACTCTTCAAGGTTAGAAAAACCGTCGTTGTCCGGATCATCCTGTGGGTTCTGCCCCAATGTGTTGAAGTAATGATACTCCCACACATCAGCCAACCCATTCTCGTCAGAATCTCCATCGCTCAACAGGAATTCGATCCACCCCAAACGAACATCGCTATTTACATCTGAAAATACAAAATACACATTGTGCACCCCCTGAA
The DNA here is from genome assembly GCA_022361075.1 of Opitutales bacterium. Lineage (GTDB taxonomy): Bacteria > Verrucomicrobiota > Verrucomicrobiia > Opitutales > JAFGAQ01 > JAKSBQ01. Next base: position 3,532 of record JAKSBQ010000450.1, on the reverse strand, counting down.
TTTCTGAAAAGCTCAAGGAAAGCTCACTCCAGCTTGAGCCAGTGTCACCAACCTCTAAGTTGCCCAACAATGGTCCTGCGATGTTATCTGTTCTAACCTCAATCGTTGTAGGCCCTATGCTATCGTTACGAACTTGTAGTCTTACCATACTCACACCACTACCAAAATCCAGGTTCTCAAATGCAAACCAGTCTCCAGTGTCTACACCAGTGATCTCTTCTCCGCTTACGCTTACTCCTTGAGCAGAATCGAAAGTGTTCCCCTGTATTTTTTGATAGGCGATGGTTGCATTTGGATGACTTCCAGCTGATTGCTCATCCAAATTAGAAATCCCATCCCCATCGGTATCATCACTACCTGTTTGATTCAGGTCTCCGAAATACTGTAGTTCCCAGGAGTCTGATAGCCCGTCAAGGTCCGAGTCCGAGCCTGATTGCTCAAAACTGATCCAGTCTAAATGCAAGGCTCCACCGAAATCCGGTATCTTCACGTATACATCATGAATTCCGATCTGCTCAGTTATCGTGAACTGGAGTGATTCAAAACTCCCTGTTCGAATAATCGTTTGGCCACTCCCAATGATCTCTCCATCGATGTCGTCAATTCGAATTTCAATCGTACTGACCCCAGCCCAATTCCACGATCTGTATGTAATGGTGGCAATATCACAGCCGATTCCGAAGTCGATATCCTTAAAACAGAACCAATCACCAGAATTTGAAATACCAATGTATGTGCCCTGATCACTGGCACCACTAATTTCACTGTAGGTTTCGACCTCTATCTGCTGATAAGCAACCTGCGCATTGGGGTTACTGCCGGCAGTCTGTTCATCTAAATTGCTGATTCCGTCTCCGTCTGAATCATCACTTCCACTCTGACTCAAGTCCCCAAAGTGCTCATATTCCCAGGCATCAGCCAGGTCGTCCGCATCTGAATCTGTCCCCGTCAGATCAAATCTAAAACAGTCTAAATGCAGTCCTCCTCCATAATTTGGAAACTTTAAATACAGATTGTGTACTCCTGACTGCTCAATAACAGGTAGAACGTAGGTTTGGTATTCTCCATTCCCCTTTGGGGCTATAAAACTTCCAACGATTTCTCCCTCCAAATCATCAACGCGAATTTCAATCATGTTAGAACCACTCCAAGACCATGTTCTGAAAGTAACTGAGACGAGGTCACAACCTGCTCCAAAATCGATATCCTCAAAACAAAGCCAATCACCAGAATTTGAAATGCCTATGTAAGTGCCTTGATCACTCGCACCACTGATTTCGCTATACGATTCAGCCTCTATTTGCTGATGAGCTACCTGCGCATTGGGATGACTTCCCGTTGTTTGCTCATCTAAATTGTTGACTCCATCACCATCAGAATCGTCACTTCCGCTCTGCGTTAAGTCCCCAAAATACTGATATTCCCAAAAGTCGATTAGTTGATCAGCATCATTGTCTGCCCCAGTTAACTCAAAACTAATCCAATCAAGGTGTAAACCTCCACCATATACCGGGATTTTCACATACACGTCGTGTACACCAATCTGCTCGGTGATCATGAATTGAAGTGACTCGAAATTCCCTGTTCGGTTAATTGTTTGCCCACTCCCTATCATTTCCCCATCAATGTCATCGATCCGAAGTTCAATTGTACTGACTCCCGCCCAATTCCACGACTTGTATGAAATGGTGGCCAGGTCACAACCTGCTCCAAAATCGATATTTCCGAAACGGATCCAATCTCCTGAATTTGAAACACCTATGTAGGTACCTTGATCACTGGCTCCACTGATTTCACTATACGATTCCGCCTCTATTTGTTGATGAGCTGCCTGTGCATTGGGATGACTTCCCGCCGTTTGCTCATCTAAATTGTTGACTCCATCACCATCGGCATCGTTGCTTCCGCTCTGCGTTAAATCTCCAAAATACTGATATTCCCAAGAGTCGATCAATTGATCGCCGTCATTATCCGCTCCAGTAACTTCAAACTTGAGCCAATCCAAGTGAAGTCCTCCTGCGAAAACTGGTATTTTTAGATAAACATCATGAATTCCTGTAACTTCAGAGATAGGTATAAAGCCACTTTGAAAGCTCGCACTATGAACTGATGTCTGAAAACTTCCCACAACATCACCACTCGGATCGTCTAATCGGATCTCAACGATGTTTGTGTCACTCCAGCTCCTGTAAGAAAGTTCCACTAGATCGAACCCTTCTCCAAAATCAACATCCTGAAGGTAAATCCAACTATTTGCCTGCAAAACACTCACGTAGCTTCCTTGATCACTGGCTTCATTAATTTGATCATACGATTCTACTTCTATCTGTTCGTAAGCCGCCCTGGCACTTGATTGATTAGGATCGGTTGTGTGAACAATCTCATCATAATCACTGAATCCATCACTATCCGTATCTGCGTTGTTCGGATGGGTGCCATAGAGATGTTCTTCAACATTCGTTAAACTGTCAGAATCCGGATCAAGTGAACGATCATTGATGAGGGGATTTAACCCAAACTGTTGTTCCCAAGAATCCGGCATTCCATCTTGATCCGCATCTACGAAAATAGGATTTGTTGCGGAATACTCAAAAGCATCTACCTGAAGCTCTACCGATGAACTTGTGAGAAACGAAAAATCAAAAGGTGAAGCTTCTGAATACTGACCTACACTCAACGCCACCAATTTTCCGTCAACATATAAATCTCTTTCGTTATCCAGATACGAGGTTCTTAAAGTAACTCGAATCCAATCAGAAAAACTCTGGGTATTGATCGGGATCGTATAACCCGTTCTTAGCCATTCCCCCGGATTATTAAAATCATCCCAAATAGTGAGATCCGCAACATCTGTAATAAAGTTACTAGCTCCCAGGAATAACCCTTCTGAAGAAAGAAACATCTCTACTTCAGGAAAATTAGCGCTCTGCCCTTTCAGCCAAAAATCGATATAATCTACATTATTGGAAATCGTCCTGTTCAAAGATACTCTATACTCGGAATCGACTTCCAATTTGATGTATTGTGACCCAACAGGCGCATCGGGCGAAGCAATCACCTCAACATCCCCACTTAATAGGCTCCACTCCTGTCGAATGGGTATCTCCTGACCCGCTATAAATCCGTCAGAAGTTTCAAAATCCATCAGATAAGGAACCGAAACTTGGGAGCACGCGTTATAAACAAAGACAATGAGGCACGAGACCGCAAAAAACGACTTTTTCATGGGTAAATTGAGATTGGATACTAGGAGAACTACCTCAAAGAATTTTATCTAATTCGCGGTGTCAATAGAATTAACGAACTTAATTTGCTTCTGCCATATTTTTTATGTGTTCCACTGTTAAAAGTTAAATTCAGTTTGATTTCGGAACCAGTCTCGAGTGAATAATCGAAAGCACTGTGTTGTTTAAGGATGAGCGAAGAGAAACTATTTCTGTGGGATATTGACGGAACGTTAATTTCAGTCGGTGGAGCCGGCGAACGCGCTCTTCTTGGAGCAATCAGGGATACTTTTGGGTTTGAAGGCGAT
>JAKSBQ010000105.1 GCA_022361075.1 Opitutales bacterium | reverse complement strand
CGTTCGCTTCAATCTTGGAAAAATCGAGCACATCATTGATGACGGACAAAAGATGCATGCCACTCTTGGACACAAGTCTCACGAGATCCTTTTGATTAAGGTCTTGAATCGATTCTTCCAGGCTCTCGGACAAACCAATAATCACATTCAAAGGGGATCTGATTTCATGGCTGATATTTGCCAGAAAGTGGCTTTTCGCCTCGTTCGCTTTCCTCGCTTCGCGCTCGTTGATTTGAGCGAGATTAAGAGCTTTTTGTAGCTCAATGTTACTTACCTCCAGCTTCTCCTTGGTCAATAATACCTCAGACTCCGCTCTCAACCTCCTCCGAATATCTCGAAAAACATTCATAGTGAGCCGTCTCTCCCCGATACGCACTTCAGAATGAGTTTCTTCACAATCAATGCTAAGGTCACCCGCTCCTTTTAACACGTATCGGTCTCCGAATTTCTCAGTGATTTGAGACAATCTCTTGCTCAACAGCTCTTCACTGATGTAGCCGAGCGCTTCGGTTGCTGCCAAGTTTAGATCCACAATTTGATCACCTTCTGTAACTAAGATAATATCTTTGATTCCTCCAAACAAAGACCTGAGGCGATCCTTTTCGGCCTCTAACCTCAGATACTGAGCTCTCCTCTGTTTGGAATGGATTTGCTGTATTCCAACAAAAATTGCGACTACTCCTAGAACAGACGCCAAAAACCAATAGATAGGCACCGTTTTAGGGGAATCATCGTCCCTCAAGATAATCGCATTTTCAGGGAGTTTAAACCTGGGTAGTTTCGCACGATTCAGTGTTGATTCAAAATAGACAAAACTGCGATCCATCCTATTGATGAACGGAATCTTCGCAGGATCCACTCCATTAAGAACGAGCAAACCCTGCTGAGCCGCACGTTTTCCATGCAAAAACCCATCGACATAAACAAGCGACAAAAGGGACTCATCATAAGGCCATGTAGGCCTATGGAACTCAAACATGTAAGTTGGAATCGGCGAATTGACAGCAAGCCAGGAATGTAGATTGGTATCTTCTAGATCGGGATGTTCAGAGCCGTATTTCCAGCCAATCGATAGCAAAAGTCTTTCACTGGTAGGTTCAATCCGTCGAATCCAGTCCTTAATTGCTTCTGTAGATAACTCTCTTCCGTCTATAAAAGTGATCGTGTATTCGAGTTCATTCTCGCTTAGGTAAGCATCGAAAGCATCCCTCATTCCTACCGCTGAAGGATTGGCTCCATGAACGATGAAGAGTTCAGACAATTGGGGATGCGTGTTCTGAAATATCCTCAAAATCTCACCATTCTGTCCTCCTTCAAAGACTCCGGTCGTGTAGGGTTTGAGCATCTCGGGGATATCCACGGAGGAAGACACCCCACAAACAATCACAGGAATGCCCTTGAAAAGCTCTTCGTAACAAGTCTTCAAAACGTTAAAAGCGTAGTCATCCTGAGTGATGATCAGGTCAAAATCCATCCCGCCAAACTCCTCACGAAAATGCCGAATTTTACCCTCCCTTTTGGTCTTTTCAGTGATACGAATACTGTCGAAAAAGAAGGAGTACATTTGAGGTTGCTGAACTCCATTGCTCTCTAACTCATCAGTAATACCAATCAGCACCTCCTGAGCCCACTTGTAAGAGATATGATAGGAATTGAGTATCAGTATTTTGGGATCCTCAACAGCACTCACCCAATTGAAGGCAGCGAGATAGAGTGCTACCCAGATTGTAGCAGATTTTTTCAATTTCTATGAACTTGGATAACTCGGGATTACAAAGATGCGACCTTCTACCTACAGGAGGAACGGCTCCAGAAAAAACTGTAAGCTACGGTTTTTCAACATACTTCGGGACTGGGATTAGTGAAGTCATTTTCTTACGCCAATAGTTTAAAACAATACTTCACTAGAGGCAATTTTGGACGATTGATAATCCAAAAACCCGAATCCCCCGAAAATGACAATCAGACACATCATCCTATTCTTTGTCAGCATTGCTCAACTACAAGCTGTAGAATCGTATATTCCTCAACCTTCCAACCCCCTCACTGAACCGTGGCGATGGGTCAATTATCCGGAAGCCAGCGGCAAAGGCATTACTTGTGTAGCTGAGGATACAGAGGGTACCATGTGGTTTGGTGGAGATTCTATGGTGCTCTCCTATGACGGAGAAGAGTGGCGGGAATACGTCGGTTTTGAGGGTATTGAAGGCAAATTCTCCATCGATATCATCGCAACCCGGGACGGTTCTGTTTATGTCAGCACCAACAACACGGTCGTAGCCTACATTGACAAAAAATGGGTCCATCTAAAAGAACTGGATGCCTTAACTGCACGCAACTCCTGGTTCTATGAAACGGGAAATGGGAGTATTCTTATGGCCTCCGTTAAAGGCATCGTAGAGATTTCACAAAAAGCGAAGCGAATACTCGTTTATAACCCTCAAGGAGTTTTCGATCTCACAAAAAGAAGCGATCAAAGCAAACTTGCGGACCACCCTGGATTTGTCACAGGAGCAGGGATTGCTTTAGGAGATGATCGCTACCTTGTCATGGTGAGAAGATACCAGATGGCAATATTGGACCTGAGCAAAGCAAAATCTAAAAAACCGGATGCCTGGACTTTTCTTCCTCAATTTGACGATCTACTCAATGGGTTCGCTGGTCTGATATCCCCTTCGTATGACGGAAAAGCCTGGATTTATACGGCCAACAACAAAGTACCTAATATGAGGTATGATCCCGAGACTGAAGAGCTTGAAATATTCCATGAAACAGAGACTGAGGCGTCTGACGCTGTGATCAAGGTAACGACAACTACAGTCGGTGATCAAATATTCGGGTGCAACAATGGGATCACAGTCCTCACTCCAGAAGGAGAATGGAAGCACTACGACTCAGGAGACATGTCTCTGAAAAGAGGAAACTACATCGTGTTGGAGTCGTCTGACAAATACCTTTGGGTGGTTGCTCAAGGCTCAGAGGTCTATCGGGTAGACTACTTTGACCGCAACTTCTACAGTCTACCCGGCTTGATCTATGCCACATCGGACTCGAAAGGTGTCGATTGGTACATAAGCCAAAACGATCGGGTGGTTGCCCATGATTCACGCACTGACCGATGGATCTCTTACGGTCCAGAAGATGGCCTCCCTACTTTCCCCGATGCCCTCCTTGCAGCTTCGACCGGCTTGATCTACGTGGGAGGTAGAACTGATGATATGGCGGCAGTATCAGTCTTCGAAGACGCAAAATGGACGCCTCACCTCTTCCCGAATTTTGGACTAAACATCGCTCATGATGCGATCGCCGAAGGTCCAAAAGGGAAAGTATATATGACAGTCGCTTCTTCCAATCGCGGGAAAAAGACGGAGGGAATTCCCGGAGGGTTCTTGGTTCACGATCCTAAAAAAGACAGATGGAATCAGTATTCCAGAGACAAATGGCAAGGAGTACTGCTTCGAAACCAAAACTTGGGATTTGATACAGAGGGCACTCTATGGTTTGGCTCTTTCAAAATTGGTTATGTTAAGAAAAACACGGCTACTACATTTAACGCTCCGCCCGGCCTAGCTTCCAACGGTTGTGTGGACATGGCTTTTTCCGATTCAGGAGAAGTGTGGGTAGTGAAACCAGGTAAAGGAGTATTTTACACCTCTGATGCTGAGAACTGGACCCACGTTAACGCCTCGAACGGGCTTCCTTCAAATATCGCTTCTAGCGTTCTTCCCGCAAGTGATGGCTCTGTTTGGGTATCAACAGACGAAGGCATTGCACGTTTTGATGGAGAATCCTGGTTAACACATGCGTTCACAGAAGACTTTGTTGTCGATGCAGGATCGGGGGATTTAGTCGAAGGTAAAAACGGGGTAATTTGGATCAACACCTACACAAACGGCTGGTTTAACCGGCTAAACAGTTTTAATTACTCCAGACCTTGGGAAAACATGGAAATGCTCGCGATCCGTTATACCTCAGATCGCAATCCACCTGAGACCACTATTCAAATCGACAGAAATAAGTTCTCAAACGGTTCGGACATCCCAGTAAGCTGGATGGCGAGAGACCTTAAAAACCACACCGCTTCTCATCGTCTCCAATTTTCTTACCAAGTTGATGATGGTCCTTGGTCGGCCTTCTCAAATGAGACCGGAACACTCCTGAAAAAACTCAGTTCCGGAAGACACCGAATTGCAGTCAAAGCTCGAGACAGTGATTTCAATGTCGATCCAACACCGGCAGTTCAGGAGTTCAAGATCCAGTATGCGCTTTGGCAACAATGGTGGTTCATCCTTATGGTGATCATCACCGCGACAGCTATCACTTATCTTTCCATCAAGGTAGTGCACTTCACTAAAACAACGGCAGAGGCAAACAAACAGATGAGTGTGGCAAATCAAAACCTTGAAACGCAAAAGATCCAAATCGCAGACGCTTTTGAGAAAATGAATGCTGCTGTGATCGACCTCGCCACCGGAGTCGAGCAGGTCGCAAACATGAGCAATGAAATTGCCGATAACTCAGAGCAAGTAAACGGAGACAGTGAGACTGTTGCAACCGGTGCCATGGAACAGAGCAAACAACTCCGATCCGTGGCCGAAGATATCAAGGAACTTCAAAACTCATCCAAGCTCACCGAAGACGCTTCCGAATCAGCAAAAGAGAAGATGGATCTTACCTCCCAACTGGAGGTGGAGGGCACTGAGAACATGAGTAAATTGGGTGATACGATGGCTGGGATTCAAAGGACCGCAAACAAGACCCAGGACATCATCAAATCCATCGAGGAAATTGCCGAACAAACCAACCTTCTCGCACTCAATGCCGCAATCGAGTCCGCAAGAGCCGGAGTCGAAGGGCGGAGATTCGGAGTGATCGCTGATGAAATTGCGGTCCTAGCAAAAAAGAGTGCTGCTGCTGCACACACCACCGAAGAACTGATTCACGAGTCGGTCTCGAGGACCAGTGACGGGGTTTCAAGAACGCAAAAAATGTCTGAACAACTCGAGGAAATTCGGGAGCATGTTGAAGACGCTTCTGAAACGATTCACCAAATCGCCACTTCTTCTACTGAGCAACACAACCACTTACAGGCGATCGCAGGAATCGTTGACGCAAGTGATAGGGTCACTCAGAAAAACGCTGGAGCAGCGATGAGTTTATCTGAATCCGCCCAATCAATGAGTGAACATGCTGAACACCTCCGGGAACTCGTCCAGAACTTCAAAGATAAACTCGATATGTTAGCTTCGATGGCCCGAGATGAGTGATCGCACCCAAGATCTTTAAGCAATATTTGTAAATTTTCAGCAACATCGTAACCTAATGGTTAACATTACCGTTATTTATCGGTAACAGAACCAATGCCCCACGTGGCTGCCCGCTTCATTACCCATTGGTTACCATGAAAACACTTAAGATTTTTGCCTTACTGACTGCTCTGCAAGCATCAGCAGACTCGATTTCGATGAGTGAAGCTTCTCGCTTCCTTTCCCACGCATCCCTGGGTGCCGACTACGAAACTCTTCAATACGTGGCTGATCTCGGGACCGATGACTGGATCACTGAACAACAATCCATCCCCCACGCCCCGATTCGGCCACTTGCGGAACAATTTGTTTCCGAAAATCAACACATCGACAACATCGATCAGCGGCCTCACGTTTTTCGATTCGCATTGTGGAATCAGCTTTTAGGTGGGTCCCAACTCCTCCGTTACCGAGTTGCACTGGCACTAAGTGAAATCATGGTGATTTCCGATAACGTCGCTAACATCCGGCAAAATCCTGTGGGCATGGCAGACTACTATGACATGTTGGCCCGTAACGCCTTTGGCAACTTCCGCACACTGATCGAAGAAGTGACCATGCATCCGATCATGGGTATCTATCTCAGTCACGCGGGCAATGCGAAGGCCGACCCGGAAACGGGCTCTTTCCCAGACGAAAACTACGCCCGTGAAGTCATGCAGCTGTTTACGATCGGTTTGTTCGAGCTCAACATGGATGGAACCCGGAAGCTGGATGAAAACGGTGAGCCGATCCCCACCTACGATAACGAAGACATCACCAACTTCGCTCGCGTCTTCACTGGCATCACCTACGATTTTTCGATACTCAGACTCGCTCGAGGCAACGTTTCTGATGAGGCCGCATTCGAACTCGTGCAACGACCCCGGTTTGCAAACTTCGAGGCTCCGATGGTCACAGTAGATGCCTTTCACGATACAGACACCAAATACCTTCTAAACGGAATCAATCTCGACCCTGGCCAATCGGCTGCCGCCGATATCTCAGCCGCTCTGGACAATCTTTTCTTGCATCCCAACACTCCTCCTTTCATTTCTCGACTGCTCATCCAGCGCCTTTCCACATCCAATCCAAGCCCAAGCTATATTCAGAGAGTTGCAGAAGTTTTTGCCAACAATGGAAACGGCATCAGGGGAGATCTCGGTGCAGTCGTTAGGGCTATTTTGACAGATCCTGAAGCACTCCGAACCGACCTCGCCTCCAACCACCGCGGCAAGATGAGAGAACCTTACTTCACGATGATGCGAATCGTGAGGGGGTTCAATGGAATCTCAGCAGATGGTTACTACTATTACTACTCTAATAATGATGCCGCAATGCTCGGACAACGCCCCTTTTCATCGCCTAGTGTGTTTAATTTTTTCCTCCCTGATTACTCACCTGCGGGCCTTTTGGCGGACAACAATCTTTTAGCGCCGGAATTTCAAATCGCCAACACGCAGACTCTCCCGGGAACCGCCAATCTCATCGAAAATCTACTTTACTACGACAATCGGTCCGAACGACTGCTTGAAAGAAAAATGGCGAACGGCAATGAAACTTTCCAAGGACCTTACCTCAAACCCTGGGTTCTGGATCTCGATGATGAGATCGCGATCGCCTCAGATACCAATGCGCTCATTGATCGGATCGCCCTTATTTTGAACGCAGGCACTTTAAGTGATCAAACCAGATCCAATATCTACGATGCCATAGACTCGATCCGAGATGCACCCGAATTTAAGGTTAAGACTGCAATCTACCTCGTCTGCCTGAGTCCCGAATTTGTAATTCAAAAGTAGTCGCCATGAAAAAGATATCCCGAAGACAATTTCTAGGTCAGGCCAGTTGTGCCACAGTGGGGTCCACCGCGTTTTTATCCACTCTTCTCAATCTTAAACTCGCAAATTCGGCAGCAGCGCAGACAGTCACGAACGACGAAGAAGATTATAAAGCACTTATTTGTCTGTTTCTAGCTGGCGGCAACGACTCTTACAACATGTTGGTACCTTCAAGCGGTGAGGCTTACAATGAGTATGCCGCAATTAGGGGAACCCTTGCGCACGCGCAGAATTCGATCCTTCCTATCCAACCCGCCACAACGGACGGGCGGACGTTTGGACTCCACCCCGGTATGCCGGAAGTGCAAGCCCTTTTCGACAGCGGAGAACTCGCCATGCTCGCAAATGTGGGAACGCTTGTGGAACCGACCGATCTTGCAGGATTTCAAAACGGAAGCTCAAAACTCCCACTCGGTTTGTTTTCACATTCCGACCAAATCGCTCACTGGCAAACTTCTTTACCAGATCAACGCTCCGCAGTCGGTTGGGCCGGGCGAATGGCTGATCTCCTCAAAGAGAGCTCCAACAACTCCAAGGTCTCGATGAATATCTCCCTCTCAGGGAATAACGTTTTTCAAACAGGCAGAAACGTCATCAGCTTCTCAGTTTCGTCCAATCCAAACGCTGATCTAGGGATCAATCAATACGGCGAAACCGACAGCTTTCTCGGTGCAATCAAAACTAACACCATCGACAGCCTGATGGCGGCCAACTACCACAATCTTCTCGAAACAGCATATGCAGATTCGGTTAAGGACTCCATTGAGGCAAACGAGCTCGTGGAAGCGGCCCTCTCAACAGCTCCCGAAATTCAGGCACAGTTCTCAGAAAACAACGTCGCTAGTGCGTTCTCTATGATCGCCAAGCTAATCTCCGTAAGGAAACAGTTGGGAATGCAACGACAAACATTCTTCGTGTTATTCGGAGGATGGGATCACCATGACGCCGTAATCGAAAGTCAGAGCGCCATGTTACCAATCGTAAGTAGTGCACTGAGTGAGCTGAATGTCGCATTGAAGGAAATCGGAGTGAACGACCAAGTGACCACCTTCACGGCGTCCGATTTTGGTAGAACTCTAACCTCCAACGGGGACGGCACAGATCACGCATGGGCGGGCAATCACATGGTCATGGGAGGCGCCGTGCAAGGCAAAATGATCTACGGAGATTACCCGCCTCTCTACGAAGGCAATCCCTACGATACCGGACGTGGCAGGCTGATTCCAACCCTATCAGTAGATGAATATTTCGCAGAATTGGCCTTATGGTTCGGACTCTCTCAAACCGAAGTGCACGAAATTTTCCCAAATCTTGGGAAGTTCTATTCGGGAAGCAGTAAGCCAGTGGGATTCATGGCATAAAAGACTCTACTCAGAATCTTCTCCAAGAGTTTCAATCACTTCAATTTCGCCGTATTCGACTTTAGATTTACCCACTTCCGAACGCTCGAAAGAGATGTCATCCACATTTTTTCCGAAGTAATTTGCAGCAACCTCGGACAATTGCACCAAGGCTTCATCGTAATTCTTCCATTTAGCCTCCACACTAAATTTCGTGGTCCAAAGCGGGTCAGTTTTCTTTCTAGTGACTTTCTGGAAATCATAAGCACTAAGGATGAAAAAGTAACGCTCCTTGTTTGTCGCCCACTTTGCGGCATCTTTTTCCAAAATACTCGTATTACCATAAATCCGCTCCGATGTTCCTAAAAGTTCTGCATTAATCTCCTCAAAATAGGGATCCGGATCTTGCGTGTGAATTACATTTGGTCCGTTTGATATTCCCGAAGGCAATTCCAATACGCCTGTGTTTATTTTAACTGTCGTCTGTCCCCAGTCTACAACGATCAGTAGATCGGGATTGAGATAATCATCATCCACTCGGACATAATTCTGCAGCTCGAGAGCTTTTTCTAAGTATTCGCAGATTTCTTCAAATTCGTCCTTGCCCAAGAGCGTCTTACTATTTCCAGGCTCAAAATGACCTTCAAAAAACACATAGTTTTCTGGTCGGGCTATCTGCTCACCAGTTGAGCTCACCCGGTAATCGTTTTCAGCCCAAGCTTTAACTAAGACTGTGTTGCTGGAGCAGCTCAAGTGGGTAAACCCAGCGGCTGATACACCAAAAGAAAGGAGGATTATTTTTTTCATAGAAGGAACAGTATCACTTTAGTTTACCCTGCCTATCGAACTCAAGATTCATGAACGATAAATTAAATCTCTGAATTTTTCCTTGAAAATACAACATTTGTTGTTTTACTTAATTACAACAACTGTTGTATGAAAATTAAAACGAACCCCGCGTGTCTTTCCTTTTTGTTTATTTTTTTGTTCGCCAATATGGGACTATCCCAACAATTGGGTGAACAAAAATACGTTCCCAGCATATCGATTCATCCAGAATATGAGCGAGAGAAAGGATCTCTTGTGCTGGTAGATGAAGCTCACCACAATTTCCACACCCTCAAGGGGCGTTTTGCCCCTTTTGCGACTCTGCTCAGTACTGATGGTTACCTGGTCAAGGGTCTTCGTGAAAAAATCAAAAAATCATCTTTTGCTGAAGCTGATGTTTTGGTGATCGCAAACGCACTACACCAAACAAACTATAAAAATTGGATCTTACCTACTCCTTCCGCATTCACTGGGGAGGAAGTTCGAATCATCAACAATTGGGTGAACCAGGGGGGCTCTCTTTTGTTGATTGCCGACCATATGCCTTTCCCTGGAGCTGCATCGGACTTAGCTGAATCTTTTGGTTTTTCTTTCAGCAACGGATATGCGTTTTTCAAAGATAGAAAACGAGGGCCTTCAGATACTTTTACTCCAACTGATGGCCTGATGGAATGTAAAATCGTAAACGGTAGAGCTGAACACGAGAAAATTACGAAAGTAACGACATTCACCGGCTCTGCGTTCCAGGCTCCCGAAGGCGCACAACCCGTCCTCGTTTTCAAAAGAGACGCCTTCTCACACGAGACCGCCAGAGCAGGAGCTTTAGCAGATGCAAAAAAAATATCGATCAAAGGTTGGTGCCAAGGTGCGATCATGGATTACGGCAAAGGCAGAATAGCCGTGTTTGGCGAAGCTGCGATGTTCACTGCGCAGGTGGTCGGACCCCACAAGCTTCCCATCGGGATGAACGCCCCTCAAGCCAGCCAAAATGAACAATTTATTCTCAATCTCATGCACTGGCTGACCAAAGCTCAAGGTTACGAATAAATGAAAAAGTAGAATTTTAAAAATGAAAAAAGAAAGCGTAAAACTGTCCAAACTGGAGCTACTGGTGATGAGGCCGTTTTGGGAAAATGACGAGATCACCATCCGGGATGCCGCAACTCATCTCGAAAACTCTAAAGATGATCCCGGATACTCCACCGTGCAAACCATCGCCGGACGCCTGGAGAAAAAAGGAGCTATCGAAAAAACCCAAAAGATTGGGAAAGCTTGGCTTTTTCGTGCCTCTGTAGAGCGCAAAAAAATACTTAGCCGAATGGTCGATGAAATCGTCGCTCTTTTCGGAGGTGGAACCAACCCTATACTTTCTCATCTGGTAGAGAGTGAACAAATCACTAAAGAGGAGCTGGATGACATTCGCGAGATGATCGAAGCAAAAGAAAACACCAAAGATTAACTGCCATGAACGATCTCCTAGAAGCCATTATTCTCCACCTAATCGAATCTACGATCTGGTGTCTGCTTTTCATCTTTCTTGCGCAGCGCCTCACTAAGCGAAACTCCGTCATGCGCAGTTGGATCTACCGAATCGCTATTCTCAAACTAATCTTCCCAACGGTATGGCTTGCATCCTTAATCCAGATTCAACCCAACGAGACACTCGCCCCGTTCGTTGTTACTTTTTCAGAACCGATCGAGATAGTCACCCACACTGCACCTGCTACCTCCGCGGCAGCCTATTTAAGCATTGTTTGGCTCTTTGGGATATTCATTCTGGCCCTAAGAAGCTTGCTCACCGTTTTTCGCTTCTCGTCGCTACTCCGATCCGGACTCCAGCCATTTTCAAACAGAGAAAAGTCCCTGCTGTCCCTCGCACTCAATCAAATGGGAGAACCTTTATACTCCGTTCAAGGCCATCTCAGCAACAATGGACCCGTGATCGGACTCTATGGAATATTTCGACCCAGAATCATCGCCAAACATGAGTTTTTGGAGGTGCTCAACGACAATGAACTGATCGCTGCTCTCAAACATGAGATCGCACACAAGATCCGTCGGGATAACGTATGGCATCTCATTACAGACGCCATCACCACATTCATGTGGTTCAACCCCATCGCGTGGATACTCAGGAACGAACTGTTGATCGCAACAGAAAAAGCCTGTGATGAATGTGTGCTGCAGTCAGAGAAAGCTTCTGGTGATTATGCCAACTGCTTGCTCAAAGCTGCCCAGTATTCCCACGTGAGAGGGTATTTCTGCTCAGTCGCACTGTCCGAGACCTCTCTGAAGACCCGTGTATCTAATGTAATCCATTACCAAAAAGGAAATCATACGATTATGAAATCACTAGCTATCCTCGCATCCGCAGTGATACTGATATCCGGGTCAGTCACTCTCCTGGCAGCATCTGAAGCGCCACAAAAAGAAAAAATCTACGAAATCAAAGAAGTGGATGTTAAACCAAAACCGACCAAACAGGTGCCACCAAAGTATCCGAAAGAACTCAAAAAGAATAAAGTAAACGGAAAGGTTATCGTTGAGTTTGTTGTAGGAGCAGACGGAACGGTCAGTAACACGAAAGCAATTGACCCTCTGCCAAAACATACAGCCTTCATCGCACCTGCGATCGAATCCATCCTTCAATGGCAATTCTCCCCAGGATTGATTGAAGGCGAACCCGTTAAGGTCAGAGTCAAGGCACCACTGGTGTTCAAAGCAACTCCGGATATTCCAGGCTGGGAAAAGATTGTAAAATCTACCAATGCCACAGACGTAAAATTCGTGAAACGAATGAAGGATAAAATGTCCGAGCTCAAAAAAATGGATGATCCGGAAAAAAGGAAAAAGGAGTGGTTAGCGCTAAAGGACGAAATAGCAGAGCGTGCTCAAAAGATGAGGGAATAATTTCTGGGTCGAGAACCTGCAGATTTTGGGTCTGTAAGTATCTCCAAGGTCGGTTGATTGTCACAGGTCAGCCGACCTTTTCGTTTTAGGATTGATAACTAAATTTGTGACTCTTGTATACGAGAGAGTCTAATTAATCGAACCCTGACAAACCTAGAACTATAGAATACCACTCATTTTGGATAAATTCCGCAACTGATGTTAATCTCCAAAACCAAATCATATTTTAAGGAAAAGTTAAAAATGGCCCTAAATACCGCCGGGCACGGAGGAGGAATTCTGGATGATTTAAGAGCCAAAAAACTAGCATTTGGAAGGAAAAATCCGGACACTCTTTCGAGGTTCTGCTTCGGGCGATTGAGGGAGATTAGAAAAGATGGATTGGACGGAGCGAGAGTCATGGAGTATGGAGCTGGGTTTCTGATGGCGGAACCCCTTATTTATTCACTTTTCAAAGCTCGATCGATCGATGCGGTCGATTACTACTCTATTCTAAGAAAAAGAGTCCTAAAGGATTATGTATTAGAGCATAACTGGGAAAACGCACTTGGCTACGCAACCCAGTTCTATGGCAAAGAGTGGACAGCAAATTGGTATCGAAACCTGATGTCTTCAGTTCGAACAAACACCAGTAACTGGTGGGAGAATCTGGGAATTCGTTATCTCGCTCCCTACGATGTTCTCAGAGACAAATCCCAAAATAAATATGATATGATTCTCTCTTCTTCTACTTTAGAGCATGTTCCTCCCCAAGAGGCTCAGCCGATCACCAAAGCGCTCGCAGACAAGCTTGATGAAGGTGGTGTGATGTATCATTACATTCACTTGGAAGATCATCGAGACATGCAAAACAACCCATTCGCGTTTCTTTCTGCTCAATCAGACTACCGAGAAAACGATTTCGACATTAGAGGAAATAGACTCCGGATCAGTGACTGGAAAAGAATATTCCATACCCTAGATGGATTTGAAATAAAAGAATACCCTCATGAGATTAGAAAGGACGTTCATTTACCAAGTAAAATCGACAACGCGTTTAGCGACTATTCAGAAGAAGATCTAAAGTCGTCGCACTACACCGTACAAGTCACCAAAATAAGCAACTAATTCTCGTTTAATTCCTCCGTTCTGATTAGGTGCAAATACCCGAGTCGCTTCTCGTCCCCACTCTCTTCCCAGCGCATTTCCAGCTCACGAAGCTCTGCCTCAATCTTGTCTTTTGCAATCCTCCAATACTCCTCATCAAAATGCTTCTTGATGAAGCGAATACGGTTTCTCTGGAAATAGAATGCGGTATAAAGCGGCTTTTTGTGACAGGTCTCGCCCACTCCGTGCAGGACTTTCGCATCTCCACATCTTCCGAGGCGAATACCGGCCGCTCTTGCCCGAAACGAGAGATCCACATCCTCCCAATAGGTGTGGTAGCTCACATCCGTTCCGCCAATATTCTCAAACGCATCACGTGAGATCCAAAGTGCCGTGCCGGGCACATACTCAAGCTCTCCCAGTAGCGAGGGGCGATCCAGTGTTTTATGATGTCCTAGTGAAGCCGTGTCCTTATCAAAAAAACCACCGAACGAATCGAGTTCATCAGTATGATTCCTGAGATAGATGCCGGGGGTCAATATTCCTGCCTCAAGACTTTTGGCTGATTCTCCACATGTTTCTACCGCACCATCGGTTAACTCGGTGTCGTTAGTAAGGAAAAAAGCTGAATCAAACCCTTCTGCAAACACTGATCTCAGGCCGAAATTGAATCCACCCGAATACCCCTTATTTTCGTCCAAACGATAATCTTTGATATTCGGATATTTCCTCAATACCAGTCCTCTTGAATATTCGTTTGACCCATTGTCTATCAGGCGAATTCGATCCAGCGGATAACCGGCATCCACCACCGATTGGATGCATCGAGTGGTCAACTTCGGCTTGTTGACGAATAGAATGACAATCGGGCAACTAAAACTCATACCCCCTAACGACTATCAACAATCCAGAAACTCGCAAACTTCGCTCAACTTTTGAACCCTCCGAAAATTTGAATGACTTTCATCAAAATCCTCCACTCTCTCATGCATCCATTCGACCTCGAAAGGCACATGAATTGCGTATCCTCCAACCCTAAGCACCGGATCAATATCGGAACGCACCGAGTTACCGATCATAAGAAACTGCTCAGCTGCGATATCCAGATGCTTGAGTAGTTTCCGGTATGATGATTCCGATTTATCACTCATCACCTCGACATGATGAAAATACGAACTGAGGCCAGATCGTTCCAACTTTCGCTCCTGGTCCAGTAAATCCCCTTTTGTTGCAAGGATCAACCGATATGATTCACTCAAACTGTCCAATGTCTCCTGCACACCGTCAATCAACTCCACCGGATGATGGATAAGATCCCGTCCAATCTGAATGATTTGGACAATTTGCTCGGCTGACACCTTACGATCACTCACCCGCAACGCAGTTTCAATAAGCGAGAGCGTAAACCCTTTGATTCCATAACCAAATACCGGAATGTTTTGTACTTCCGTCCGATAGTGTTCATCCATCACATCCTCAACAGCAATCCACTCCGACACGATCTCGCCAAACCGATACTGAGCCTCATGAAACAGGGGCTCATTCACCCATAACGTATCATCCGCATCGAGTGCAACGACCTTGATGTCCTGATACATTCGTTTTACTCAATGATCCAGTTGTAATGAAAATCAGAGAGCACTTCACAACCTCCACGCTTCACCAAAACATCGTCTTCGATCCGACAGCCGCCAGGACCCGGATCCGGATAATAAAGCCCAGGCTCAACCGTCACGAGCATACCTTCCTTGAGTTCAACCGGTTGAATTTTCCCCAGTCGAGGAGGTTCGTGAATATCAAGGCCAAAGCCATGGCCTGTTCCGTGGAAAAATCCCTGATAGCCACCACCGATTTTCTCAGTTCGGTAACCCTGTTTTTCAAAAGCCATCTCAACCTCTTGGTGAATTTTACACGAATCTGCTCTTTCACAAATCCTTGAGATCGCCTGCTGCTGCACATCGTAAACCGTTTGGTAGAGCTTTTTCTGTTCATCCGTCGGCTTGCCCTTGATAAAAGTACGGGTGAGGTCACCCCAGTAGTGATGCTTCTTCGAGCGTGGGAATATATCGACAATGATCATCTGGTCGGCATACAG
Organism: Opitutales bacterium; assembly: GCA_022361075.1. Lineage (GTDB taxonomy): Bacteria > Verrucomicrobiota > Verrucomicrobiia > Opitutales > JAFGAQ01 > JAKSBQ01. The sequence goes on along the minus strand of JAKSBQ010000105.1, from coordinate 2,508 downwards.
CACTCCATGCCCTCTCTCGTGGGGATCACAGGCTTGATCTCCACCCGCTACGATCGGATGCTTTGCCTCCGCATCAAAGTCCAGACACAGATGCTCGATCTCCCGATGAACCCGTTCTGATGTCAACCATTCCCCCTGCCACTTGAGCATTTGGTTTTCAATAGACGCTTCTCCTAGAATCGTTTCGACCAGAGTGAGGCTCTTCTGAGTGATCGCAATGGATTCCCTTACTTGATCAACCTCGGCATCATCTTTGATCAGACGCTCCTGTAACATTCTATGCTCATACGTCTCTACTTTGACTGAAAACTTCTCCAGATCCCTTGCGATCTGCAGTGGAAAGTCCTGCGGTACCTCAACTTTATCAACTTCGAGATCGCGAAGCATCACCAATACCTGCGCTCCCGCTTGTGAAGCACCCTGAGCCTTAAATTCTTTAGCAGCATTCATCAGTGACTGGGTGTCAACGATCCGGGTCGCCTTGGACTCATTTACCGCCCTTCCATACTCCAATGGACTGACCGCCAAGACTAAATCGTCTCCGATCTTCAGTGCGGTGTAAGGATCGGGAGCCATCAATCCAGTCATATAGAAGATGTCTGCATCAATTTCCGGATTGGCGTGAGCGAGATAGGGGATTTCTTTAGAAGTCGTTGAGTTCATGCTTTTCCTGACTGGCAATAGTGCTATGTTGGGCAACATGAGTCAATGCATTCGCCTCGCCATTCCAAAACTACTTGCAACCCTTGGTTTGTTACTCGGTCTTGGCTTCAGCGGATGCACCTCCGAACAGTATCTACCCACTTGGAAACCGGGCGACCTAGTTCGTACCACGATTGATGAAGTTCCTCTCCAACTGGAGATCGCAGTCACGCGACCTCAGAAAGCGAAGGGTTTGATGCATCGGAAATCCATGCCAGAACACCAAGGAATGCTGTTCATATTCGAAAAGCCCGACGAGCAAAGCTTCTGGATGAAAAACACCTACATCCCGCTCGATATTGCCTACATCGACACATCTGGGACTATCCGCGAGATCCACCCGCTCTTTCCTCACAACCTTAACAGTGTCCGTTCCGTCAGTTCAGAGATTCAATTTGCGCTCGAAATGAACCGAGGTTGGTTCAAGGAAAATAACCTGAAGATCGGATCAAAGATCGATCTTGCACCCTTTCAATCCATTTTTAAGCAATACAAAATCTCAGTATCACCCGCTCGGTAATGATTCTTGCTTAACTCCAAAAAACCTCAAAAACTCCCTCCGTTCTCGCTGCGCTTCGGCAACTGTTGTGAACTCGAAGGATACCTCATCCCCCGGTTGGCATTGCGCCAGGCGATTGCACGACCTGTGAGTGAGACAACCGATCTTCGGGTATCCTCCAATCGTCTGATGCTCGTTAAGTAACACCACAGCCTGACCACTGGGGAGCACTTGAACCGTCCCTCGTGATACACCCTCCGAAAGAATTCCCTGAACAGGCAGGCAAATTGTAGAACCCTCTAAAAAACAACCCATTCTACTAAGTTTGGAAGATACCTTAAACTTCCAATCATCTAAAACCGCCTGTCTCGCCCCAACATCAGATTTAACGGTGTTAGATGGCAGGAGCTTTAAGATCACTGGTGATCGGTATTCGGGGACAAATTCGAAAGGAGTCAACCGTCCGACAGCCGACTCCCAAGAAGTTGCCTGCTCCGAGCGAACACTCAGCTTTTCCCCTTTTACAACTGAGCGACCCGGTTCTCCGTCAAAACCACCACTGACCGACAAATAAGATCTCAAACCTTTCGCTGAGGCACCCAATTCGATCCGGTCACCAGCCATCGCCTGGTAAACTTTCCAATTGCGGCATGGGCTGCCGTTGATTTTGAAACCCATCTCTGCACCCGTCACTACGATCTCGGTATCAATATCAAAAACTCCTTCAAAGCCTCCCATCGTGATCTCCAAAGCAAGCACATTGAAAGAGTTGCGTAGAAGATGATTGCCCCATCCGTAAGCATGTTCGTCCGTCGCTCCGCCACGGGTAACGCCTTCAGACATCCTCCCGAACTCCCCCCAGGACTGCAAACTCACAAATGGACCCGATTTCAGAACGCTCAACATGATTCGATTCCTTCTTTTCTGAACCAATCCTTCCAGTATTCCATTCCTCGTTCGGTGATCTCACGGTGCACGTCCAGATCGATCTCAACCCACTTCACACAATCGCCGGCCTGGAGGAGTGATGAAGGAATTTTCTCAACCTCCCACATTTTCAGGGGGCAATTACCAATAATATTCCATCCACCAGGAGAGTCGTCTGGATACACACCCGTCTGCCGATCTGCGATGCCTACACTTCCCTGGGGAACCATTTGTCTCGGTTCCGCATGCCGCGAGCTCGCAATTGCTTCATCTATTTCTCCCATGTAAGGGAAGCCGGGTTTGAAACCAAACGCGTACACGACGTATTCGTTCCCGAGATAAATTTCCTTCCATTCGCCGGACGTCTTTCGCGCTGATCG
>JAKSBQ010000223.1 GCA_022361075.1 Opitutales bacterium | reverse complement strand
TTGTTAACCGGCGCGGCCTATGCTCGCAGCCTGGCCTGGGCCTTATCGATACCGGCAATACCCGTGCATCACATGGAAGGGCATCTGCTGGCCCCGATGCTGGAAGAATCCTCACCGGAGTTTCCGTTTTTAGCCCTGCTGGTATCGGGAGGACATACACTTTTAATAGCAGTGCAGGATATCGGCCAGTACCAGCGCCTGGGTGAAAGCATTGACGATGCCGCCGGTGAGGCCTTTGATAAAACGGCAAAAATGCTCGGGCTGCCCTATCCCGGCGGTCCCCATGTGGCCAAGCTGGCGGAGCGGGGACGTGCAGAGCGCTTTACTTTTCCGCGGCCGATGGTCAAACATCCGGGGCTGGATTTCAGTTTCAGTGGCTTGAAAACCTTTACATTAAATACGGTGCAGGCGCACAGCGACGCCGATGGGCATATCGACGACCAGACCCGCGCCGATATTGCCTGCGCCTTTCAACTGGCGGTGGTGGACACCCTGGTCATTAAATGTCGGCGGGCGCTGCAGCAGCAATCGCTGAGCCGGCTGATCATCGCCGGGGGGGTCAGTGCCAATCAGCAATTGCGCACCAGTCTCGAGTCGGCATTGGCCAAAATTGCCGCGTCAGTGTTTTACGCCCGCCCGCAGTACTGCACGGACAACGGCGCTATGATCGCCTACGCCGGCTGCCAGCGTTTAATGGCCGGGCAACGGGATGCGCTGGCGATCAAAACCCGCCCGCGCTGGCCGATGGAGCAACTGCCGGCGTTGTGCTGATCCGGCCGTTCGGTGTTGACGTAAGCAGATAGCCCTTAAGCCTGACCGGCCATTATTAACTTTTATCAGTAATTGGCATTTAATTGTTATCCGCTATGGGCATTAACCGTTATCCGCGATGGGGAAGTGACTGCATGGATATTGTGTATATTCGGGATTTAAAGATTGAAACCGTTATTGGTATTTACGACTGGGAACGGGAAATCAAACAGACCGTTAGCCTCGATCTGGAAATGGCCCATGATATTCGCCGTGCCGCCGCTACCGATAATATTGACGATACGCTGAACTATAAGGCGGTTGCCAAGCGGCTCATCGCGTTTGTCGGTAACAGTGAGTTTTTGTTAGTGGAAACGATGGCGGAGCGCTGCGCCGATATTGTGCTCAATGAGTTTTGTGTGCCCTGGCTCAGACTGCGTCTTAGTAAACCAGGGGCCGTGCGCGGCTCTCAGGATGTCGGGGTGATTATTGAGCGCGGTGAAAAGGCGTGATACGTGGATAACAGTGTCAGTGAAAGGGTCTTGGGGGGAAAGTCTGTGGCCTGGGTTTATGTCAGCATTGGCAGTAATATCGACCGCTATCGGCATATAGCGTCGTCGCTGGATGCGCTGAGTGCCCGGTTTGGCGAGTTGCTGATATCGCCGGTTTACGAAAGTGAGGCGGTGGGTTTTGCGGGCGATAACTTTTTGAATTTGGTGGTGGGTTTTCACTGTCCGTTGTCGGTGGCTGAACTGTCGGCGGCGCTGCGGCAGATTGAGCACGCTAACGGCCGCCGTCGCGACGGTCCGAAATTCGGCCCGCGAACGCTGGATATCGATATTCTGACCTACAATGACAGCGTTGGGGAGATCGACGGTGTGCTGTTGCCCCGCGATGAAATCACTAAAAATGCGTTTGTGCTGTTGCCGCTGGTGGATATTGCCGCGGATTGTCAGCACCCGGCGCTGCGGATAAGTTACGCCGAGGTATGGCAGGGCTATGATCGGGATAGTCAAAAACTGTGGCCGGTGGATTTTGAGTGGCGTGGGCAAAAGATCTCCAGCGCAACCCATTAGGCACTCAATGCCGGCTGAGGTAATATCACCTGAAACC
>JAKSBQ010000088.1 GCA_022361075.1 Opitutales bacterium | reverse complement strand
GCACGGCATAGGTTTGTCGGGTGTCTGACACGAGGATCGTTTGAGCCTCATAGGTCTTGTTCCGACTACTGAAAAGGCCGGGATAGCGTGTCTCAAAACGAACCGTAATGCGATTGCGTTTGTATTCGGTAAACAGAGCGTTGGGTGTCTTCGGCTGGAGTTGTTTGATCTCCTCCTTGATTTCTACGGATGTTCCGGCCAACACCTTAACCCCTTCCGTCAGGTTTTCTGCACGCTTTTCAGCTTCATGTCTCTGTTGTCTTTCGAGTTCGACCTCAAGCTGAGTATTGACGAGCTGCTGGCTAACGAGTTCGTGCTTGGTTTGGGCGACTTTCAGTTCGGTGATCACCTCTTGTTTCTCTTGTTCGAGCTTCTTTTTCTCCTCCTCAATTTTGGTGACGGTCTGAAGGGTTTCCTCGAGAGCTTCTTCCTTTTCTTCGATTTCGAGTTGGGCCTGGCGGAGTCGTTCCCGCTCCAGGATTTTTTCTTCGCGAATACGGATTAAATCTTTCGCGAGGTCACCTTTTTCCTGCTGGAGCATTTCCCTTTGGGCAAGCAATTCATCTTTCGCCTTTTGCTCAGCAGCGAGCCTTTTTTCGGTTTCGCTGAGTTGTTGTTCAGAGTTCTGGATCTCCGAGTCCTTTTCGTTGATGACCTGGCTGGCTTTTTCCAACTCCTGTTGAAGTCTGAGCTGTTCATCGCGTTCCTCATTCAAAGTGAGCTTGAGCACGTCCACAAGCTCAGCCTCAGGAGAGATCGCGACGCCTTCTTCCTCTGGATTGTTTTCAGAAGTGTCAACGGGTGCATCGAAGCTTGCGAGCGCTAGCAAACTCAGCAAAAGAAAATCACAGACAACGAGTAAAAGACTACGATTCATGGCGCATTTACTTTAGTTTGAGTTCGCGCTGCGGAGGTTCAGGTTTTTTTCCTTCCTCTTCCATCTGAAGAATCAACTGGTTGCGATAGGGGCGAACGTTGAAGATTTTCAACACCGCTACGAAAATGATACCGAATAAGGTGGAAGCGTAGGCTGCCATCAGGCTGGCTTCGACGATACTGAGCGCCAGCATGATGAGTGATGAAACGGTGCCTCCAAGCCCTACATAAAGCCCGCTGTCGAAGAGATTGTCTTCGTTTTCAATCAATTTGAGCTTGGTCGCAGGTGTGGCTTCGATCTTTTTGATTTCGTGAAGTCTTACCCTCGCGTAGGCATAGATCGCGACCTGAAAGATAAAGAAGAGTCCTAGGATCAGTAGGGTTACCTGGTCGATTTCCATTTGGTTCATGATATCTGATTTTAGATTTTCAAAAGGGTTTGCAGCGGCAAACTGAATATTCATGGGCGGTGGCGGAGAAGCGTGATTTTGCTTCAAAAACTCGGGTTCGAGTGCCAACCACACGCAGATTGCGAATGCAAGTGAGAGTGAAAGATTACCAGCGTTAGCCAGAACGGAGGCAAGCCAGCTACGATAGCTCGGTTGTTTCCCGGAGCAAATCATACGCAAAATGATGACAAAGCAGAGTCCTGCGCTTACTAAGGAAAGGAGTTTGAGAATGCCTGCCAATCGAGGATGAGAAATGGTAATAGGGTAGAGTGGAGTTTTTAAAATCAGGTTCTGCAACGAGTCAAAAGAACGGTTCCAGGCCGTGGGTCGGTAGATGGGTGACATTCGTTCCAGAAGAAGCTCGATTGATCCCCTACCGTGTTGAATGGCCTCGTTGAGATCGACCAAGGCTTCCTCTCGGTAAAGTTCCACAAACTCAAAAATAGTGTCCGGCTTTTCACTCAGAATGACAGCTGAGAAGATGAGGGATTTGTCTTCAGGAAAATCCCTAAACATCGCAGCTGTCTGCAGAATACTGTCGATACTTTGGAATTTGCGCGTGAGTTCTGCGAGGGAGACCCATTGGAATCGTTTGGCCAGAGTAAGAATTGCGAGATGGAAGCTTTCAAGACGTTCAAGTGAACCGGGGGCGTTATCCATCGCGGCATCGGACATTCGGGAGATCTCTGAAGCCAGCCCCCGAGGAAATTCTTCGGCCTGAACAAGTAGTGCGGTCGTGAGAATTGCAATGTCGAGTGGCGGACCTGAAGGACTGTTGACTGGACTGAAGATGAGAGTGCCTTTGATGTTTCGACTTTCGAGGAGGGAACCTACATTGGCGTTCCGGCTTCTGCTTAAGTAGCGGTAGACGTAGTCTCGATGGGGGCGAGGGGTGAAAAGCTCCACCACCGTCGGGGGTCTCGTGTAGTTACCAGATTGTAGATCGAAGCGCCTTACGATTTCTTCGATGTAGGGAGCAGCCCCACCGGTAAAGAAGTAAGAGGGG
>JAKSBQ010000085.1 GCA_022361075.1 Opitutales bacterium | reverse complement strand
AGGCTATACTTACTTAACATGAAGAAGCTTGTGACTTCTCAATCAGTAAGCAAATGGCTCTCAGCAGTATATCGATGATTTATGAATTGTAATTCATTTCATTATCAGCCTAATTATACCAGCTACTGTTAAAGATTGTAAATTACTTTTTTCAGGATTTTTAGGAGAGATAAACATGTTCATTTATTGACAATAATAACCCTTTTTATGTACTATTGAATTAACATATTCTCAATGGTTGTTAATTATTGTTAATTCACAACTAGAGTTGAACTTGGAGAAGACATCATAAGTGAAAGGACGCAGGCCGGTTAGCGTCTTTTTATTGCATATGGGTATAACTGGTAATCAAAATTATTAACAGGAGGGATATTGAATGCAAGAGAAAAAGCAGACAGAGGGTCATCACCTGGCAGCAGTAACCAGGCTGCTTGCAGCAACTGCCATGGGAAATGAGAAGGCGGATACTGTGGTCAGAGGCGGAAAAATTGTAAATGTCAACACAGGAGAGATTGAAGAGGGAAAGGATATTGCCGTTAAATGCGGCAGGATAGTGTTGGTAGGAGATGTAGAACATACAGTAGGTGCTGAAACTAAAATAATAGATGCCTCCGGGTATTACTTGACTCCCGGGTTTATGGATGGCCACGTACATGTGGAGAGCAGCATGGTAACTGTAACACAATTTGCACGGGCAGTACTCCCCAGTGGAACTACGACTATTTTTATGGACCCCCACGAAATTGCTAATGTCCTGGGTATAGATGGTGTCAAGCTTATGATTGAGGAAGGAAAAAGGCTTCCCTTGAGAGTTTATGCAACAATGCCTTCCTGTGTGCCGGCTGCTCCGGGTTTTGAGGATGCCGGGGCATCTTTCGGCCCTGAAGAGGTTGTAGATGCAATGGAATGGGATAGAATTATAGGATTAGGAGAAATGATGAACTTTCCGGGAGTCATTTATGGAGATGAAAATGCACATGGCATCTTAAAAGCAACATTAGAAAGCGGCAAAGTTATGACAGGTCATTATTCGGTACCTGATATCAATAAAGGGTTACAGGCATATGTTGCAACAGGAATTGCATCCTGCCATGAAAGTACTACCAAAGAAGATGCTTTAGCCAGAATGCGGCTGGGAATGTATGCAAAAATGAGGGAAGGCTCTGCCTGGCATGACGTCAAGGCAACAGTAAAAGCAATCACTGAAAATAATCTGGATACGCGTTTTGCGGTACTTGTGTCCGATGATGTTCATCCCCATACCCTGCTTGAGCTGGGGCACCTGGATCACGTTGTGAGGAGGGCCATACAGGAGGGTGTTAATCCTATTACAGCTATTCAAATGGTCACCATCAATACTGCCCAGTGCTTTAATGTCGAAAGATTTATGGGAAGAATTTCTCCCGGATGCTATGCAGACATTCTCTTTATAAAAGATCTTGCTGCCGTAGACGTGGAAAAGGTTATGGTGGAGGGAAAGATTGTCTCGGAAAATAAGCAATTAAAAGTTCCCCTGCAAACTTTTGAATACCCTGAAAGAGCTACCAATTCGGTTCACCTTAAAGAAAAGCTTGAACCGAAGCATTTTGAAATCAAGGTTCCTGGTGAAAGAAAAACAGCCAGGGTACATGTTATGGAGATAATTGAAGCCCATGTAGGGACTAGGCATAAAATT
>JAKSBQ010000371.1 GCA_022361075.1 Opitutales bacterium | reverse complement strand
TTCGGGTTGAAATAGTCATCTTTGAGGAGCGAATCTCGCCATTTTTCAAGTATCTGATTGCTCTCCTCAGGATCCTCCAAGACCGAAGCTGGATTGCCAAATTCTCGATACACTAATTTCGCGTATGGGGTAAATAGTGACGCTTTGTTCAACTCTTTCCTCATGCGAAGACAATAATCCACGTTCCAAAAGTGAGTCAGATCCTCAAAGCCACCGAGTTTCAGAAAATCCTGCCTGGAAGTCAGCAGGCATTTTGTGCTAACAGCCGAAAATCTCTGGATCAAATGAGCCCTTCCCATGTGCCCGATATCATTTTCAGGAAGAGAATAATGCGCATCCACAGCGACTTTATCCGGGTGAAGAAACATTCCTGCAGAATAAGTAACACCATCCGCATACTGAAGCCAAGGGCCTACGACACCTACGTCGGCCTGTTGTAATTGCCCGACGAGTTCTTCCAGCCAATCCCCATTTCTGATCAGAGTATCTCCCGAGAGGAAAACCAACACTTCCGCATCAAGATCCTTCGCAACTTCGTTGTAACTCGAGGCCGTACCGGAGCCTCGAGAAGTTTGAATCCAACGAACTCGATGATCATTAAATTTCAGATCGCCACTTCCGCCGGAGCTCAACAAACAAATCTCGAAATCCGGGTACTTCGTTTTCTGAAGAATCTCAGTGACGCAGTCCGCCAATGCCGACTCCGGAACATCTGCGTCTATCAAAATCGCAGCTTTTGCTGCCCTTTCCAGATGATATTTTACTCGAAAACTGCCTACCCACATGCCATCAAGCACCTCGGCTCGAATTCCCCTTGAACTCAATGAACGTTGAATCGCTCGACGTCCAGCTTCCACAGCGTAAGGCTTGGTTTCAATCGATTTTGAGGTGGAGCTGTCAAGATATCTCCAGTGGTAGAGCACCTTTGGGATATGCCTGATGCTTTTTTCTCCAGCTACCTCGATGAATCTGAGAGCGAGATCCCAATCCTGTGATCCATAAAGGTCCTCTTTGAATCCGCCAATCTCACGGAGATATTTGGTACGATAAACTCCGAGGTGGGAAACACAGTTGTGGGAGTAAAACAATTCCCGATTCCAATCCGATTTAAAATACGGATCGAAACGTTTGCCCTGCTCATCGATCTTGTCCTCATCCGAATAAATGAGATTAACCTCAGGATGATCATTAATCTCCTTCGCGACAAAAAACAACGCATGCTTGGGTAAAAGGTCATCATGATCCAATAACGCACAAAATTCGCCACTCGCTAACTCCAGAGCACTGTTACTCGACGCCGAGATATGCCCATTTTCCTCCCGAACAACGACTTTGATTCGCTCATCTATCGATGCATACTGCTCCAGAATGCTCTTAACGTGAAAATCAGGCGAAGCATCATCGGAAATGCAGAGCTCCCAATTCTCATAAACTTGTTTGCGAACAGATTCAATTGCCTCCACCAGCCATCGTTCCGCTGTGTTGTACGTCGGTAAAATTACTGATATTTTCGGTTTTAGCGAAAATTGTTTGGATTCGCTACGAAACCCTTCCAACTCTTCTTCCGAAAACGTGTCATACCACTGCACCCAGGTGTCATAATCCTGATCTAACTGCCCCATCTGAACCGAACCGTCACCCAATCGTACCACGGTTCGGCGAAACATGCACACCTCTCCCCCATTTTGAAACTCTGCAAAGACACGCAATGCGTTTAGTCCCGCTCCGATCGCGACCTCCACGTTAAAACCACAACGCAAATCCGCCTTTAGCTGGCTCTCAAACGCTTCCATCACGTCTGAACGCTTCCAACCAACCGTGCACGGGATTTTTCGGTCTCCCACCAGTATCCAAACTCTCTTAGCAGACCTGCCCCGCTCGTCGAAACACCACCCCCCAACGTGAAGCATCTCTGCAGGATCTGTGTTCAAATGAGAGTCTGGAGTATCAAGCCCAGCGTAAAAATGCCGCACCAAACTCTCGTTCGCTTTATATTTGGAGTGAAAGTCCTTTAGCTCCGGAGGATCGAAATGACCAGGATCACTAGTGTGTAACAACTCTGAATTTAGCTTACACTTCCCAATAAACTCTCTGAGGTGTTGGATTTCTCTTTCCTTCGATTCTCTGAGCTGTTCCTGAGTTTGGTAGCCATGTTTAAGCTTCTCGATTTCGTTCCAAAGAAACCCAATTTCCTCTTCCCGAATCGCCAACTTCTGCTCAAGCTTATCAACCGACGAACCATCTCTGTCACATTGATCTATCAGCGATAAGATCGTCTCTCTATCCCGCTTCAGATCCGAACGCTTTGAGTCCAAAAGGGACAACAAATCAGTCTTACTGTGATTAGGACTTGGAGTAAGGGGAATATCTTTCGATCGAACAGTCATACAGGCCTCTAGCATGTTGGGAACTAATGATTCTGATTTCAAGAGCGATTTGAAGTGCCCTGAAGCCTTCAATCCATTGCATTTATTGACGAATCCGCTGGCAAAATCATAACTTACAGCTTGTGGTGTTGAAAAATTAGGACACAATATTCCAAATACCTATGAATTTAGCTTTTATCCAAAACATTGGCCCCATGGAACTGATCATCATCTTCTTTGTGGTGTTGATCTTCTTCGGAGCCAAAAGACTCCCAGGCCTATTTGCTTCATTTGGCAAATCCATTCGTGAATTCAAAAAAGCGACGCAAGACATTGAAAACGATATCAACACTTCAATGAATGCTGAGCCCAAACAGGTCAACCCACCTCAGCAGAGTGTTCCCAACGAAACAAAAGCTGCTGAAAAGACCCAAGCCGAAAGCTGAAGATCTTGTTCACTTTTCCTGAAAGCATCACACCAGTGGTGCTTTTTTATCCTCCGGATCGAACCGCTTTGTACCCTAAAGCTCCCAAGTGATCAACGAGAGTTTCCAGCACATCTCCTTGTAACTCCAATCTCTCAGTGTGTTGAGTTCCTCCGGTTGCGAACTTTTTTTTCAAGCTCAATAGAAGATTTTTTGCTTCCTTTTTATCCATGGGAGTCACGCCATAGATCACCGTAACGGTCTTGCCTCCCCGCCCCGTCTTTTCACGCTTCACATCCAATCGACCTCCGTAAACTTTTCGTTCGACCTTCACTGACGTCTTCTTCTCAACGGGAGACGGAGCTGCAGGCAGTTCAAGGCCGCCTAAATTGAGTCCGGCAAACGCATCGTTTAAAGGATCGTCCGACGATGAAAATTCGATTTTGCTCTTCTTTTTGCGTGCCACCTTATCTCAAAAATTTGAATTCCCTTATCAAATTATTCTGAAGCTCTTAGCTCCAAACTGTCAATGACCTCATCAAAAGAAGAGATCTTATCGCTCACCTCTTCGAGCTTCACCACAAAAAACCTAGCGTTGATCGCCTCAGTTACGTGACCTTCTGCAACAATCCTCATTTCCATATTGCGTATAGAAACTGGCCTGCCTGCTTCAATTGGCATTCCTTCTACCCTCTCCACGGCAGCAAGAGATGAATCTTCCTCAAAAAATTCTACATAACCGATCACCTGAGTCTGGTCCAACTCACCAACAGTTTTCTGTTCTTTTGGGCGCAATCCGTCGAGACCTCGTTTTTGTGTCGAAGCACACCCAAATCCAAAAAGAAGGATCACTGTCACTAAAAAAGTGGTGATCCCTTTCATTTGGAAATTTTCCGAAGGAAACTTCGCTTGCCGCCCTAGTTTTCCGTGGAGAGCTTGACTGGTTTCTGAGTGGATTGTTGCTCCCCTTCAATGAATCCGTGCAGCTGACGAATACGAGTGGGGTGACGCATTTTGCGAAGTGCTTTCGCCTCAATCTGACGAATACGCTCACGGGTTACCTTAAACTGCTTACCCACTTCCTCGAGTGTTCGGCTGTAGCCATCGGTTAGACCAAATCGAAGAGAAAGCACCCGGCGCTCCCGTTCATGTAAACTATCGAGAACGTCCACGATCTTCTCGCGCAACATGCTGTATGCCGTCATGTCGTAGGGATTTTCAGCTCCCTTATCTTCAATGAAATCGCCAAAATTAGTGTCGTCACTATCCCCAACCGGACTTTGAAGACTGATCGGTTGCTGGGCCATCTTCATGATGGTCTGCACCTTGTCGATCGGCATCTGCATCTCGTTCGCTACCTCTTCAGCAGTTGGCTCGTGTCCAAGCTCCTGAAGCAACATCTTCTGCACCTGAATCACCTTATTCAGGGTCTCGATCATGTGCACAGGAATACGAATCGTTCTCGCTTGGTCCGCAATCGAACGGGTGATCGCCTGGCGAATCCACCAGGTCGCATACGTCGAAAACTTGTAGCCCCGACGGTATTCAAACTTCTCAACCGCTTTCATCAGCCCCATGTTTCCTTCCTGAATCAAATCAAGGAAAGACAAACCACGATTCGTGTATTTTTTTGCAATACTGATGACCAGGCGCAAATTCGCTTCCACCATTTCCGTCCTGGCGTTGTGGGCGTCGCGCATTCCCTTGCGAACATTTTTAACCACCGATGCCAACTCAAGCGCAGGCAGGCGGTAACCTTCCTCCATCACTTCCAGTTGACGATTCAACTCAGTCACATCGATTGCCTGGTGTTTTTTGGTAATTCCTCGCTCAGCAAGCTTAAGTTGCTCCTCAATTTCTTCGATTCGACGGACGATGGGATCAAAGTTGTTAAGGAATTCCTCAAAGATTTTGAGTTTGAAGCAAAACTTCTTGTGAATCGGGCGCAATTGCTCCTCAAGCTTACGATAACGAGTCTTTGAACGTTTGCGATTGGTCGGATTGTCGTTTTTGAGAGAATCTTCCCACGCTCGATCCATTTTTTCCTGGATCGCACTCGCCTCTTCAATCCACTCGGGAAGACTTTTGAAGTACTGCTCTCGGCTTTCGATTTTCTTGTCGAGAACCACTTGATCGAAACGTTCTTCGCGTTTCAGCAGTTTGTTCGCGAGTTCGATCTGAAAAAGATTAGTAATCCCATACTGAAACAGAATGTTCTGCGCTTGCTGCTCTGCACGCTCAATGCGTTTGGAGATCGCGACTTCTTCCTCACGGCTAAGCAAAGGAACTTGCCCCATCTGCTTAAGATACATGCGAACGGGGTCGTCCAGAATGTCCGCTTGCTGGCTTTTGACACTCTCTTCCTGCTCTAAATCTTCTTTCTTCTTTTTGAGCGACTCGACTTCCCCCGTATCCAGAATCTTAAGCTCGAGGTTGTTGAGAATGGTGATCACGCTCTCGATTTCTTCAGGATTGCTCGCACGGTCCCCGAGGGCCTTGTTAATTTCACGGTAAGTGACGTGTCCCTGCTCTTTCGCAAGACGAATGAGTCCTCTCACCTTCTCATTCATTTTTTTGCTGCTCCGTCTCTTTTTTCCAGACTTTCCAGATTCTGCAGCTTCGATCACTTCCTCAATTTCGGATACATCCGCGGTAGGCTGAGTTTCTTCCTCCGCAGACTTAGCAGCTTTCTTTGATGTAGCGGACTTAGATTTTGCACTGGCAGAAGGCGAACGTTTTGTTGCTTTCTTCGATTTTGGGTCGGTTTGAGCCATTAGTTGAACGAGAAATTGAAATCAGTGTTTATTCCTATTAAAAAACCTTCCTGCATAATCCAGTTAAGCCCTAAAGTCAAGCGATCTAGCTTTTCTTCAGTGACCTATTTTCGTAATGATGAGAGGCGCTTAAGAAGATCCTGTTTTTCGGCAGCAAGTCTACCAAATTCTTCGGTATCCATAGATCGTGAGCCGCGATTCAGCTGATGATCAATTTCATCCCTCCGATGCTCAAAATAGCGAATTTGCAAACGTTTCAGACACTCCTCATACAACGCATCCGCATCTTCATCAGAAGTAACCTCCGCCAACCATCGATAAACCTGATTTCGCTCATCGTTATTTTCGTACAAATGCTCATCTTCTTTTCCTGGTTCCCATCCAGGATTCTCAATCAACTCAATGCATATTCGATCCAACAACCGAGCCTCCGAATTTTTCTCTGTGATAAACCCGGAGAAATCGAACTCCTGCATCTTCTTCCTCACCTGAGGATATTGTATCGCAAGACGCAATAAGTCAGATTCAATGGTGCTAAGTTTCTGACTATGAACAGGATCTACTTGTTTTTCCGTCGGCTTCAACATCTCTCTTCGAACTTTCTCACCTTGAAAGTCTTCGAAATCTTGAAGCATCGATCGAGCATCCAGCTGAGTCGCTAAAGCAAGATCTTCGATCATTTTGTTTTTTAAGATTTTGGATGAGCTTTGACGGATGATTTCAAAACACTCCTGAGAGGCTTTCATAAGATGCCCGGGGTCCCTATTCTCAGCTGAGAAAAACACTTGCACTAAAAAATCCACTGAATTCTGAGGATTCTCGACTAGTTTCTTAAAAGCCTCTATTCCGTGT
>JAKSBQ010000296.1 GCA_022361075.1 Opitutales bacterium | reverse complement strand
CTCCGACTGCACCAATCTCATCCCGCATCGCCTGAGAGGCCAACTCTTTCAACCAACTACTCTCAGCAACTTCAACATCGTTGTTAAGAAACAAGACGACGTCACCAGTGGCTTTTGTAGCGGCATGATTATTGATCGCCGCAAAATTGAAAGGATGCGGGTAGGACAGCACCTGCACCTTCTCTTCGGCGCTAACAGATTCGATAAACTCCTTTGTCTCCTCCTCTTCCGATTCGTTATCAACTAGCAAGATTTCGAAGTTTCTCAACTCGGTCTTCTCCAGGATGCTTCTGACACAACGTTCAGTCACCGATGCCTGATCCCTAAAAGGAATTATGATCGATACTTTGGTTTGTTTGCTCATCGCATACTTCACCCGGTAAGCTCCGGACCACATTCCTTGCATCACTTCGGCTGAAACACCTCGTGCCTCCAGATACTGTTCAATCGCTTTCTGTCCAGCATCAATCGCGTAGGGTTTGCTGTCGATACTCTTGGAAGTGGATGTGTCCAGATATCTCCAATGATACAACACTCTCGGAATATGGCGGATGCGCTCGGGAGTGGTTTTGAGAAGGAAACGCAACGCCATGTCCCAGTCCTGCGATCCGTTCAGGTCTTCATTAAAGCCCTCAATTTCACGAAGAATCGAAGTCCGATATACTCCTAAGTGAGAGATACAGTTGTGCGAGAGAAAAAGGTCTGGATTCCAGTCGGACTTGAAATAAGGGTCGAATCGTTTTCCGTCGGCGTCGATTTTGTCCTCATCCGAAAATATCAAATCCGCATCCGAATGTTCGTTAATTTCTTTCGCGACGTAGTAAAAAGCGTGAGGAGGCAACGAGTCGTCATGATCAAGGAGCGCGCAAAATTCTCCTGTGGCTAATTCCAGTGCGCTGTTGGTGGTCGCAGAGATATGACCATTCTCCTCTCTGTAAACGACTTTGATTCGCTCATCGCTCGTTGCATATTTTTCAAGAATCTCGCGAACATGCGGCAGAGGAGAAGCATCGTCGGCAATGCACAACTCCCAATTTGGATAAGTCTGGCCTTTGACCGATTCAATCGCTTCGCACAACCATCTCTCTTCAGTGTTGTAAACCGGTAGAAGTACTGAAATCAGAGGGTGCGTTTCGAATTTTTTGATCGCCGACTCCATTTTCTGGCGATCCTGGATGCCTACGGTGTCAAAACATTCCACCCAAGCCAGGTAATCCTCATCGAGCTGACGTTTTGGAGTAGTCTCAAACCCAAGGTTTACCACCAATCGCTTGAACAACATCGCTGAAGATCCATCCACAAATTCAGCATGGATTTCGATAAAATTCTCGCCGGGACCAGTAGACACTTCTCCATGGAATCCACAAGTAGACGTTACCACTTTTTCGGGCGAAAACCGATCCGCCACATCCTGGCGTACTACTCCTGTTGCGATCGGGGTCTCGGTTTCCCCAACCACCGCCCACATTTTTGCCGCGGGTTGCCCGGATTCATCGCAACACCACCCCGAACATTTGATTTTCTGCCCAACAGCTGGAGAAGAGAAAGACCGTGGAGCCTCAAGCTCTGCCATGAACTCGCCAGGGATGTCGGGATCCTTCTCGTATTTTTCTTCAAATGGATCGATGACTGGTGGCTTTCCTTTCTCAGAAAGAACCACTAGTTCGGGATGAACAATTTCTTCAGGAATTTCGGGAAGCACACTCAGATCCACCTGCGCGGCAAATTCCTCTTTCGAAAACTTCTTGCCAATCTTCCACCCTCGGGTTTGCCGGAGCGCATCAAAATGTTGCTGTTTAAGAACATGCTCCTGCTCATGCCTCAAGATGATCGCTTGCTGCCGGGCGATCACCTGCTCCATGTATTCCAAGCGTCGATGATCGTTAACAGCGGACTCCTCCAAATGAAGCACTTCCTTTTCTTTGAAAGCCAGGATTTCCCGAGCCGAGTCGTAACCATGCCGAAGCATTCGAATCTCATGCCAGAGGTATTTAGTGTCCTCTTCCCATGTTGCGACTTCACGTTTGAGCCGTTCAACTTCCTCACTCGCGGTCTGATGGGTGGCCACTAAGCGTTTGAGGGCATCATCCATTTTGCCCATTTGGACTTTTCGCTCGTTTAGTTTTGCCAACAGTTCTGCTAGCTTTTCTTCGTTAGCGTTTTGGTGAGTCTCAGACATGGTGAATTGGGTTGGGGTGGATGCTCAACAAGTTTTAACCGACTTCAGAATTACGGACCACACGATAGGTTTTCTTATTTTGAGACTCGTAGTAGGTCCGCATAATGATCTCTGCCAGGAGCCCCAAAAGAATGGAAAAAAAACCCACAAGGCCAAAAAACATACAAGCAAGCGGGAGCGGAGTTCTCGAAAAATTCTCAATACCAGCCACTTTTAGCGCAATCGCCCATCCTCCAAAAATCAAACTGAGAGACATGAAGAACATCCCGAATCCCCCAAAAACATACATCGGTTTCTGAGAGTAGCCGTGAAGGAACTTTACGACAATCAGATCGAGTATGACCTTAAAGATGCGCTCCATGCCGTATTTCGATTCGCCCTTCGTCCGCGGGTAATGCTTCACTGGCATTTCTGTGATTTTACCGCCCTGCCAAGCAGCGTAGATTGGAATAAAACGATGCATCTCTCCATACAATCGCACTTCCTCCATTACGGATTTTCGATAGGCTTTTAGAGAACAACCGTAGTCGTGCAACTTCACCCCTGAAATTTTTGAGATAAGTGCGTTTGCAATTCGGCTCAACAAAACTCGTTTTACTTTCTTGTCCTTCCGGTTTTTGCGCCAACCCGAAACGACATCAAAACCCTCCGAAAGCTTGTCCAGCAACATCGGGATGTCCGACGGATCGTTCTGCAGATCCGCGTCCAACGGCACCATCACATCTCCCGAAGCATGATCAAACCCCGCTTGCATCGCCGCCGTCTGCCCAAAATTGCGTCTGAACTGAACGGCAACATAGTTGGAATTCTGCTCGGATTTTTCGGCAATAATCGCCCCACTCCGGTCCTTACTACCATCGTTGATCAGAATCACTTCCCATCGGTAGGAGCTGTCAGCAATTACAGAATCCAGTTTCTCAAACAGATCATGAAGGTTTTCCTCTTCCTCGTAAACAGGAACAATGATGGAGACTTTGTGAATTTTCCCGGGCATATGAGTCAAAATGGCTTGGTGAAACTATCCTCTAAAATACCAAAGCACGAGTCGGTAAAACAGTGAGATCAACAATCCCGCGAGTAGGGAAAACGCAATTCCCTTTAAAACCACCCACGAGCGGGAGGGTTTTTCCGGTGTTTCAGGGATCTTGGTGAAGATGAAATATGGATCTGAAAATCCAGGGTCGACTCGAAATTTAAAGTCCTTCTCTCCAATCTCGAAAGTTTTGATGTGGTTTTCAGGAACAATCGATTCAAAGGTAAGCTCCTCCACGATCTCTCCCCCGTAAAAAGAAAGCTTGATGGACTTAACCGTCGTATCCACTCCTTCCTCGTTATAAACAGGATCCCAACGTAGATGAACCAAGGGAACCTGAGGTAACAAGAAAACCAAATCAGTAAAGACCTCTTTCTCGTTTAACTCGCTGAGGATCCGCAGATCCGGATGGAACCCTTCGCCTGCGTCGTAGAAAAGCTCAGTGCTGCCAGCGTGCGAAGAATTCAGTTCAATGGTCAGGGTATTGACTCCAAGAGGGGTATCGATTGCCGTCTTCAACCCTATCGCCAAACAAACGGCAAATATCGCAATGTATACCAGGGATTTTTTAATCATCTCAATTCGCTTTTAAAAAGTCATCT
>JAKSBQ010000384.1 GCA_022361075.1 Opitutales bacterium | reverse complement strand
CCTCCCAGCGATTTGTACATCGCTACCAGACGGAGAATTGTTTCGGTTTTGGTTTGCATGAGTTTTTCTTCGGATTCGAGGTGTTTAAATTCTGCCGTCAGTAGGGTTTCCTGGTTGATTGCCCCTTCTGAAAACTTTGTTTCTTCCAGTGAATACGAGTGTGTTGAGGCTTCATTGGCTTTGGTGGTTTCCGACAGCGATTTCAAGGATTTCGAATAGTCAATCAGCTTACTTTCAACTTCCGATATGGCTCTCAAGTAAGTATCTTTGAAATTGGCTGCTGCCGCGCTAACACCGTGTTCGCTGGCCTCGAGCATGTTTTTTAGGCTACCGCCCTGAAAAACAGGGAGATATAGAGATGGTCCTATTGACCAGAACTCACTCGCTTCTTTCGCAAAATCGCCTGATTCGATGGTTGCAGAACCAAATTTTCCGAATAGCGAGAATCTGGGATATAGGTTGGCGGTTGCGACGCGTTGGTTTGCGTACGCTTGAACAAGTTGTTTTTCTGAAATGATCAGGTCGGGTCTTCTGGAAATAATATCAGAGGTGACTCCAATCGGAAGATTTTCAGGGATTTTCGGATAGATGCCTGGTGTATTTCGTAGATTTTCGCATGAGCCTGATTCCCCAACAAGCACTTCGATTCGATTGAGAGTGCTTTCCATTCTGGATTCAACCAAAGGGAGAGTTGAATGGGCCAAGCTCACTTGTTCTTCAAACCTGGAAAACTCAAGTTCTGATATTTTACCAAACTCAAGTCGTTTGCTTTTTAGAGCAAGTTGTTGGTCTAGGATCTCGAGTTTTCTGTGGGTTGTTTCGAGTAAGAATTGTTGATTTCGTAAAACAATGTAGCTCTGCGCAACTTCCGAACTAACAGAAACCAATACGCCACCTAAATACGCTTTTGCAATTTCTACGTCTGCTTCTGCGGCATCCATCAGGCTTTTGTTGCGCCCGAATAAGTCGATTTCCCAGCTTGCATCAAATTGTCCTTGATAAAGTGTTGTTTCGCGGTCGTAACCAGGGAAACCGGCCAGCATCGGATTGCTATTCAAACTAGATTGGTTCGCAACTATAGAACCACCTGCTGCTAAGTGCGGATATAGCTTTCCAGTCGCTGCTTTGTGTAAGGATCTTGATTTCAGCAGGTTTGCTTGGGCAGCAACAAGGCTCTGATTGTTGGCATATGCTCGGTCGATAAGGTTACTTAGTGTTTGATCATTGAGAAGTGACCACCAATCCCTCGGAACTTCTGAATCTTTGTAGTGCGTTTGAATGGATTCTATTGTGGGAGCAGAGGGTAGATCCGGCTTTTTGTAACCAGGACCGACAGCACAACTACTTAGAAAAGCCAAAGCTAAAGGAAGTATGATCACCCTGTTTATTTGTGTGGTTTTAATAAATTTCATATAGAACTTACAAAATGATTTGACTAAATGGTCAAACTAATTTGTAAATTTGCTCATGAATTTCATAAAATACTTCATGATCGTTGGATCTGTTTCTTTCTTTTTAATCTCATGTAAGAAAGAGCGACCCAATATCGTTCCCAGTCAAAAGGAGCATTTGGTGCGTTATATAGAGGTAGAGGAGTTTGCCGCTAAAAAAGGCGCTAAACGATTCAGTGCTCTAACCAGATCTCCTGAATTTGGAGATTTGAGTTTTCAGGTTGGAGGTAGAATCGAACGTCTACACGTAGGTATTGGTTCCTCTTTTTCTCAAGGTTCGATCATAGCGGAACTTGAAGATAAAGATTTTAAATTGAGATTGAAAGAGGCTGAAGCTGCAGAAAAAGCAACAAAGGCTAGATATGATAATGCCCAAAAAGAGTATGAGCGAACCCAAAAACTTTTTGATGCAAATGTTGTATCTCAAAGTGAGTACGACAGAGCCCTGGCAAGTATGGGTGGCTCTAAAGGAAATTATGAGGCCTCTATTCAACGTGTCGCACTAAGAAAGAGAGAACTTGCTTACACAAAACTAATTGCCCGGGCTGATGGGACGATTACAGACACGCTTGTAAAAGCTGGAGAGGTAGTCAATTTGGGGCGTCCGGTGGTTCGTTTTGATTCGAATAAGAACCAGGAAGTCCGTTTTAGTGTGGCCGAACAATTTGTTGGCAAATTGGAACTCGGGCAAAATATCAAGATCCTCCTTTCTGCATTCCCTGGTGTGGAGTTTGAGGCAGAGATCACTGAACTGGGGAACACCGCGACTTCTGCTGCGAGCAATTTTCCGGTTGTGGCTGCGTTTAAAAATAGAAATCAAGGTATCCGGTCCGGAATGTCAGCTCAGGCTTGTGTTTTACTGGATCAGCAGGACGTCGTTCGGGTTCCACCCGAAGCCTTAAGTAGTGATTCAAAAGGACACTATGTGTTTCGAATCAAATCAAAAGGTGGAAAATCGGTAGCTGAGAAAGTATCGGTTGAAATAGGCGCTGTGGATAGCATTGGAATCGTGATTCTCGAAGGTGTGTTGCCTGGAAACAAACTGGTTACGGCAGGGCTCAGTAAACTGCATGATGGTGCGGTCGTTAAGCTGAAGTGAATGAGACCAAACACTCTGAGGAGGGTATCAAGTTATGGATATAACCAAATTTTCACTTAATAACAAAGTGCTGTTATGCACGATTCTTATTCTCGCTGGTTTGTTTGGGGTAAAAACATACGTGTCGCTTCCCAGGGCAGAAGATCCAGGTTTTAATATTCGAAAAGCCTACATCACAACGTTTTATCCGGGGGCGAGCACTGAAGAGATTGAGCAATTAATAACCGACCCGATCGAAGAAATTTTGGAGGAAATCGAGGAGATTGATTACATCGAGAGTAAAAGCCGGCGAAACGTATCGGTCGTAGAAGTCAATATCGATGAAAAATACAGAAATCTTAGAGACTATTGGGATGAAATCAGACGCAAAGTTCACGATGTTACACCCAATCTTCCAAGGGGAATTAGTGGTCCGTTCATTAATGATGATTTCGGTGACGTTTACGGAACGGTCTTAATGTTAACGGGCGAGGGGTATGCTCTCAGCGAGCTCGAAGAAATTGCAGAAGAGATAAAACATGAACTTTTTAAGCTTAAGGACGTAGGTAAAGTGCAGCTTGTAGGGATGCCTGAACAACGAGTTCATGTCACCTACGACAAAGCAAAACTTTCGGCGGTCGGATTAACCCCCAGGGGACTAGCAGGTTTTATTCGTTCAAGGAATGAGATGAGCCATGCTGGGTTTATGACCACCGAGCGAGAGCATATAGATGTGGTAGTCGGAGGGGCGTTTACCAACATCAACGACATCAGGGAGATGCTAATACCACTGCCCCACGGTGGCCATGCTAGGTTAGAGGAGCTGGCCACCGTTTCGAGGGGGTATGCTGAGCCTCAGAAAATCAGTGCTTCATTTATGGGAGAGGAAGCTCTTGCGATCGGTATCGCGATGCATCCCGAAGGAAGAATCACAAAGCTCGGTCCGAAAATTATGGAGATCGCTCAAAAGATGCAGGACAAGTATCCCCTCGGACTGGAGTTACATCGTTTAGCCTTTCAGTCGGAATATGTCAGAAAAAACTTGGATGGATTTGTCAGTAGTTTGTTTCAAGGTATAACACTCGTTTTTGGGGTGATGGTAATAGCGCTTGGGTTGCGCACAGGAGTCTTTGTTGCAGCGGTTATTCCACTTACCATGTGCATTACATTTATCGTGATGAATGCCATGGGAATAACCCTCAACAAAACTTCATTAGCTGCGCTGATTCTTTCTCTTGGGCTGTTGGTCGACAACGCAATCGTTGTTTCCGAATCGATTGCGGTGCAAATTGATGGTGGAAAATCTCCGTTCAAAGCGGCTGTGGATGCAGTCAAGGAGTTGAGGTTTCCTTTGTTCGTGGCATCAGGAACGACCGTTGCAGCGTTACTGCCGACCTACATAGCTGAGTCTCGGGTAAGTGAATACACTTCTGCGATGTTTGAAGTGGTGACGATTTCAGTTGTTACATCGTGGATTCTATCACAAACGATGATTCCCGCAATGTGCGCGACATTTTATCGTACGAGTAAGAAGAAAAAGACTAAAAGCATATCTGAACCTACCGCATCTAACCAATCGTATGAGAAGTTTCTAAAACTCCTTTTGTGCCACAGGTGGGGAACAGTGCTTTCTATGGTTTTGTTCCTTTTTATTTCCTTTGCAGGAATGCGGTTTGTTCCAAAATCATTTTTTCCACAAAAAACTGAACCGGCGTTTTCGTTGGAGATCGAACTTCCACAGGGGACGCATTGGAACAAGACAGTAGAAATCTCCAGAGATGTAGAGGCATTCCTCACAGAGAATCATCTGGCTTCTTCGAATCAGTTTAAATGGAAATACGAGAAGGATGGCATCATCAACTGGGCGGTATTCAACGGAACAAGTGCGCCAAGGTATTTGTTGGGATACAGCCCAAAACAGCCTCGAGAGAACTATGCGTATTTTTTAGTTAATACGTCTTGTTATGAAGTTCAGAACGAACTTTTCGATTCGATTCGAAATTATGTTAGCTCAAAGTATCCTGAGGCTACAGCCAGGTGTAAGAAACTGGTGAATGGGCCTCCTGTGGATTATCCGGTTGAATTGAGGATTACCGGTGAAGACTCGGAGGTGGTAGAGGAGTTAGTTGAAAGGACCAAAAAGGTTTTTTCAGAAACTCCATGGCTAACCAATATCAACGACAGTTGGGGAATACACCAGGAGACAATTGTTATGGATGTCGACGAAGCAGCTTTGCGGCGATCCGGCCTTAGCCACATGGATTTATCAGAAGCAATGCAAGCTCACCTTTCCGGATATATCCTGGATATTTATCGGGAAGATGACGATTTGATTCCAATTGTCTTGAGGTCGGATGAAGCAGTGGAGGAAGGTCTGGAAGCACTTGAGCTTCTGACCGTTGTAAATCAACGAGGGGAGTCTATTCCGATAGAGAATGTAGCGGATTTTCGTGTTGAAATACAACCTCCGGAAGTAGTGAGGCGTAATCGGATGCCTACAATATCCGTACGTGCAGATATTCAACATGATGCACCATTGTCGGTAACTCCATTTTCACTCGCGGCGATTATCGAATCCAAATTGAAAGCAGAAGAAAATTGGCCAGAGGGATATACTTATGAGTTTGGTGGGGATGTTGAGATGTCTGGCAAAGCACAAAATGCCATTCGAGCGAAACAACCCTGGGCTTTGTTGATCATCGTGTTGCTGCTGATTGCTCAGTTTAATGCGCTACGCCCACCGTTGATTGTTCTTTTGACGCTACCGTTCTGTTTGATAGGTGTTATTCTTGGGTTGCTGGTCACTCAGAACGCATTCGGCTTTATGGCCCTGTTAGGTGTCATTGCTCTCTTTGGTATCGTTATCAACAATGCGATCGTTTTGTTGGACAGAGTTGAGATTGAAATGAACGAGAAAGGAGTGTCTCGCCATGAAGCGATTATAAATTCGGCGAAACTTCGCTTCCGTCCTATCATGCTTACAACAGCGACGACGGTAGGCGGTTTGATCCCTCTGTGGTTGGGGGGAGGTCCAATGTTTAGCCCCATGGCTGTTGCGATCTTATTTGGATTGATAATTTCGACTGTTCTAACACTTGGGCTTGCCCCTGTGCTTTACGCATTGTTCTATAAACTTAAGTTCTAAATGACTGATTCCAAAACACATAAGCAAACTGATGCCGAAAAACGGCTTTTTGTTGCTGCTCAGCAAGTGTTTGCAAAAAAAGGAAGATTTGGAGCGAATACGCAGGAAATTGCAGATCTCGCGAATATCACCAAAGCATCTCTTCATTACTATTATAGACGTAAAGAAGAGTTGTACGCTGCTGTATTTCGGTATGCGTTTAAGGAGTCGATGTTAAAAACGTCAGAAGACTTGAAACTTGGTGATTCATTTGAATCCACTTTGCATACCTTTTGCAATAACATGCTCAGTCATTATGAAAAGCATCCACATCTTCCTCAGCTTTGGCTGCAGGAAAGTTTAAATGGTGGGCAGATTTGGTTGGAAACTTGTAAGGAAGTTGAGTCTGAAGACCGTGCTCCTTGGCGAATTTTCATAGAAAATGCGAAATCGGCTATCAAGAATGGCGAGATTAAAGAAGTGGATCCTGAGCAACTACTGACTTCAGTCGTAGGATCTTGCGTACTTCCATTCGTTGCTGAACCGATCATGGCTCATTTTGCCGATGGATTGGTTGAGGATAAGGCGAAGTTTCTAGAGGAACGCAAGAAGCACGTTATAGATCTCATTTATAGAGGAGTTAAGAAAGAATAGAAAAGCTGCTGAAAGGTGTGTTTGAGGATCTGGAAGACGGAGGTTATTTCATCGTAACATTTAGGGATTTGAGCGAAGCGGGAATTGTGTCGAATAGGTTTGTTCATGTGCACTCGGAGGACAGTATAATTTTAATCTGTTTGTTAGAGATACAATGAATCATCTCGTGCGTAGGGCACACTAACTCGGGTGTGTAGGTCACACTAACATTAGTGTGAGTAGCGCACTAGCATTAGTGTGGGTGACGCACCAACGTTAGTGTGTCGGACGCACGAAGATTAAAATAGAAAGCAATCCACTCCACTGAAAGAAAGTAGAAGTATAAAAGTAGCCACTCCTCAGATAAAAGAATTGATCCAGCTAGACGTTAAAAGTTTATTGAATCTGCTCCACGTAAACCATGAACCTCAATCCCAGTTTAACAAAAACCTCTAACAAGGCAGTCGTGTGGACTACTACCCGCTCTGCGGCTAGCAGCCGCACACTTTGACGTTAGATTACGGAGAGGAAGGGTGTTTGTTACCGATTTATTGTAAATGAGATGTAAGGATGGTTGGTCGTTTACAAATAGCAGCTACAAAAAGCTCAAAATCAGTCTGCTGAAGTTTGAAGAATACTTGATTGCTGTTGGGTTTGACATGGCATTTAATCGAGGAATTGACGGTAGTTGTGATTTCGTTGCCAACAAAATTTGAATGGTTATTTTATTGCGGATCGATACACCAATCGGACACGACCAAAATAAGATAAGCAAAGGGGAGGTATCATTTTTTATGAAAAGTTGCGGTTTTGAATATGAGTATAAGATCCATTGTAACGACGGCTTTATTTGTCTCGTTGTTAAGGGTGTGGTTGATATGTCAGGGCTACTTGAGATTCTGGAAGATATCGCCAGGCACAGAGATTTTCGAGTAACGCATCATTTGTTGATGAATTTTTTAGAGGCTGTTATCTCGGTTCCACCCAAAGATATTCCGGTTCTAGCAGAACAAATTAGCAAAGTATTTCCTTCCAAAGGTAGACGCAGTGCGATTGTTGTTAACGATTACAGGAGTGTGGCACTGAGTTTGCTCTATAGTAAGAACAATGTTCAATCGACTCTACAGGTTTTTAGCGATATCGAAAATGCTATTGAGTGGTTGACTCAATGTGATGTTGTGTCTTTGGAGTTCAATGATTAATAGCGTT
>JAKSBQ010000402.1 GCA_022361075.1 Opitutales bacterium | reverse complement strand
TTCGGGCCTCTCCGTCTGCTTAATCCTATTTCATCCGATCAAACCCATCTACGTCCGTCACTGATTCCAGGACTGGTTGAGGTTCTCAAAACCAACCAGAACCACGGACTTTCAAACGGCAAATTCTTCGAGTGGGGCCGCGTCTATAAAACTGGAAAAGGTGGCGTAACGGAATGCCTGGGCCTCGCCTTTGTCATTCAGGAAGATCCGGACCTCAAAGAGTGGAAGCAGCGTGAAGCAACCGACTTTTACCGTGCCAAGGCGATCATGAGCGACTTACTCGGGTTGGCAGGCTTGAAGTGGGTGGATCATCAACTGAATATGGAATCGACCACCATTTACGGACAAGATGGACACTTCGTCACCGGAGGTAATTTGCAAAAAGGCGGTTTTGAGATCGAGCTCGGCATGCTCGACCTGAAGTATTTGAAGAACCAAAACCTCAAAGGCACGGTCTACGCAGGTTGTCTTGCCATTCATCCAAATGTCACCGAACGCAAACGCAAAAAGCCTTACTACAAGGACTTCAGTCTCTTCCCGCCTTCGTATAAAGATCTTGCCCTCGTTGTGGACGTAAACGAAAAAGCCGCGGCGGTTCAGTCTGCGCTCCAGAAGGTCGCGCAATCGTCGGTGGACAAAACTTTCGAGGTTGAGTCCATCAGTCTGTTCGATGTTTATCAGGGCAAGGGGCTTGATGAAGATAAGAAGAGTCTCGCCTTCAACCTGACGTTCCGCGGCAAAACCGAAACCTTGAAAGACGACAAAGTGAACCAAGCTTTTGAAGCGATCCAAAAAGGCATCGAAAAACGCACCAACTACGAAGTGCGCAGATAACCAGATATTTAAAAATCATGGCCAATACACCTGACTTTGACATCGATTATGTCGCCAAACTCGCTCGGCTCGACCTTTCGGTTGAGGAAAAGGCACAATTCGAACCTCAACTCGGAAAGATCATCGAGTATTTTCAGCAGCTTGGTGACGTCGATACGGATCACGTGGAACCAACCGCACACGCTAATCCGATCTACGACGTATTGAGAGAGGATGAGCCGCAAGCCGTGTTCGAACAGAATGTCGCCATCGCAAATGCGCCAGCTTCTCAAGCGGGCCAGGTAGTGGTTCCGAAAGTCATCGAATAATCCTCAGACCGAATCATGGAAATTTACAAAACAGCAAGTCAGTTGAGATCCGCCCTTGAGTCAGGTGAGGTCAGTTCTGAAGAATGGGTCAAGCAGTTGATCCAGAGGATCGAATCTCTCGACGGTGAGATTAACTCCCACCTCGGACTGGACAAAGAATCCGCACTCGGGCAAGCCAAAGCCGCTGACCAACGCCGAGCAAATGGAGAAAGTTTGGGAGCATTAGACGGCATTCCGATTTCCCTTAAAAACAATATGGCGATCAAGGGACAAAAACTCACTTGCGGTAGCCACATTCTCGAAAACTTCGAATCGCCCTACGACGCTACAGTGGTCGAAAAGCTCAAAGCAGCTGGCGCGGTCATCTTCGGCAGACTCAACATGGACGAGTTTGCCATGGGTTCGTCCAACGAAACTTCTTACTTTGGCACCACACGCAACCCCTGGAATCTGGAGCGCACTCCTGGCGGTAGCAGCGGAGGAAGTGCGGCGGCAGTAGCAGCTGGATTTTGCCCGGTCTCACTTGGAAGCGACACCGGTGGAAGTATCCGACAACCTGCTTCGTTTTGCGGTGTTTACGGGCTGAAGCCAACCTACGGACGGATCTCGCGATACGGTTTAGTGGCCTTTGCCTCCAGTTTGGATCAAATCGGACCTCTGGCTCGCGAAGTGGATGACTTAGCCGACGTTTTGACTGCGGTTAGCGGTTTGGATCCGAAGGATTCTTCATCGTATCCAGAAACCGTGACCGGCGGATCGTCAGAACTTAATGGTGAGGTTAAACCGGTCATCGGAGTTCCCAAAGAGTTTTTCGAATACCCGATGGACGAAGAGGTTTTGAGCTCCGTGAAAGCGGCAATCGCTTACTATGAAAAGCAAGGTTGCGAAGTCCGCGAAATTTCACTCCCCAACAGCCACCTTTCGGTTTCGGCCTACTACGTGATTGCGACTGCAGAGGCATCATCCAATCTGGCTCGTTTCGACGGGATCCGTTACACCCATCGTAGCAAAGACGCCAAGGACTTGATGGAAGTTTACTTCAAAAGTCGCGGAGAAGGTTTCGGGGAAGAAGTCAAACGCCGTATCATTCTAGGAACGTTTGCATTGAGCAGCGGCTATCACGACGCCTACTACCTTAAGGCGCAAAAGGTGCGAACACTCATCCGCGAGGATTTCAGCAAAAACTTCGAAGACGGCGTCGATCTCATTCTCACTCCAACAGCGCCCACCACGGCATTCAAGATTGATGAGTCGATCCAAGATCCACTGACCATGTATCTGAACGACATCTTTACGATCCCGGCTAACCTCGCCGGCTTGCCCGGACTTTCCGTCCCTTGCGGAGCTTCTTCAGAGAATCTACCGATTGGGTTTCAACTGATCGCTCCTCATTTTAAGGAGATGTCACTCCTGCAGGCCGCCAAACTTTACGAAAACGGAAATGAGGCTCACCTCGTACGCCCTCCACTCGGCAACTAAAGGAATTTCAGCATGAGCGATTACGAAGCAGTCATCGGACTAGAAGTCCACGTGCAACTTAAGACAAAGTCGAAGATGTTCACCGATGCACCTTACTACTATGGTGCAGAACCGAACACATTGACGAACCCGGTTGTTTTGGGAATGCCAGGCACACTCCCAGTGCTCAACAAAGAGGCCATCGAAAAGACGATTCAGGTCGGTCTCATGCTCGGGTGTAAGATCCCTGAAGTCAGCAAGTGGGATCGCAAACACTACTTCTACCCCGACATGCCGAAGAATTATCAGATCTCCCAATACGATCAGCCTCTGTGCGAAGGCGGTGCTGTGGAGATCGAGATGCTTAGTGCTTCGCGCAACGTCATGGGCGACCACCGTGAGATCGCGCTTACCCGAATCCATCTCGAAGAAGATGTCGGAAAACTGACTCACACCGGAGAGATGAGCCTGGTGGACTACAATCGCGCCGGGGCTCCACTCATCGAAATCGTAACTGAGCCGGACATTTTCTCACCTGACGAAGCATTCGCCTTTTTGACCGCACTTCGCAATAACCTGCAATTTGCAGGGATGTCGGATTGTGACATGGAAAAGGGTCAAATGAGGTGCGATGCAAACGTCTCAGTTCGCCCAAAAGGAAGCGAAAAACTCGGAACTAAAGTTGAGCTCAAAAATCTCAACAGCATCAGCGGAGTTCGCAACGGGCTGGAATACGAGATCAAGCGCCAGATTCACGAAGTAAAAGCTGGGGGAATCATTACTCAGGAAACTCGCCGATGGGATGCGGACCAAAACATGACCTATGTCATGCGCACTAAGGAAGAAGCACACGATTACCGCTACTTCCCTTGCCCGGACTTGATGCCAATCCGCATTTCTGAAGAGTGGAAAAGCAGCCTTGGAGAAGCCCTACCTGAACTTCCGTTCGATCGTCAACGACGTTACATGGAGGATTTGAAACTCCCCTACACTGTCACTTCGGTACTTTGCCCAAACCGCGATCTTTGTGAATTCTTTGAGGCTGCCCTGGCAGTTCATAACAACGCCAAGGGCATCGCGAATATCCTCGTCAACAATCTGTTGAGCGAACTGTCAGAAGCGAGTTTTGGAGATGATCAAAAACAACTGTCTGATCTACCCATCACTCCTGAAGGTTTAGCTGAACTCATCAAACTAGTGGATGATGCGGTGATCTCCAACCAGATCGCTAAGGAAGTCTTCTCTGAAATGATCCAAACCGGTAAGACCGCAGGTGTCATCGTGGACGAAAAAGGTTTGAAACAGTCTTCAGACACCGGTGAGCTCGAAGGAATCTGTGCCGACATGATTGATGCCAATCCAAAAGCCGTTGAACAATTCAAAGCGGGACAGGAAAAAGCGATCAATGCGATCAAGGGTGGAGTGATGAAAGCCACCCAAGGAAAAGCGAACCCAAAATTGGTCGACAAGATCCTACGTGAAATGCTTTCCTAACCTGAATGGTTCATCGGAAATTTTAAAACGGTTACTAATTGAATATAAACGGATCAGCCACCAAAGCATATTACACAATGAAAGCATTCGATTTTAAAATCTCCTCAAAGCCAGAAGCGCAGTTTGCTTGGGTAAATCATTGCGGTCACGTATCTTTGTACGCTCCCGTATGATTTCCTCACAAACAATTCTTCTGACATTTGTGAACCAATCAGGTATAAAAAATTCCAATCCAATTTAAACCATCATGAAAAAAGTATGGGTAACCGGCCACCGAGGCATGGTGGGATCTGCGATCTGTAATGCATTCCGCGAGAAGTTCGGCGACGCCGTCCAGATCCTCACGCGCACGCGAACTGAACTTGATGTGACCAATACCGCAGCGGTTGAGGACTACATTGCCTCAGAAAAGCCTGACACAATAGTCAATGCAGCGGCAAAAGTCGGGGGAATCCATGCGAATAACACTTACCCTGCTGAGTTCCTTCAGGAAAACCTTGCCATCAATCTCAATCTTGTCCACTCCGCATGGCGAAACGGCGTCGAAAGGTTTTTGAATCTCGGAAGCTCTTGTATTTATCCGAAAATGGCACCACAGCCAATCAAAGAGGATTCCCTTCTCACCAGCCCTCTTGAGAGCACTAATGAAGCTTACGCTTTGGCAAAGATTACAGGGCTGAAGCTTTGTCAGTTCTACCGCCGGCAGTATGGAGTGCTCTATCACTCGGCGATGCCCTGCAATCTTTACGGTCCGGGGGATAACTATCACGGAGAGAACTCTCACGTAATCCCTGCTCTTCTTCGCAAATTCCACGAAGCCAAAGAAAACAAGGCTCCGGAAGTCATCATGTGGGGAACCGGAACACCACTGAGAGAATTTCTCCATACCGAAGATTTAGCAGACGGTGTCCTGCATTTGCTGACCCTTGAAAATCCACCGAACTGGGTAAACATCGGCTTTGGGTCTGACGTAACCATTCGCGAACTTGCAGAAAAAATTAAAGCCACCGTTGGTTACGAAGGGAAGATTAACAATGACACCTCCAAACCCGACGGAACTCCACGCAAACTGATGGACAACGCTCTCATCCGCTCTACCGGTTGGGAGCCTAAGATCGGGCTCGACGAGGGACTAAAAGGAGCATACCAGGACTTTCTCGACAGTATCGAAGCCGGCACAGCAAGACTCTAATTCAAAAAGTGATTCGACCGCTAAGCACCGCCCAAACTGAACTCGTTCCTCTGAACGACAGTCACTTTGAGGGGTTCTTTAGAGGGATTTCAAAAAAGTCAGTTGCGGAGCGGACCATCACGGTTCCTCATCCTTTTGTCGAAAAACAAGCCCGTTATTGGTTCGATTATTACCTCGCTTCGAACAATGAAGGTAACGGCTACCACTGGGCAATCATGCTGAAGGAAACTTTCGATTTCGCAGGGGTGATTTCTCTATTTCAGTGCCCGTTGTTCAAGGATAAAACCGAGATCGGTATCTGGATCGCAAAAGACTACTGGCATCAGGGTATCGGCAGGGAAACTCTGAGTCGAATCACCCGATATGCCGAGGAGGATCTTAAATTGTCTTCTCTCGTTGCCACACACATTTCGGACAACTTTGCCATTGCACATCTTTTTCACGAGCTCGGCTTCATTCCAATCCAGGGAAAAGAAATCTACAGCAACGCACGAAAACGATGGCTCACTCGCGTGGTGCAATTTTGGAAAACAAATGAGAATCGATGCCAGTTTTGACAAAAAATATTCGCATCCTCCAAAAGAATCCATTACAAGTGGACTTTACGCTCTTTATAAATACCGCTAAATGATCAACTTTTCAGAAAAGCTCCATCACCGGTGGAAATCCAACAACACCCTCTTATGCGTCGGACTTGACACGGATCTTGAGAAAATTCCCGGCTCGGTTCGCGAGGAAAAATACCCCATCTTCTCCTTCAACAAAGCAATCATTGACACGACTCATGATTTGGTTTGCGCATACAAGCCACAGATCGCTTTTTACTCGGCATTCGGTGCGGAGAATCAACTAGAGATGACACTCCAGTATATTCGGGCAACCTACCCTGAGATCCCGGTAATTTTAGATTCTAAACGCGGGGACATCGGCAGTACTGCGGAGATGTACGCCATCGAAGCATTTGACCGCTACAAAGCCGATGCCGTTACCGTAAACCCCTACATGGGTGGCGATACGCTGGAACCCTTCCTCAGTCGGGCTGACAAAGGAATCATAGTGCTCTGCAAAACATCCAATCCCGGTTCGGGTGAAATTCAATCGATCCTGACCGACGATGGAGAAGAAATTTATAAAAAAGTCGCGTACCTTTCACAAAACCGTTGGAACCTGAACAACAACGTATGCCTCGTTGTCGGTGGAACTTACCCGGACGAGCTTGCGACTGTACGTGAACTTGCTCCAGATATTCCAATCCTAGTACCCGGTGTCGGAGCTCAAGGAGCAAGTATCAAAGCCATTGTGCAATCGGGAATGACGGATGACCACGCTGGGTTAATCATAAACTCCTCTCGTAGTGTGATTTACGCGAGTGGAGAAAGTGATTTTGCTGAAGCCGCTGGTGGCGCCGCGGAGAGGATCCGCGACGAAATCAATCAATACCGCTAGACACCTTTCGAAGGCGAACCATAGTTCGTAGCAATGGAACCGCCAAACAAAGATCGCGTCATTGTATCTACCGTTCGAAGCATCTGTACAGATCTTGAACTCAGGTTTGAAAGCTTCTCACACGATTGGATCCTGCGGATTTCGGACCAACAACAGACGAGAAACATCTTCGGTTATCACTTTGATCTGAATTCCGCTGCATCTGCATTGATCGCTAAAGACAAAAGCGCTACCTCAGACTGTCTTGAACAAGCCGAAGTACCTCACATCGAACACAAATTGTTCCTCCATCCGAGTATGACCGAATATCTGGGCCATCACGGAAACTGGCAAACAGCGATCGAATACGCAGAAGCTCACCATCATCAACTAGTGTGTAAGGACAACCAGGGCACAGGCGGAAATGGCATACTTAAGATCACGGATCAGAGAAGTCTCGAAGAAGCTTTTCAGCAAATGTACTCAAGTGGAAACGCCCTGTGTTTGAGTCCATTCTGCTCCATATCTGCTGAATACCGGGTAATTCTTCTGGATGATACGCCCCTTCTCACCTACGAGAAAAAGTCGCCATCAGTAACAGGTGATGGGATTCATTCGTACGAAAAGCTGCTGTTTGATACTTTCGGAAACCACCCCAACATCTACCTTCAGGCGTGTGAGGATGCAGTTCAACAACTGGATTTTGTTCCGGAACCAGATGAAGTCCTCAAAATTCTTTGGAAGAACAATCTCGGAAAAGGAAATTTTCCAAAATCCATTTACGACGAAACTCTGAAAAAAGAACTCCACTTAATCGCCAACAAAGCAAGAAAAGCTATCGGAGCTCGGTTCGTATCAGTCGATTTGGTGAAAACAGGAAACGATCTTCGCGTGCTTGAAATCAATGGTGGCATCATGCTCGAAAACTACTCACGATTAGCAGATGACGGCGTGGAAACGGCGAAGTCCATCTACAAAAAAGCTGTAGAAGAGATGTTCGCTTAGGGCTGGTCTTCCAAATAGATCCAGCTTTGATCATGGATCAGGAACTGCAGCTGCTCTCGATAAACACCAAACTCACCTACAAACTTCACGTTCTCGCCTTCTTCCCATTCTCGAATAATGGAAAAAATCTCGGGATCGAAAGAATAGATCGTAAACGAATCATCCCCCCATTCAATTCTTCCTCCTGAGATCTTGGTTTCGACGAGGAATCTTTTACCCATGCTTTGGCTTAGCTCATGCTCGGAAGCTTCCGCCAGTGATTGAGGATCGGTTGATACGTTTTCCCAGTTCAGGGAGTAGTCCAGTTTTATCGGAATGTGTTCTTTGTCCTCTTCTCTGCCCAAAGCACCTAGTTCAATTTCTTTCAAACTCCCTTCTCCCATCTGAACACGAAATCGGGCGAAAACGGGCAGGTGGTCCGATGCACCCGAACCTTTTCCCAATGGTTCCCAGCGGATAGGTTGATCTGTTTCAGGGTCGTAATTCAGCCCATCAATTTTGTGGATACCAAAAGACTGGTCTACATATTGGAGTCCAACAGTGTCGTACAAACCAGGAGTCGCAATGATTTGCATCAGCGTTCCCCACTCGCCCCTCCATACTTCGCTGCCACGCTCCTCTGCGGGAAGCTCATACCACAGATTGTAGAGATCGGCATCGCCCTCAACTAAAGCAACTTCTCTACTTTGTGATCCCAAAACATCGTCGATCGCGGTTTCCTCTACATTCAACCTGAGGCGCTGATTGTGGTGAGTGTTAAAATCTCCTACCAACAGCACATCGGCCTCCCGGTCTTCGCTGAGTTTATCATCCAAAACTTCCCGTAATGTCCTGGCATTTTGGATTCGAGTAGGTTCCCGATCCGCTGAAGAAGCTCCTGATTTCCAATGATTATTAAAAATAGTCAATCGCTGGCCTAAAACATCAAAGGTTACTTCGAAAATATCTCGAGCTTGATCGATCCGATACTGGTTTTCCGAAACTGCAGAAAATCGGCTCAAATACACACAACGATGAGCGATTCCTCGGTCCCACCAGTCCGTTCTGAATTCGGGTGAGTGAAACTGATAGTCGTCCAATCCCAACTCTTTCAGTCGCTTCATCAAAAAAAACTCCACAGGGAATTGCGCCACTGTTTCATCCCATTTTTCGAGTAAAAGAGTCTTCAACGAAATATCCTGGTATCGCTCAAGAGTTGCCACCAGATTGAATTCCGGATCCGGAGTGAAATCGACCTCAAATTCTTGGATCGCAACGATATCAGGTCCTTTGCCATGGTCAAAAGCCCGAATCACTTCAGCGTGATTGGAAACCTTCGTATAAAAGCGTTGAGGGTTGTAGGGATACGCTTTAGAGGGATCCTGCTGGTAGTCCGAAAACATTGCTTTCCCATCAAGGTCGAACAGGTTTTCCACGTTATAAACTAAAACCGAAATCGACTGAGAAGTGCTCTCCTGAGATATAACAGAAGAACATACGGCAGCTCCAGAAATCAAAAAGAAAGATAGGATCTTTTTCATAAACGTCGTGATTCATCACGAGCATTAATACTTCTCAATCTGCGTCAACAGTAGTCAGTCCAAGATAAGCATTCTTCAGTTTCTCATCCGCTTTGTCACCGAGGACATACTGAAAATAAACCTCAGCGAATCCTGGATCAGCAATTGTGCCTTTTTCTTGCCCGTTGATTCGCAAGGTGATTCCCATTCCCGGGTGGTAGATAGACTCTGAAGTCGAACCCGGTTTCATGTCCACATTGATCCAAGATGCGTAAAGATCGATATTCTCACGCTGAGAAGCGATGTCATCCTTCGAGTTTGCCTTCTCAATCGCCTTTACAAACCCCCTACTCACCTTTTTTCCAGTCGCTTTTTCGGTAAGATAATACAGGTAAAAATGCTTCACTTGTCTCGAAGCGATAATCTCTTCAACTGAGTTGGAAGGCTTTTCTATATAAAAAGCTCCCACATAAACTTTGATCACCCCAAGAGCTTTTCGCAACGCGACACCATTGAGCTGAACTTCAGTTTCACCCAGGATTTTGGATTTGGGAATTTCGACTCCGTAAACTTCCAACTTCTCTTCAACAGCAACAGAAATCTGACTGAGGAAAAGAGAGATCACCAGTAATGGAACGAACAAATTCTTCATAACAGGAACAGAAAGGGACTTCCTTTCTAACCTGGATACTCTCCTTTTACAATCTTCTCCTTAGCTCAAACCATCTCCCAAGTGGAAGACGGCTAAGAGAATTAACCTAACTTGCTCAAATCCCTCACCGCACCAGTGTGAGCACTGGTGACAAACTTTGCATAAGCCTTGAGTGCAGGCGTTACTCTGCGTTCTCTGGGTTGCGCGGGTTTCCATGCGCCCTCACTTTTCGCGTCCATTTGTTGTCGCCTCTTCTCAAGCTCAGCGTCCGAAATGCGAACTGAAACTGCTCGATTAGGAATATCGATGTCGATCATGTCTCCCTCTTCAACAAGCCCAATTGCACCACCATTAGCCGCCTCCGGGGACACATGGCCAATCGATAGTCCACTGGTTCCTCCAGAAAAACGCCCATCCGTGATCAGCGCACACGCTTTACCCAATCCCTTGGACTTCAGATAACTCGTTGGATAGAGCATCTCCTGCATGCCCGGTCCGCCTTTAGGTCCTTCATAACGAATCAAAACCACGTCTCCCGCTTCAATTTGTCCCAAAAGGATATTTTTGACTGCAGCATCCTGACTTTCGAAGATTCGTGCTCTTCCTGAAAACTTCAAAATTGACTCATCAACTCCAGCGGTTTTCACAATACAGCCTTTGGGAGCAATATTTCCAAAAAGCACAGCAAGACCTCCATCTTCACTATAAGCGTTTTTTATGTCTCGGATACAACCCGACTTGGGATCTTCATCTAAAGTCTCCCACTTCGATTCCTGGCTAAATGCTTTTGTCGTTCGAACGCCCCCCGGAGCAGCATGAAAAAGCTCCCGATACTCAGGCTTACAATTTTCAGAACGAATGTCACAAGTGTCGATCGCCTCACCGATCGTTCTGGCATGGACCGTCGGACAATCCCGATGGATCAGTCCCCCACGATCCAGCTCACCTAACAATCTGAAAATGCCTCCCGCACGATGCACATCTTCCATGTGATAAATGGGTGAGTTTGGAGCCACTTTACTGAGACAAGGGACTTTTCGCGAAAGGGCATCGATGTCACTCATTGTGAAATCAACTTCGGCACTCTGAGCTGCGGCAAGGATGTGAAGGACGGTATTGGTAGACCCCCCCATAGCAACATCCAGGCTCATCGCATTTTGGAAGGTTTCAAAAGTTACAATACTTCGCGGTAAAACACTCTCATCATCCTGCTCATAATAGCGTTTTGCCAAATCCACTATGCGACGACCCGCCTCCCTGAATAGACCTTCTCTGGCTTTGTGGGTTGCTAATGTTGAACCGTTTCCGGGAAGTGACAGACCCAAAGCCTCAGTCAGACAGTTCATGGAATTTGCGGTAAACATCCCGGAACACGAACCACAAGTCGGACATGCATCAGCCTCAAATGCTTGTACATCTGCATCCGACACATTTTCATCAGCAGCCTTTACCATCGCATCGACCAAATCAGCCTTGTGAATGATGCCATCGATATTGACCTTGCCTGCCTCCATTGGGCCACCAGAAACAAAAATGGCTGGAATATTCAGGCGCATCGCGGCCATCAACATGCCTGGAGTAATCTTATCGCAATTGGAAATACACACCAGCGCATCCGCACAATGGGCATTGCACATGTACTCCACCGCATCTGCGATCACTTCACGACTGGGTAGAGAGTAAAGCATACCATCATGCCCCATTGCGATGCCATCATCGACCGCGATTGTGTTAAACTCACGCCCCACACCTCCGGCAGCCTTGATTTCCTCCGCAACCAATTGTCCGAGATCTTTAAGATGCACGTGACCCGGGACAAACTGCGTGAAAGAGTTAGCAATCGCGATGATGGGTTTGTCAAAATCGGATGATTCCATCCCAGTGGCACGCCAAAGCGCTCGCGCTCCTGCCATGTTGCGGCCGTGTGTAGTGGTTCTTGAACGATATGTGGGCATGATAAGTCGATTGCTGTTACTTATAATAAGATGAACTTACAAGGAAACTGATTGCAGATATTTCCATCAAGATCAAAAAAAACCGAATAGATTTCACATCCGTACAAAAAAGAAGGAACCGAGACCCCCCTCCCGGTTCCTTCAACCCTTTTTTTTAACAACGAACTAGATGTCAAATTTGGATAGTCGGTCCCACCAAGTTTTCTTCAGCAAAACTCCACATATGGCAGCAATAACCAACGCAACAACTGCAGATTTGAAGTAATGAAAAACGAGGAACATAGGTAACGCCACTAATGACGTCTGCCAAATGGTTCCGACTACAATATTAAACATATCCAGTCCAAAGTCTTTGTTCTTCTTGAAGTCCGGATTATCCGTCAAAACCGCCTTCAAAACAGGCCCCCACAATCCCCATGGACGAACGTTGCTGTAGAACTCTTTCAAAGTCTCCATATCCGTCGGCTTGGTCACGTAAGTCGCTATAAAACAACCGATTACAGAGAAAATCAAAATGACCGGAAAATAATAAAGAATTCGAATATCTGGTGCAATTTGTGGGAATATCATTCCAAGCAATCCCGGAATCACCATAGGTAATCCAGCTGCAACCATCCCAGAAAGCATTCCCCAGAAGTAGCCATAAGAATTAAATCGCCACCAATACCATTTAAAAACATTGGCTGCCGTGTAGCCTCCCCAAAGGGCGGAGACAATCAGCTGCAACACCTGGTTCACATTCTTAGCAAGCATACCTAGCGCAATGCTCACGACCACGATCACGATACCAACGACGTAGTTCATGATCTTCAAATTGGCCTGCGAAGCGTTTGGCTTGAGGTATTTGAGGTAAATGTCATTGGTCACATAAACCTGAGCCGCATTGAGCGTCCCTGAGAAAGTGGATATGAACGCCGCAAGAAGTCCGGCGAGCAAAAGCCCGAGTAAGCCCATCGGCACAAACTGGTGGATCGTTGACGGTAGAATCTGCTCAAAATCCAAAGAACCCGCCACTTGAAGATCTAATTGATCGTAAAAAATGATTCCCAGCGCCGCAAATCCCGCGATCATCAGGTAGCGAATCGGCATCAGTATCAGCGATACAAACCCACTCATCTTACACGCTTCAGAAGGTGAACGTGTGGAAAGGATTTTCTGCATGTCGTAGTTCGGTGCAGGACCCGCAAGGCTCACAAGAACCCCCTTGAAAAGCATCATCATGAACATTGCCGAGAAAAGAGAGTAACCATCCTCCTTCACTTTAGTCGTGACTTCAGCGATCACCCCCGACCAGTCCAGATTCATTTTCCAACCAAAGAACGGATTCCCCCAACCTTCGGGAACGGTCAATCCATGATTACCTACTGCGGTAAATGCGATAAACGCCACCACCAAGGTCGCGAGGGTCATGATAATATACTGAAGGATGTCCGCCCACACGATGCTCACCATGCCTCCAAGCACCGTGTAGAATACTGCGAACAACGTGAAAGCAATGCCATAGAAATGAGGAACGTATTCCGGCGCAATATTGAGATTCAGATAACTGTTCACCCACTCCCACGGAATGAAGATTTCCATGAATTTTCCGAGACCGATGAAACCGTAGGCCAGGAATCCCAGACCACTGATCAGCGCGAAAACCACCACGATTCCGTGCGATAATTTGCTGCCAGTGTCTTTTCCAAAACGATTTTGGATCCACTGAGCTCCGGTCGTCACATTGGAACGCCTCAACCACGCGGAGAGAAACATCATGAGAATGATCTGGTTGAACACAGGCCAGAGCCACGGAATCCAGATACTCTTCATCCCATACACAAATGCCAGGGTCACCAACCACATCGTTCCGGAGATGTCGAACATCCCTGAAGCATTAGAAAGTCCCAACATGTACCAAGGTAGAGAGTTTCCTCCCAAATAATACTCGCCCATACTCTTGGACGCTCGTTTAGAGATGATCACTCCAATCATCACCACTGCGATGAGGTATGCGAAAATGATCGAAACATCCACCAAGTGCAATTGAGCCAATGTGGGTGAAAGTAAAGAACTGAAAGGGTTAAGATTACTCATATGTCGCGGGTGTTAACAGAATGGGGTTCCATCGGTCGCTTATAAATGGATCAGAGAAGTCAGGTTCCCATCAATACTTTCACTTTACAGGTTGCTTTTCCGTTCTGCAATGGAATGCAGTTTCCGGAAATTTTTTCACCATCAACTTCGATCGTTTGCACCCCTTTGTTCACTCCATTCGGGTTAGATACCTCGA
>JAKSBQ010000168.1 GCA_022361075.1 Opitutales bacterium | reverse complement strand
CAATCTACGAAAATGGCGCCGTAGTGGAGATTGTCGCGCAGAAATCATTGTTTCGCTGGCCAGCATTACGCACGAGATGCTGGCCCACTTCTACAACCGCTGCTGTTCGTTTAGAATAAAAAACACGCTTACTCTAGGTGCAAATGTGTTTATTTGTCCACCAGCAAGCGGGAAGTGGATGTGGAAGTTGGGAGTGGCGTTTTTCGTCCACCACTTGATTCAAAATCACAATACATCGTTCCGATCTCCGTAGTTCGTATGTCTACAATACTTGGCTAAAGGACACGGCTTTATCCATGAAGATGATCAATAATCATGCCGTGTATGGGGAGATGGTGGTGAGAGATGCTTGGATGGTTGTTGGCTGTGGATGATCGAGAATCGTTGCTGCTTGCTGATGTCAGTCATGTGTTGAGTTGATAAACAACGCACTTCATGCCACTTTGATGTCTGGATGATGAGATGCGAGTTGTTCACGAAGATCCTTGAGATCGGCGCGGGTTTTCTTGCCTCGTAAGGAGATCTCTTGTAATGATGGTGTGCCAGCAAGAAGGTGGTCGAGATTCTTTGGGTTGATTTTCGTCATGGTGAGAGATATCAGCATCAATTGAGGCAAGTTGATTCCTTCGAAATTGGTGATAGTGGCGTTGTTGAGATGGAGAGATTGGAGTTGAGAGAGTGCGTTGATGGCACTGACAACATGGTCGTTGATGGTGATGGTGGAGAGAGTGAGATCTTGTGCCGAAGGTGCGAATTGGACAAGTTTGTTGATCATGAGGGACTTGCCTGTGTTGTAGATAGCGAGTGAGGTGCATGAGGTGAAAGGAATGATGGGTGAGGGCCAGTCGAAGTCCTGTTGCATGAAATGCAATCTGTAAGGAGATGGTGATGAGAATGAAGCAACTTCGTGTTGATCAACAATCATCAAAACGTACTCAAGGTGTTGAACATGTGGGCAGTGAGAGGCAATGTCATGTGGGCGGGACGGAAAATACATTCGTGTAGGAAAACGAATAGAAAGGCTGGTGAGTGTGTTGAGTGGAGTCAAAAAGCCTCTCTCAACGATCTGGCCGAGAGAAAAACACTCTATTGAGAACGATGAGAGCTGTGGGTGTGTCGATGTTGGTGTTGACGTTGTGGTGAAAGTAATATCAAAACGTCAGTGTTGATGGTGGTGATGAGAGTGATGATGAAACGAACCTCAAGGTGGCCATCATTGTTGATAGTGGTGAAGATCGACTTCTCCCGTCCTCGT
>JAKSBQ010000408.1 GCA_022361075.1 Opitutales bacterium | reverse complement strand
CCACAATCGGTCCTGATCATCCAAGATGATATTGGCCAGTGAGGAATCATGATAAGTCGCTTTTTTCCATTCTCCTCCATATGAAAAATACAAACCTTGGTTAGTCTCGACAAAGATACGGCCCCATCGATCTTCCACGATGTCGTAGATCGAAGTGGAACCTCCAAGGTGTGAAATGGAGATATGGGAGACAATGGGAGAACCGTCACCTGAAAACTTAATCGAGTCTTCGGCGTGAATAAAAGATGCTAGAAAAAAAGCGAAAAAGGTAATCTGTCTCGTGGGTAGAGGTATCATCCCACTCTAGTTTATCGACCACTAATGTTAAGGACTAAACCACAGATCCCATCAAAATTACGTAATAATCGACAAATTTTAGGGTTAAAGCGACAAGCTCGCTTGATTTGTACCCCCGTAGACACCCTGATTAAGCCGATTTCCGTTGGGCTTAGGTTCGGTGTTCACCGCTGATCCTGGATCACCTACATCGATTGAAGGACTCTGCGAGGTATCTCGAATCCACTGCCCGGAGGAAGGATCCCAACGTCCTGCTGTTGACTGCAAATGATAATCGAAGCGCGGAGTGGTTGTATGCCCATCGTCGGTAGCGTCAGCTCCTGATTGAGCAAACAAAGGCGGCAAAGCGATATTGGAATCCCCAAATCCTCCTCCTTCCACATTGCTGAAGTGCACTGTGGCTTTAGGGCATGAAACGTTGGCGCTCAGTCCGTCTCGAGAATTGTAGTAAAGTATGGAATTAGAAATTTGCAGGAGGTCACAGTGCACGCCTGATTTGCCATTTTCAGCGATGGTGCAGTGGATGCCAAAAACCTGACCGCCAATGATCCCGTTTTCTCTATTTCCTGCGACAATGCAGTGACTCAGCTGGAGTTTGCTCGATGTGGTCTCTCCGGAAATTCCTTTGATACCATCTCCAAGGTTTTCAGCCACTGTGCATCCATCAAGAATCATGTTGATGGGTTCAGTGACATGGATCCCGTGGCGTTTGTTCCCAATCACCGTGTTATTGATGAGGGTTGGATCGCCTCCTTCAGCGTAGATGCCGGTTCCATTTCCAGTGATGGTGAATCCAATGAGGTGATGCTGGAAGAGTTGATCTGATTGATCCGCAAGAGGATTTACCGAAGGAAACGTAATAGCGGGCCATTTGGTAGGAGAAGAGATGATTGTGGCGGCCACGATCTCAGGATTGGTAGGCTCCGAGGAGTTGAGAACCAGAGAATGCCTGGGAAAGACGAGATTTTCGTAGTAATTTCCTGGTTGCACTGTGATGGTGTCCCCTGGTTGGGAGTAATCGAGAGCATCCTGAATAGTCGCATAGGTCTCAAAAGAAGTTGCGTTTCGAACAGGCATGCCGAATGCGGTCTGACTGATCGCACGAGGGTCGGAGTGGATGCTCGAGCCATGGGCATCGAAGGCCTTGATCATCCACCAAGTAGGTTCGTGGGGGATGCTATCCACTTCAAACACAGGCTCTGATTCGGTAGTTTCGGCGGCTACTGTTTCCATTTGATTTGGCGATGCTCCGAAAACGAGCTGGTAACGCGTCGAGTTCCTTGAGTGTTCGCAACTGAACAGAAGAGAGTTCGTCGTCCCATCAGTTCCAGCAGTCGCTCGGATGGGACTTAACCTAATGGGTTCGGGCAGTTTTCCCGGGTAGTTTGTTTCGTCGTAATGACGAATTCCAACCACATCTTCGGTCCATAGAAAATAATAGAAAGCAGGGGTGTTTGACAGTTGCAGATTGGCCGCCGGACCGGCAACGGAAGCGTAGTAACCGGCGTAAACTCCATTATTGAACATGTCTTCGGTCGGCCACAGATCCATGTTAGGGGAATCTCTAAACCAGACTCTTTGAGTTCCATGTTGGGGGAAACGTGTATTAAGCGTATTCGCTAACCACGGAGAGGCGGTTGCGTAATGGTTTTCGATCCAAAACGGTTCATTGGGGATCCGGAAGAGGTGTAGATAACTAACATCGTTGGGGTAGTATCGACAGCAGCTATCCAGAAAACTAACGTGATTTACGTAATATCTGGCATCCCGGTAGAGTCCGTTGAGTTTGCGACTGATTTCAGCGGCGGGTTGTCCCCCCGTGCTCGAACCAACTGTTTGAATCATTTGATCGTAGTCAGGTGCGAGTCGTGACAAAGTGGCGATCATCCAGTCAGCATAGCCATCGTAGGGCGGGCCGTAGGGGTTGCTGAAGACGTTGGCGCCTGCGAACCATTCTGGAAAGCCCGAGAGATTCATCCCTCCTCCCGTGACTCCATTGCCTCCTGAAAACGCGATGATAGTGGGTTTTCGAGGATCGAAAGGAGGATTTTTGAGCTCCAGTATTTGTTCCTGGTAGTTGGGGACGAGCGTGATGGTAACATTGGAAGGAAGGCTGTCGGTGGTTCCGTCGTTTACGATAAGTTCAAATTCACAGATTTGGAATTGATGGGTTAGCAGAGTGGTTTGAGGTTCATCGATCGGATCGATAGGAACTGCGCTGATAGTCGGGGAGATGGTCTTGAGGTTCTCAGTGTAAAGTTGGGGACCCCTTACCTGGCGCCATGTGTAAGTTAGGCTCACGTAGGGTCCGTCCGGATGGAACGATGCACTTGCATCGAGTGGTAAGGGATCGTTACCCAAGTATCTACTGGGACCGGCGTCTGCGACAGGCGGAATATTTTCAGTTTGTGCTACTCCGATCGTCAAAAAAACTGGAAATGTAAAAAGAACCAGTAAAAAAGGGAGCCTCAATGGGTGCATCTTGAGTATTACACTGAGATCATTCAAAAACCCTTCAGTAATTTCCTTTACCGAAATTCTGTTGGTTCCCCTCTTTGTGGGGGGTTCCTCTTTGGGAGCATCAAAGAGGGGAACCAGGGTAGCCTTGTTGAATGGAATGTCCCGGAGACTACT
Organism: Opitutales bacterium; assembly: GCA_022361075.1. GTDB lineage: Bacteria > Verrucomicrobiota > Verrucomicrobiia > Opitutales > JAFGAQ01 > JAKSBQ01. Next base: position 9,340 of record JAKSBQ010000408.1, on the reverse strand, counting down.
ATAACTCGGGTTAACCCAAGACCCTAAAAAAATCCTCTGTTGATTAATAGAATACAGGATCTCACGGACCTAGTGTTAGGAGGAGAGTACAATTTGATAGCGAAATTCGTACAATTGCTTATTTCTCAGCGATTTACGGGTGATTGGAGATAAACAAAAGTTGCTTTCGAGGTTTTCCAAAATTAGGAAATAACCGATTGCCCGTGAGATATCTTAACCCCAGAGATGTTACGAAAGCCTTTTGGATGAGGACCATATTGGTTTTTCATGCCGTCTCCTTGTGGGCAGTTGAACCTTACTTTCCAGAAGTTGTGGATCCGATTTCAGAGTCATGGCGATGGAATGAAGTTGAAGCGGTAAGGGGAAAAGGGATGAGATGTGTGACGACCACGTCAGAGCCGAAAGTATGGTTTGGTCTTCAAAAGGGCATCGGCTTTTACGATGGGGAAAATTGGAAGGAATTTACGACTGAAGAATCGGGCATTGTTTTTCCGATCATCGCGCTGACCTCTGATGAAGAAGGCGTGGTATACACGCTTGCGAGTAATGGTTTATTTTCTTTTGACGGCGAACGTTGGGAGCATCGCTTCGAAGATCCGGTTGGCCTCGGGCAAGGGAATCGCATTCTGACTTTTGACGACGAAGGGAACCTTTGGTTTCCGGCTCGGGGTGTGATCTGTAAACTCACGGAAGAGGGATGTGAAGTATTTGCAATGGACGAAAACATTTACTCCATGTCCTGGGGTGCGGACTCACTGTGGATTATCTATCGCAACACACGGGTTTTGCTCAAGTGCCCGATCGTTGATGGTAAATTGAGCGACCGGAGTGAATGGAGAAACATCCCGCTTCCGATCGATTACGAGGACATTTACAAGGGAACCGTACATTTTTCTGAAACGGGTAGAGTGTGGGTAGCGACAGTTATGTTTGATGATCTCGTGCACGAGTACAACCCCCGTAGAAACCGATGGATCAACCATGATCTCAATGCGATAGGGGGAAGCAACGGAGTATCGGATCTGATGGAAACCAGCGATGGAAGTATTTGGTGCGCCTCCAGTTACGCTTTGCAGCGTTACCGGAAGGGCGAATGGACATTGTATCCTCTCGGTGGCGACAAGCCGGGCCTTGATAATCCAGACCTGATCCAAATGCAGGACGGCAGGCTGGTGGTGTGGGATAACCAGACAGAAGCCTTCATCATCGATACCGATTTAGAACATACGGTGACTTACAAAGGTCTGATCTACCAATGTGAGGATCGAACCGGGAAGATGTGGTTTCTTTCGCTCGAAGGGGGTGTAGTTGCCTACTATCCGGAGGAGCAGAAATGGTGGCTCTTTGATGAATCGGATTCTGTGATGGAGACTCCTAATGCGTGCATTAGTTCCAGCGATGGTTCGGTATGGGTTGCAGGAAGTCACGAAGGGGTGGCAGCGGTGAATCGCTATCGTAATGGAAAGTGGAGCATCGAATTATTTGACGAATTTGCACGAGCCATCGGTTACAAGTCGGTCCTGGAAGCTCAGAGCGGTACCATTTATTTTGGATGTTCTTCCATTCGATCATGGGACGACGACTACCGGACCCTGGGTCTGTTAAAACTTACACCAAGTGGCGACTCTCATTCCTACCAAATTTTGCCAGAGTATCCAACAAACGACCGGATTGTCGACATCCTGGAACTGCGTCCAGGAGAACTGGTGTGGGGAGGGTTTCAAGTGCAAATTTATCAAGAGGAGCATGGCCATGTAACGGATTTGCAGCGTCCGGAAGAAGTCTTTCGGGTTTGGACCGAGGACCTCACGAGCGATTCCAGTGAGAATCTTTGGCTCAGCTTTTGGGGTTCGGGGATCTATCGATTTGACGGTATCGATTGGCTCCATTTTTCAGAGGAGGATGGGCTGAGCTCTAATTCTGTAACAGAGATGTTGGTGACTGATGATGATTCGGTGTGGGCGGTCACCTCCAAAGGGGTGTGTCGTTTTGACGGAGAGCGTTGGTATACTGACGCTCTGCCTGTTGAGCTGGCTTTTGGTCGATCAGATGGCCTCATTCGTCAGGGAAAACAAGGGGAAATTTGGATAAGCCATGCGAGCTACGAGTGGTTTTACCGAGCAATTCCGGAAGCCCTTCGCAAACATGTCGATCTCCAGTCTTTTCAAACCACTCGTTGGGTTCCCGATAAAGAGGCTCCCGAAACGCTGATCACTTATCAGGACAAAAAAGTACCTTGGGGAGGCAGTGCTCGATTTTCGTGGTCTGGATCGGACAGATGGAATCGAAGTCCTAGAGACAGTTTGACCTATTCCTACCGCGTGGATGGGGGTGCTTGGTCCACTCATAGCGGACAAACCACGGTGTTTCTTTCGGATTTATCCGCAGGTAAACACTGGTTGGAAGTAAGGGCTAGGGACACCGATTTTAATGTCGATCCGACCCCCGCAATCCTAACCTTCGAAGTCACTCCTCCGGTGTGGATGCAACTATGGTTTATCAGCTTATCTGTGTTTTTCATATCGGTGATCGCTTTCTTGGTTTTTTGGATTATTCGGCAGCGCATCCGACATCTTGTCGAACTTGATCGATACAAACTTAAGTTTTTCACCAATTTGTCTCACGAACTCCGAACACCTCTCACGATCATGCTCGGTCCAATCGAACGCTTAAAGCATGAATTAAAGGGCACCGATCACCATACGCAGCTGGAGTTGGCCTCTCGGGGAGTGAACAAGATGGTGCGGATTGTAAATCAGATCCTGGATCTGAGAAAGCTTGAGGTCTCTTCACCTAAGATTGCGATGGACGATGTTTACATCGAGGAGTTCTTTTACGAAACAGCTTCTCTATATTTTGATCTGGCCCACGAGAAAAACCAGAGTTACTTGATTGAGAAGCCTGAAACGGAGACTCGAATCACGACCGACCGGGACAAGCTCCAGAAGATACTTGATAACCTCATTTTCAACGCGATTAAATACACTCCTGAGACTGGAGAAGTGAACGTGAGTTTGATCATTGGTAAGCTCAAAAATTCAACGGTCACATTGACGTTTCAAATTGCCGACACGGGTCCCGGTATTCCTCAAAAAGAGCGGAAGAGGATTTTTGATCCTTACTACCGAACTCAGGAAGCGACTGATGATAAAAAACAGGGCAGTGGCATCGGACTAGCCCTGACCAAGGAGTTTGTGGACCTTTTGGGAGGCAGAATCGAAGTCAGTGGCAATGTTGCTTCAGGAAAATCAGGGGCGGTTTTTGAAGTGAGTCTACCAGTTCAGTGTGTTTCCTCGACGTTTCAAGAAGGGCCAATGCCAATCTCTGACTCGTCCCCCAAAAGAAAGAAACGCGACCTTCTTATCGTTGAGGATAATGCGGATGTTCGGGCGTTTCTTGGTTCGGAGTTGGTTGCAGAGTATCAATTGACTGTCGCAGCCAACGGCAAAGAGGCACTTGAAAAGCTTGGGCAGTTTCAACCCGACCTCATCCTTTCTGACATCATGATGCCGGAAATGGACGGCCTTGAGTTTTGTAGAGCGGTCAAACGCAATCCCATCACTTCCCACATCCCTATTATTTTCCTGACCGCGCGGCAATCCTTTGACTTTCAAATGGAAGGCCTTCGAACCGGAGCCATCGATTATGTCACCAAACCCTTCAGTCCAGACTTTTTGCGGCAGAAAATACGTAACGTTTTCAAACACCTGAGTGGCCTTCATCGGGTTTATGCCGAACGTCCATCAATTGACCCAGCAGAAGTCACTACTTCGTCTGCAGATGAAGCGTTTTTAGAGAAAGCAATTCATGTCGTGGAAGATCATTTGTCCGACTTCGAATTCAATGTCGACGCCTTTGCAAGGGAACTATGTGTAAGTCGAAGTTCCTTATTCCTTAAATTTAAGGCAATGACGGATGACTCGCCGGCTCAGTTCATCAAGAAAGTCCGTATGCAAAGTGCGGCACGCTTGCTCGAAAGCGGAAAATATACGGTGACCGAAGTTGCTGAGAAAGTGGGGTTTCTCGATCTCAGTAACTTTAGCGCGAATTTCAAAAAACAATTCAAGAAGACTCCATCGGAGTACATGAAGGACTCCTAGTGAGACGCGAACTCAGTTTTTTTTGAAACTGTAAGAGGAAAATCGTGGCTAATTCGGCTACATAATAGCCGTTGTAGGTTCTGAATTCTGCATTCCAACATCAATCCTTCTCCCAGGGGAGCCGTTCCATGCCGTTTGGGCGGAAGGCGGGGAGTTTGTTTCCGGTGTCTTTTGCTTTCTGTTTTTTGGCTGCGTAATCTTCAGCAGTCTCCCACGGATTCCAATACCATTCGTGAGGCACGTGTTCGGAATCGAGGATCTCTTTGATTTTTTCAACGACCTCAGGATAAGCTGAAGCAAGATTTCGCTGAGTGTAGGTGTCCTCTTCAACAAGGTAGAGCTGAATGGGGCTTTCCCAGTTTTTACGGTAAGCCTTCCATGGGCCCATACGGAGTGCTTGCTCACGATTTTTGAAGAAATAGAGGTATGCGTGGGACTCAAATTGATCGTTTTTGCCTTTGAGAAGAGGGATCAAACTCTTGCCGTCGGTATCATAGCTTTTCACATTTCCCTTCGCGAGTTCGACTGCGGTTGGAAAGAAGTCGGGAAGCCAAACGGGTTCGCTCACAGCAGCCGCTTTAAACTGTGAAGGCCAGCTCACGAAGAAGGGCACGCGACAGCCGCCCTCGAGCACCGAAAATTTACCGCCAGTGAATGGACCCTTATTTTTTAACCAAGGATCGTCAGGCCAGTTCGGGCCGTTTCCTCGATCTGCGATGTAACCTGGCATCGAGTACCCATTGTCGGAGGCGAAGAAGATGACGGTGTTTTCGTATTGACCCATGTCCTTGAGTTTTTCCACAAGTTCACCGACAAAGTCGTCTAACTTGATCACCATCGCTGCCCATTCTCGCGACCACTGCAGGACTTCGGCTGGCTCGGTCATCTCATCGAGTTCGTCGATGATCATCGGACCGTGCGGAAGCTGGGTTGCATAATACAGGAAGAACGGTTTCTCGGTTTGCGAGGGGTCGTTTTGCTCGATGAAACGAAAAGCAGCCTTTTGAATTTCGTTTTCAGAAAAAGTGTAGGTTTTGGGGTCTTTGAGCTCAGGTAAAACCAATGTGCCCTTTTCATCGTAGGTGTTTTTGAAATCGGGATCGATGGCGTGGTAACGGCTCGGCATGTCGAAGCCCTGATTTTCCGGATATTCGATGATTTGGTCGTTCTCTCTCAAATAATGAGGAATATACGTGTGAGCCCGAGTCTGGTCATAGAAGCCGAATGCAAAATCAAAGCCCTGCCTGTAGGGTACTCCTTCGGTTCCGGGAAGCCCGATTCCCCATTTGCCGGTGAAGCCAGTGTTGTATCCGAGCTCCTTGAGAACTTCGGCGATGGTGATGTCTTCATCTCGCAGATTGTCCTGACCACGAGCACTGGAGTTGGTGCGAATACTTGAGCGTCCCGTGTGCAATCCTGTCATGAGGGAACAGCGTGCTGGCGCGCACTCGGCCGCTGCGGAGTAAGATTGAGAGAAGCGGATGCCGTCCTTTGCAAGGCGGTCAAGATTGGGAGTTTGATAACGTTCCTGACCGTAGCAACTGAGGTCTCGGTAGCTCATGTCATCCGAGAGTATAAAGATGATGTTCGGTTGTTGCCCGGCAAACAATGAGGAGGTTAACGCGCAGACGATCAGGAATAAAATGGGGGAATGGTTTTTCATTTGTCAGAAAGAATCAATAAAGCGCTTCGACCAAGTGGTGCAACCCGAGATTTTTTGCAGAGATAGACAAATACGCGAGGTCGCGTCGTTGCCGTTCAATTGAGGGATGTGAAACTCGAGCAAGCGCTGGAGCGTTTGTTTCAAAATGGATGAAAGGCATCGATTGCTGTTCCCTTCGATTCGTCACTTGTAGTCTGATGTTGCGGAATCAGGACTGTGAAACGCGATCCCACGTTCTCTTCACTTTCGATAGCGATTGTGCCGTTTAGGCTGTCCACTATTTTTTTTGCCAGTGACAGACCCAATCCCATACCTCCGAATTTGCGGTGTGGGGATGTATCCATTTGCGAAAACGCATCGAAAATATTTTTCTGATATTCCTTTGAAAATCCCACCCCAGTATCTTCGATTTCTAGTTTGAGTTGAGCTCGCGAGCTTTCGTCCTGTTTGCATAATGACGCTCGGATGGAAATTGAGCCGGTTTCAGTGAATTTAATCGCGTTGGATATGAGCTTATTGAGTATTTGCTCGAGAAGAAACCGATCACTGAATATTAATTCATGATCCTTCACTTCGCTGTTGCAGTGCAGTTCCAGTCCTTTTTCGGAGGCAGCTTCCGTTTTCTGCACTACGATTTCGTCGATCAGCTCTGTGACATTGATGGCTTCAATATTGACCGCACTTTTTGTGTCATGATCTACGTATTGGAGGACAGTGTCTATCAGATCGAGTAAATTTTTTGCGGACTCCTGAATGGATCTGAGGGAGTTGGTGGTGTCCTCGTCTTGTTCCTTTTCCAGCAGGAGGTCAGAATACCCGATGATCGGATTTAAAGGTGTCCGCAGTTCATGGCTCATCACAGCAAGAAATGTACTTTTAGTTTCAAGGGCTTTTTGAAGGTCTTGCGTAAGTCTGTTGGACCTTTGTAACTCTTCTCCCAAATTTTTTTCGTTTTCTCGCCTCATTCGCTCCATTTTGCGCTTGAAGTAGAATGCGACTCCCAAACTTACCGCAGCGAGGCATTGGAAAATAAAAACCAAAATCGCGACAATTACATACTCCTTGTAATCCGTCCAAATCGAATTCGGCTGGTTAATGATGATTGATTTTTTTGGCAACTTGTCGAAATCGATCGACCATTTTTTGAGCTCGTGATAATCAAACAACAGATCTCTAGATCCATGATCACTTTGTAGAATGTCCTCGGGGGTGATTCCCATTAGGATCTTTTTCAAAACCTCAGTTGTTTCAACGGCTTGTCTTCTTGCAGAGACGAGATGACCTCCAATAATTCCTTTTCCGATTAGGGCAGAATATTGGCCATAGATGGGTATCCGTATTTCATTTGAAATAAGACCCACCATTACAGGGTTGTCCGTATTTTCCATATTGCGGTCTAGCGTCCAATTCATGAATTGAACCACCGCTGTGTCTCTCTTTTCTTCCAGAAGGGACACCATTTCTTCCGTCGAGTATTTCGAACCTAGGACATAAGTGATTTTTTGCGGTATGGATATATCAGAAAGCTGGTTGATGGCGTTGTTGTATTCCCCAGATCCTATTTTAGAATTTCCTATAACGATGAGAATTTCCGATCGATCTGGATGGAGCTTGGAGATGAGCTCCGCGTTTGCTTTGAAATCGACTGCGTTAAACACGGTTACCGAATTCGGGTGTTTTTCCCAGCTTCGTTCTGGATTATTTGCTCGAACAATACCGCTGAAAATAATGGGTGTACTTCCGAAGGTAGCGGGATAGTTTATCACGAACTCCATGGCTGGTTGCCCAGCGGCTATGATCACATCGGGGGTGGAAACTGCCCTGGAGACAATCGAATCAGGATGATATTTATACTTCAGAATACCACTTTTTTCTTTTAGTAAATGTTCATCAGGGAATTGATTCACGTTCAACTGCTCGTAGTGAATGTAGGCGTTGAGATCTTTTAAATTTTCCTCAAAAGACTCATTCAATTCACGATTCCACAATGCAGTAGGAGTAAATGAATGAAGGATCAGAACCACAGGTGCATTTTCTTCAGCAAGTGACTGATTTAAACTACAGAAGCCAGGAATGAGGGTTAAAATTACACGCGCCAAGCCCTGGAGGAGAGGTAAACGAAATAACTGATAAACAGAAAAAGGCTCGAACGTCATAGCTTACCGACCACCCAAACTATTATAACCTGCTTCCCGAAGTGAAGAGAAAAACTCAGTTCGACAAAACTTTGTTTTGCGATCTATGCATGTTCCTCGGGCACACCGAGAGGACAGAAGACATTGGTCTCGATCGTGCCATAGCGGCGTTTTCGAGACATTTTACTCAGGCTATGGGCGTGCCTCCTCTCAATTATCTCACCTGTTGAAGAATATCTGAAGTGACGAAAACGATGGGCAAACGAACCCTCTTGATTTAGGAGATATCTGACAATGTGGGTTACAGTGATTTGAATTCAACAAAGCCTTTAAACGCTTGAAAGGAATCCTTCCGGGCAAGTGTCGGAACGCGTATTTGAATTAAGTCTATTCGGCCAAATTCGGATCCACTCCCAAAAAGTCGTAACTGATCTTTTTTTGATATCGCGACAAAGCGGATAGATAGGATTTTAACAGACTCATTTCATCTTCTGTGAGATTATGAATTCTGAGAAACTCGTCCACCTTGCGCAGATTACCATGCGCGCCCAATTGGTGATTAAAGCGCAGTCGCCAGAAGAAGTTAAACATCGCGACCATCTTTTCCACCGAGCGTTTCTGGATGATACCACGAGTGGCTAGTGTTTGGAGGCGTTCGATGGTTGGAAGTTGAGAAACGCCATGCTTCAGTGAGTAGATTCTACCCAATAAAACCAATAAGGTGATGCATTCTTTGATGTTGATGCATTCTTCGCCATCTTTCTGTTCGGTCTTGAGTTGCCCCAACATGTTGAGGGGAAGTTTGTAGTACAGGCAGTTATGTGCATAGCAATTGAAGAAGACCTGATGTTGCGCAGATTCTTCAAAAATATGTTTCTGTAGTTGATCCACCAACGTTGTGTCTCCATGCAGATGTTGCATGTCCATGAATATGTTAACTTCGCGGATCGATTCAGGAGTTGCGGTCTGGATTTGTTTGGAAACGTATTGTTTCCATTCTTCCAGTGAAAGGCACCACTTGGGGTTGGAAGCCATGATACCACCGTGGCAGAACGGATAACCTGCGTGGTCCAACTTTTTACAAATCCGATTCGCGAACTGGAGAAATTTGTGCCGAACTTCATCTAATTTCTCTCCGTCGGGGACCTCAAATATCAACGCGTGATCCTGGTCAGAGAAGAAGGTCATCTCCTGACGTGCAGCACTGCCTAAAGAGACGAACGAATAGTGAACAGTCGGCAGTTCATGGTTTTTAAGATCCAACTGAATGTGACGGATCACGGTTTCGTGATAAATGGTTGCGATCGAATTGCGTGTGCGAACCAAATCACCGTCATCTTTCAAACGTTGTCCAACCATTGAAGAGAGCCGATTGAGTGTGCGAATGAGGTGCCCTTCAGTTTCACTTTTTTTAATCTCGTCGACGAGTCTATCAAGTGACT
>JAKSBQ010000298.1 GCA_022361075.1 Opitutales bacterium | reverse complement strand
TCTCCCCGATCATCACCGCATTAGCGAGCATTACCTCCTTGATCGAGGAAACATGATCGCTCAATCCACTCAGAATCTTCTCGATTTCGGATTTTCGCTCGGACATGAGGCGACTATAACCGCCGCCCAAACGGATTGTCTAGCAGGAATATCGGTGGAATCCAATTTGGCTCCCAGTCTCATACAAATGCTTACCCAATCCCTTTCGAACCTTGACATCCAGCTATTGCATGATGTCCTTACCCGCTTACACTTTTTAGCTGCATTTCAATTCATCATACCATGAGCGCAAACTCAAAGCCCGCAGGCAACAAGCCGGAAGACAACTCCCACGATCTATTTGCAGTACGTCAGGAAAAACTCGAAAACTTGCAAAAAGACGGACTCGATCCGTTCTACGCAAATTGCGAACAATCCCACACTTCCAAACAAGCCGTTGCATCCTACATCGACAACGAGGAAGCTGAACAGCCTTACGTGAAAGTTGCAGGGCGTATCGTGATTTTCCGGGTCATGGGAAAGGCGAGTTTCATCAAATTGCTCGATCGCGATGGCCGCATCCAGTGTTATGTCACCCGTGATGACGTAGGTGTTGAAGATTACCAACGGTTTAAAAAATACGACCTCGGCGATTTCCTCGGTGTGGAGGGTCCGCTTTTTGTCACCAAAACGGGAGAGGTCACGGTTCGCGCGAAGAAAATTACCCTCGTTTCCAAGTCGCTCCGTCCCCTTCCTGAAAAATTTCACGGTTTAGCCGACGAGGATCAGATCTACCGTCAGCGCTATCTCGACTTGATCGTCAATGACAAGTCCCGTGACACGCTTCAGTTCCGCAGCCACATGATCCGCGAAATCCGCCAACACATGTGGGAACGCGAATTCGTGGAGGTCGAAACCCCGGTTTTCCAAAACATCTCTGGCGGGGCAGCAGCTCGTCCGTTCCTGACTCAGTCGAACGCTCTTGGTTGTGACTTTTCGATGCGTATCGCTTTGGAGTTGCCCTTGAAGCGTCTGCTCGTAGGGGGCTTTGATCGTGTGTTCGAAATCGGTAAGGTTTTTAGAAACGAGGGTCTATCCCGCCGCCACAGTCCCGAGTTCACGATGATGGAGGTCTACCAGTCTTACTCGGACTACAAGGGTATGATGGAACTTTTCAAGAGCATGATCGATCGCATCTGTGAGAATTTGCTGGGCACGTGGGAAATTCAACGTCCGGAAGGCGACAGCATCGACCTCAAAGGCGACTGGCGGGTGGCACGTTACAAGGACCTCATCCTCGAGACGACACAAAACTCCGACTGGTTCTCCCTGTCAAAAGCCGATAAACTAGCTGCCACCGAAAAGCTGGGAATCGAGGTCAACCCGGAGCTGGAAGACTACGAGGTGACCAACAACGTGTTTGAGAAACTCATCGAACCCACGCTCATTCAACCCACTTTCGTCACACACTTACCGAAGGAACTGATTCCGTTGGCCAAACTCTCGAGCGACGATCCTGATACCGTCGAGGTTTTCGAACTCTGCATCAATGGTCAGGAAATCGCTCCTGCTTACACTGAGCAGAACAATCCGCTCGCACAGCGTGAGGCTTTCGAGAAACAGGCTGGTGAGGAGATCCAAAACATCGACCACGACTTCCTGCTCGCTCTTGAGCACGGCATGCCACCAGCAGGAGGCATGGGCATCGGAATCGATCGCCTGGTCATGATGATGCGCGGCACCAACAACCTACGGGACACCATCCTGTTTCCAACGCTCAAACCGACCAAAGCCGAGCTGAGGGCACAGCAAGGAGATTGACGGTAGCCATGCCAAATCTTCACAGATTCGGCTACAACCAGATCTAGTTTTTACACACCGTTCAGCCATTATCGGAGCCTAAACACATTAAGATCTTGAAGGGTGCACCCGTTTTTAGGACTATGTCTTTTTGATCAAATGATTGATCAAATCTGACTACCAAAAATGACCCCCATGAAAAAATTAAAGCTGAGCGCTTTTTTTGCGCTTGTCGCTGCGGCATCTCTTTCAGCCGCGCTCGATCGATTCACGCCCGTCCCCGAAGCTGACGAATACCCGCGTGGAGTTGCGATCTCGCCTCATTACCGTGTGCTTGTCAAACCCGCTAATGACGAAACAAAGTGGGACTCTGCAACCCACTCGACCGCCACCTACAAATTATGGCCGGATTACCTCGATCCTGAAACTCTACCGCGCAAGCACTCCAAAACAGCCGTCCATGTGGCTCAAGTGGACAGCGATGAACGAGTTCGCGTGCGAGTCGAATTGATCGACGGTGACCAGATTGACACGCTTCGCCTGAAACCTACGCGGCTGAGCGAACTCGATGCGACCAAGTCGCATGGAACCGATTGGATCGAATTTGAGGTCGAGCCTTATCAATACACCCGTAGTGTACTCGTCGAAATCAACGCACCTGAGCACGACACCGATGCGCTCCAGGACGGCCTGATGTTTTTCCTCAATCCGCCATCCATTCTTCCTGAAGGTAACGTACTGGTTCTGCCGTCAGGTGTGATCGATGAAAAATCTCCCTTACTTGATGAACTCAATCGCCTCATGATCGGGCCGGACAGCCGCTATGATGAGCTCTATATTCCACAGGATACGATCGTCGATGGCCGAATCGACATTCGAAAGTCCGGTTTTAAAGTGTCCGGTCGTGGGATGATCGTCGGTTCACGATGGCCATTTGTGAAGGCTCACCCGAACTGGCGTCGCGGTTACCCGTCGTGGATCACTCCGGACGGTGAAATCGTAAAATGTCTGCTTTCGCATAATGCCCCTTCACCCGAAGAAGGTTATGCCGGGCATTTTGAAGGGGTGTTGGTCGCGCATCCCTACCACTTCTGCGTCGGTTGGGCAGAGTGGAACGAAAACCTCAAGACTTTCGGTTGGCGATTCTCAAGTGATGGCATCCATGGTGTTCACAAACGTGGCTCTTTCATGCGCGTTAACGACGACGCCACCTACATCAATCAAGGTTCGATCGAAGACTGCGTTTACTGGGGTATGGTGAACGGCGCTTGCTTCCAGCTCGGCTGGAGCGGAAGTCAGGACAACAACCGCGTCGTGAATGTGCGTCGTTGCGACGTCGTCCGTGGGGAGTGGGACAACCTTCCCAACCCCGGTGCTGATGGCCTCGGCGCCCCTGATGGGTTCACTCCACCCAAGGGACTGAGCAAAGGAGGGAATCGAGGTGTGTTTGTAGGCACCTACCGTGG
>JAKSBQ010000344.1 GCA_022361075.1 Opitutales bacterium | reverse complement strand
TACTTGATGCACTCTCCGATCCCTACGCTCACTCTCCAGAGCAAGCTGATTACTCTACACCACCTCCGCCATCCTCTAAGCCTTATCGAACCTTTTGTGGCACTTAATATAGAAACTTTATAGAAAATAGAGAACACCTCTGAAAAACTTTTATTCAGAGGTGTTTTCTATTCCTTTGAGAAATAACAGAAGTATTTATAAACAGTAAGTCACTGATATATCAAAGCTTCATATAATGTAGTGAAAAAGGAGTATTTAAAAAGGAGGAACTTAATTCCATAACATAAAAAGTATCAGGAGGAGGTATATAAGTGACTTATAACCATAGCTATAAAGCTCAGAAACCAAAAAAAATACTACTAGAATGTGGTAATGGAACTGGAAGTAGAACCTTTACATCTGTAGATGAGGCACCATTCCAGTTAGCCCATGTTACCCTAGATACCACTTGTTTAGATAAATCTGAGGTTTTAATAAAGTTTTCAAGTATCGTCAATATGGAGAGATTTGTTGATGGAGCAACAGTTCGATTAAAATATGAACTATTTAGAATATATAAGGATGAGGAGCCGAAATCTTTAGGAACTTGGATGTTTGAGGAAATTGACGTGGATGCCAATTCATTTGAGGTACAAGAAGAATCCTTTAGTTTTATCTTTTGCGACTGTATCACTTGTTTAGGATGTTCAAACTATTTTGTAACAGTTATACCTGTTGAAATTGATGGAGCTAGGGCTGTAGTCAGCAATGGAAGGATGGCTGCATTAGCTCAACCCTTGTGTAACTTTTTAGAGGATGAAGATAAAAATTTTACCACAAAATATAAGGGTACTGAATCCAAACAAAAGCATCCTAATCCTAAAGAGATAATACTTACATGCGGACGAGGAAACGGAAGCATAATTCTTAGAGAAGAGAGTGAAATAGAACCGCCATTTGAAATAGCCCATCTTACCTTAGACACCACTTATTTAAATAAACCCAAAGCTTTAATAGAGTTTTCAAGTAT
>JAKSBQ010000410.1 GCA_022361075.1 Opitutales bacterium | reverse complement strand
ATGAGAAGCCACTGCGTGAATCGTTCTCCAACGCGCGCTTGCACCCGCTGGGCAATATCGGCACCGATCGCAGCCGCTTCGACCGCAACAGCGACCTTGCGCTCATTCTCATTCATTTGAGCAAACGTGGCTGCATTCGCTTCGGTCTGACCATCCACGAACGGGGTAACACAAAGCGTAGCCAACGACGCCATCCACCCGTTCGACAATGCCGGCGAGGTGTAATGATGGAACGCGAACAACCAACTCAGCGACGCCAAAACAATAACTGTCCAACGCATCATGCCGGATCCGCCTGTGAGATGGAGTTGATCAGCCAACGCATAAACGCGGTGTTCGCCTGGTTGTGAGTGTCTTCACCTTCCAGGTTGCGACATTGCATGAATTTCGTGTCACCAATCACCACCAACTTGCCGGCCCCGATCGTCTTTTGCACGATGATCGGATACTTACCCGGGTGCTCCCCTTGCCACAGCCCGGCGATGGTGTCCAACGTCTCTGTTTCAGAGCTTGACCGCACCGGCCAAGCTTCCCAGTACTGGGGCGCGAGCTGTGTACCTGGAACAAAATCACTCACCCGTCCCAACGGCTCGTGCGCGATATCCAGTTCGAAATGCTTCAACAGCGATTCAGCGCCGGCTTTCTCTTCCCAGCCGACACTGAGCAGCATCGTGCCGCCGGACTCCAGGAACTCCTGTAGTGTGGCGATCTCGTGCGGCGAGTACGGCTGCGTCGGTGCGACCGTCACAAACAATTCGCTGGCCATGACCTGCTCAGGATCGAACGCTTTCGCCCCCAACGTGAGATAGTCGTTCCGCATCAGGTTCATATAGACGCCACTGATCGCATCATCGCGCCAGGCTTCCAGCGAATGCCAGCCGTTGTGCGACAGATCAACGTAGGCGATCTTGCCCTGCAACGGCGCCGGCTTTGACGCGGCCTTGAGCCAGGCTTCACTACCCCAGCCGATGGCCAAGGCGGCGAGCCCCATCAATGGCACAACGTCCGAACGCCGAGCACTTACCAACACCAACAGCGCCAGCACGCCAAACGCGCCGATCGCCGCCACTTCACGCCACATACTCACCACCGCTTGACCGTCACTACCCAGCCAACGCAGCAGTCGTGTGGTGAACGCCCAGGTCTGTACCTGAATGCCGTTCACAAAACCCGACGTGTCACCCACCACCACGACGCGCCCGTCAGCAACATTCTGCGCCGCCACCAGCACCAGATCCCCGAGCGGCTCGCCCGGATCGGCCTTGCCGTTGTGCATATAGCCGCGACTGCGATCATCGGTGCCGGCGTCAGCATAGCCATGCTGGCCGATCACCAACGGCGCGGCCGGGTAT
>JAKSBQ010000376.1 GCA_022361075.1 Opitutales bacterium | reverse complement strand
TTTTGAAAAACTCCTGACAAACCCATGAAAACCCAACCCCTCACCTCGATCTTCATCGCCACTGCTGGGGTCAGCAGCCTGCTCATTGCACTCCTTCATGTCGTCATTATCTTCGTGGGAGCAGAAGGCTACCGATACTTCGGAGCAGGTGAAGAGATGGCTCAGATGGCCGAACGGGGTGAGCTCTACCCTACCATCGCCACTTCGATCATTACCCTGATTTTCGCAATTTGGGGTCTTTACGGGCTCTCCAGCGCCGGGGTTATCCGAAAGCTTCCTCTTCTCAAGCCAGCCCTCTGGACAATCGCTGTGATCTTTTGCCTCCGTGGTCTCATGCTAATTCCTTTCCTCTTCCTGCTCAACAGCCCCTACGCCAACGAGCTCCGCGAACGTCCTGTTTTTACAGTGCTCACCTCTTTGGTGAGTCTCCTATTAGGAATAGGTTACCTTTCCGGTGCTAGAAAACTGATGTAAGACTAAGACTGGCTCTGTGACTGAATCGCGATCGGAGGTTCTTCATCCAACGGTGCAACCGTGACTTCCACGGTCAAGGCACCTTCTCCTCCACCGGTTATTGAGCCTTTTATCGGACTAACGTCGTTAAAATCCCTACCAACTGCAGTGCGAATATGCTGATCGCTGACGATAAGATCGTTAGTCGGGTCGATGTCGATCCACCCATAACCCGGGATATAAACTGAGACCCAGGCATGGGAAGCGTCGGCTCCCTCCAGTCGCGGTTCACCCTCTCTGGGAAATGTAAGGATATAGCCACTCACGTAACGAGCTGGCAAATCTTGTGACCGAATGGCTGCAATCATGAGGTGCGCAAAATCCTGGCAAACCCCTTTTTTAACTTCAAAAAATTCTTCAACCGAAGTATTGATCTCGGTGGCACTACCATCGAATTCGATTTCATTTTTAAGGGTCTTACTCAGCTCCAACACTCCATCGAGAAACGACCGCTTAGGCCCGAAAAACGAAGACGCCCATTCCCCGATCCTGGACGAGTAAGGAATCATGGAAGAGGGATAAATAAACTGCAGGGCCTGCAAACTCCTGAAATTCGTGTCTCGGTGAAGGGATCTTTGCACTTGAGAACAAGTCACCGTGATATCCTCAATGGGCGGGAAATTACTCATCACCGAAGCGCGAAAACTAGCCGTCACTTCAAGTTCGTCATGAGGTTCCTGGATCGAAAATGATTGAACCTGGTTTCCAAAAAAATCTTCCCTTTCAACCATATCTCTGGGCTCCGGAGCAATCGACAGTCTGAAGTCTTTCACCTCCTGGATCGCACTCCAGTCCCTCGGTTGAAGATGCAGATAGTGATAAGACAAGGGCACCTGAAACTCATACTGGTAGAGTGTCCGATGCTTCACCTCATATTCTCTTCTCGGGAACTTGTAGGTGGCCTGCCACTGCTGATTTGGAGTGTCCATCACAAATGCTAGATTTGGGAAAAAAACCTTTGTTCAATTGTAGAGTGCAACTGGTTCATGACCGACTCAAGGGGCGCAATCATCGACTCAAGCTGACCATCGAATATCAGTCGGGTATCGAGCCTGCTCTGCGCTTCGATAAGGTCGGATCTCAATCCTTGGGTCGTGCCGGAGTGCTCCGAGGCCTCATTACCCCAGGGCAACGCATTGAGGTTGTACAAAAGACGCCCAACATTAAAACTTAAGGACCGCGGATTCTGAGGATCCTTCAGCAACACACGAGCTACTGCAGACTTATCCAAACGATTCAGATAGCGGTTGCGGTAGGAAATCACACTATCCGAATATTCAAGCATCCAGCGTAAGTGTTCTTCAGATTGATCAGGGTTTTCGACGATCGAATGCCTGACAGTCTCCAGGATGTTGTGCGCACGTTCAAGGCGTTTTCCAATCATCATGAAGTGCCAAGCGTAGCTTTGGGTCATGTTTTCGGTGGTCATTCCGTTAAATGCCGCCAACCAATCGATCGTTTCTTCAAGAGCCTCGATACTTTGTTCGTGAATGATGTCCGGCTGCCCCGCTGAAGGAGTAAGCGCAAAGTCCTTCATGCTGTCCAGGATCTGCCAGGTATCATTGGATAACCGGTCTTTAATGTTAAAAGCGATGCGTCGAACCTGGTTGAAACCCGACAGCAGACTCGGCATGTATTTGGAATCCCAAACATACTTCTGGAGTTTCAGATCAAGTTTATTGACCTTTTCGAGGAGACTTTTTTGCTCAAAGATTTCATCGAACTCACTCTCCAGCAACAACATACCAATAAAGGAACGTGTCACATCCAGAGAATCCTCATGAAAATCCTCAGTGATGGCCAACATGATAATCCGAAGTTGCCTGGCCAGCAGCTCAATACGTTCAATGTATCTCCCCAACCAATACATGTTGTTCGCGGTGCGACTGGACACCTCATCCTCAATCGGTTGAAGTTCCTCTTGTTGCGAAGCACGATCCGACCAAAATTCCGGAACGCTTCCGGACGCTTCACGAAGCACCCACACGTCCTTACTGACGGCACCATGCTGCATCGATACACTCTTACCTTCGGGAGTCGGTGCGTGCCTTGCAAACCCCCCGGGTAGCAATCGGAAGGTCCCATTTATTCGAAGCAGATAAACACGAACGAGGAAGTGGCGGGGGTCTAAACCACCCTCGTGAAACACCGGAGCGGTCGCGTGAGAAACCAGTTCCTGCGCACAAAAATCTTCCGGGGACTTTTGTAACATCTTGAGTGTCCCACGAGTTTGATCGTCGTCGAGATTTGGACCAAAAATCGCCTGATCATAGCGTCTTCGAAAAGTGCGTTTAATGACGAATTTGTTCAAATTTTCGCTGATATAATCGAACTCTTTCGGTTGTCCACACCACCAGGTTGCCACCGATGGAATTTGTAATTCTTCACCACGAAAATATTGGCAAAGCGCATTCATAAAAGCAGGAATCGCGACCGTTTCCATCAGGCCCGTTCCGATCATATTCACCAAAGCAAGGTTCTGTGACCGCAAACAATTCACCAGACCCGGCACTCCGAGCAAGGATTCATTGCGAAGCTCCAAAGGGTCGCACCACTCCGAATCAAGCCTCCTGATCAAGGTATCAATTGGCCGAATATTGTTCAGGCTTTTGAAAAAAAGCCGGTTTTCTCGCACCGTAAGATCCGCGCCCTCGACAAGTAAAAATCCCAAATTTTTGCAAAGATAAGATTGCTCAAAGTAGGTCTCATTTGCAGGTCCCGGAGTGAGCATCGCCACCTGTCGGTCCGCTTCTCCGGTAGGATTCAGAGAAGCAAACGAATGAGCGACCTGATCGTAGAAAGGCTTCAGTCGCATGACAGACTGATCCCGAAAAAGCTCTGGAAACACCCGGTTCGAAAGCATGCGATTCTCCATCACGTATCCCATTCCGGAAGCCGCTTCGACCCGATCATTGAGTACCCACCAACTTCCATCAGTAGAGCGCGCGATATCCGCCGCATAGAGCTGAACAAATTGCCCATCGATCGGTTTGATATTGTAGCAAGATCTCAGAAACGCAGGGTTTGCATAGACCAAATACGGAGGTAGGATGGCTTCCTGAAGGCAATGTTGAGGCCCGTAAAGATCCGCCAGGACCTCGTTCATCAATTCTGCCCTTTGCTGAAGTTTGCGTTCCAGCTCGTTCCATTCAGTTTCTCCAAATATCAGGGGGAATAAATCCACCGTCCATTCCCTTGAGTTTTCTTCCTCAGAATAGACGTTGTAGGTGATGCCATTATCCTCAATCAAACGCCTTAGAAGGTCATTCCGCCCAGAGACTTCTTCAGCGCTAAGCGAAGCTACTTTTTTGGCAAACGCCGACCAAGCGGGACGTATTTGGCCATCCGCATCTACAAACTCATCGTAGTCCGGAAATTGACTCCGGTAAGAATCCAGAAACTCTTGCATCCCAATCCTTCTAGGTCGAAGCAGGATTCAGGTTAACGAAGCGTATCCCGCATCCCCCTACGTAAATCCAAGGTTCCGGGAAAATCAACGGATAGTTTCACCTCCGGGACCGAAAGATAGGGTTCAGGGCTATAACCATGAGGCTCAAAACGGCTTAGACGGCGACTTTCGGCTTCGTAAGTGTTAACCGGAAAAACATCGTAATTCCTACCACCAGGATGGGCCACGTGATATCTACAGCCCGCAACCGCACGCATCGTCCAGGTATCGACGATGTCAAAAATCAGCGGAGTGTCCACCGGAATAGTTGGATGCAAAGACGATGGCGGCTGCCAGGCACGGTATCTCACACCAGCAACATACTCTCCCTGCACACCAGTGGAGCGAAGCGGTACGCGCTCTCGGTTGCAGGCCACAATGTATCGATCAGAGTGAAATCCCTTCACTTTGACCTGCACCCGCTCCAACGATGAATCCACACAACGAGCGGTTCCTCCCGCCATGCCTTCTTCACCCATCACATGCCAGGGTTCAAGGGCTTGATGAAGCTCGAGGGACATATCTTTAAACTTCACTTTTCCACACAATGGACAGCGAAATTCCAAATGAGCCTTATACCAGTCCGCCTCGAACGCCAAACCCGAGGCCTGTAGATCCTCCAAAATATCCAAAAGATCTTCCCAGATGTAGTGAGGCAGCATCATCCGGTCATGCAGATCTGTTCCCCATCGCATGAGGCGCCTCGGATAGTAGGGTTTCTCCCAGAAATGAGCGACCAATCCCCTCAGCAACAAACTCTGAGCCAAGCTCATTCGGGCACTTGGTGGCATTTCGAATGAGCGTAATTCCAGCAAGCCTAATCGCCCCGATGAACTGTCAGGGCTGTAGAGCTTATCAATGCAAAACTCCGCGCGATGAGTGTTTCCAGTAATATCCACCAGTAGGTTTCGAAAGATGCGATCAGTCAGCCAGGGAGGGCAATTACCTCCCGCGTTCTCCACTTCCTGGAAGGCGATCTCCATCTCATAAAGAGCATCGTCTCTCGCCTCGTCCACTCTCGGACTTTGGCTGGTCGGACCCATGAAAATTGACGAAAACAAGTAAGACAACGACGGATGGTGGTGCCAATAAGCGATCATGCTTCGGAGGAGATCCGGGCGACGAAGAAATGGCGAATCATCAGGAGTCTTTCCTCCCATCACGATGTGGTTCCCACCCCCCGTTCCGGTATGGCGACCATCAAGCATGTACTTACTCGTGCCCAGGCGGCACTGGCGCGCGTCTTCGTAGATACTGGCGATGTTGTAGACCCAATCTTTCCAACTTGTCGCCGGTTGCACGTTTACTTCGATTACTCCTGGGTCAGGGGTTACGCTAAACTGCTCAATACGAGGGTCATGCGGTGGTTTTTCTCCTTCGATGAGAACTGGTTTTTTGAGAACTGAAGCGGTCGCTTCGATTGCTGAAACCAAATCCAGATAGTCCTCCAAAGTCGAAACTGGCGGAATAAATACAAAGAGCTTCCCCTGGCGGGCCTCTACACAGATCGCAGTGCGAGCGATCGCGTCTGGGTCGCGGGCTTTGTTGTAATCCTCCTCGTTATCCTCTTCCTTCCGCTCTTTCTTGAGGACTTTCTGCGCGCGCTGCTGATATTGTCGAACTCGCTCCACCGACGCTCCCAAAGACGCGTCGCGAGGCGCAAATGGGTCTTCATTTACGATGTAAGGATAATTGTTTTCACTCACCCAAGGCATCGATTCGAGAGGGAGACGCAGTCCGATGGGTGAATCTCCCGGAGTCAGAAAAAGCTTGGGCTGTCGAAGATTCCACGGTGTGCTCACCCACACTTGCTTCGCCTGCCACATTTTTTGAACCGGAAGCACGTATCCTTTTGGCCGATCCAGCTCCGACTCGAAGATTTTCGAAAGCCGTTCCCTCTCTTCGGGATCTTTGATTTTGTTATCGAGCGGGTCCACATTGCCCGGCAGCTTCCGTTCCTTCCACAAGTAATACCAAGTGTCCTCATACGCGGGCATGATGATATCGACCCGCACATTCAGGACTTTTGCCAGGGTTTCTGAAAACAACTCCGCATCCTTTACGTCGAAACTGTAGTCCTTCTCGATATCTGCCAGCAACGAAGGATCGGTCCACAATGCCTGTCCGTCCTTTCGCCAGTAACAGGAAAACGCCCAACGCGGTAGGGATTCTCCGGGATACCATTTGCCCTGCCCGTAATGGAGAAATCCACCCTTACCAAATCGCAGCCAAAGCCTACGCAAAAGGTCTTCAGAGAGTTTGCGCTTCATCGGACCGACTGCGGCTGTGTTCCACTCCGCACCTTCCATATCGTCAATCGAAACAAAAGTGGGCTCTCCACCCATCGTCAGA
>JAKSBQ010000278.1 GCA_022361075.1 Opitutales bacterium | reverse complement strand
CCCCAACAAATCCACTTGCACGGCGGAGTTAATCGACACAAAATTGTCCAGCGCTGATATAACACGTATATCGTGCGTGTAGGAAACGGGGCGGAACCTTAGCTGCTCACAGTTGGCCGCCCATTGATAAAACGTCTCCGAGCCCAGGGCAAAGCCGGTGATATGTTCGCCGCGGTCAATGGTTTTCTGTTCGCCGGTAAACACTCCGCGATCGATTAATGTTTCAACCGCTTCGCTGATCATGCCGCTGTGGATGCCGAGGTGGCGGTGATCGCCCAGCTTGCCGAGCACAGCATTGGGAATATTGCCGATGCCGAACTGCAGCGTATCGCCGTTATCGATAAGACCGGCGACGTTGGCGGCAATGCTATCGACTTGCGCCGACGTTGTATAGATGCCCGCGTTGGGTAAACCGTGACTGGCTTTTACCGCGTAATCGATGCTGTGATACTCGATGGCCTGGCTGCCAACGGTGGCTGGCATTTTGTCATTGAGTTCGGCGATAACTGTCTTGGCGTGTTTGATAAGCGCCGGCACAAAATCCACCGCGGGGCCCAGATTACACTGGCCGTTATTATCCGGCGGGCTGGTTTGAATCAGCACGGTATCGATAGCGGGTAGCTGAGCGATAAAGGGAATTATCTCACTGTAATGCAACGGTAAAAACCGGGTTTTTCCCGAGTCAAATGACTCGCTTAATTGGCCAATTACAAAAAAGCTAGTAAACGTGGCGTTGTGATGATAGCTGGCCGGAGCATAGTGATTTATACCGGGCACCATCACCGAGTAAAAATTAACGCCGTCACCCGCCGAAGGGTTAGCCGCCAATGCATCCAACAATGCTATCGGTTCGCCGATGCCGCCCTGAATAAAAACAGTGCTGCCCGGCGTTAACAGCTCGCTCGCCTGTGTCGGTGTAATTAGTTCAGCCATTGCCTGTTATAGCACTTAGTGGGACGATTAAAGACTAAAACCACCGTCCAATACCAGCGTTTGTCCGGTGACGAAGCGGGCGCGGTCCGACGCAAAAAAGACCACCGAATCGGCGACTTCATCGGCGGTGCCGAGGCGTTTTAGCGATGAATTGCGGATGGCGGCTTCGACATACTCCTCACTGTATTCAGTGCCACGCAAACGCTGAAAAAGACCGGCATCGATAAGCCCCAGCGCTACGGTATTGGCTCTGATACCAAATTTACCCTCTTCGCGGGCAATACCCGTTACCAATGCATCGATGGCGGCTTTAGGGGCAACCGATAATACATCCCGCGTCGGCCAGCGTTTTAAGCCCGTGGTACTAATCACCACATAGGACCCGCCCTGTTGTCGCAGATGCGGTAATGACGCATGCACAATATTGAAAAAGCCGTTGGCATCATTGTTCATCACTTCCCGCCATTGCTCGGTCGACAACTGATTGATAAACAGCATTGGGATAT
>JAKSBQ010000284.1 GCA_022361075.1 Opitutales bacterium | reverse complement strand
GAGTTGCAGGGCGTTTTCTTCGGAATCAATGGAACACTCGGTTTTTGCAAGCATTGGTCCTGCATCGAGGGCCGACACCATTTTCATGAGGGTGACTCCTGTTTTTTGCTCTCCGACCGTGATCGCTGTTTCGATGGGGCTTGCTCCGCGCAGTTTAGGAAGAAGAGAGGCGTGTAAGTTGTAGAACCCGAGTTTAGGAACCTCGAGCAACGACTTTCTGATGAGGTGACCGTAGGCCATGACGATGGCGAGTTGCCAGTCATTTTCCTTGAAGATATCGTTCCAGCTAGAATCCAGTTTCTCGGGTTGGTGGACTGGGACATCATTTGCCAACGCCCAGGTTTTGATGGTGTTGGGAGTTAGCTTCTTACCGCGTCCGGTTTTTCGATCAGGTTGGGTAAAAACAGCGTCTACTCGGATGAGTTCACTGCAATCTCTTACCAATGAATCGAGCAGTGGGAGTGCAATTGGGTCTGAGCCCATGAAAATGCATTTAGGTGTCGGCATGTATAATGACATGATCCTTACGGTCTCGTTTGTGGACGCAATCGAATTTGTTTTGAATCGTTGGGAGAATTCAATTTGATCTCAGCATGCCCCAACGTCGACAAAGTGCAGGCCTGCTCATGTTTAGTGGTTCAGCTGAGGATATCAGGGTGCTGATTGCACACCCCGGAGGGCCTATTTTTGCAAGGAAAAACAACGGACATTGGGGAATCCCAAAGGGTGAAATTGATGACGGTGAAGAGATTTTTGAAGCGGCCATCAGGGAATTTGAAGAAGAGACCGGAATGAAACCGGAGTCCGATGACTACGTCTCTCTGGGGACGATTACCCAAAAAGGCGGTAAAGTGGTGCATGCTTGGGCGTTTAAACAGGATTGGGGAGACCGTGAACTAAGAAGCAATGTAATCGACCTTGAATGGCCCCATGGATCGGGTAAGGTTTGGACTTTTCCAGAAATTGATGAAGTTCAGATGGCAGACTACGACACTGCCAAACTGAAAATGAAGGCTGAGCAATTTGCTTTCGTGGAACGCTTGATTGAACACCTTAAAGCCCAACAAAAGCTTGACCCTACCTCTGCCTGAAGGTAATCGGCTAGTTTACGAGCAAATAGACCCACTAATCGATATGGTACCACCTACTGAAATCCGAAAAGGAAAAGTTATTCTTTATCAAAAAACACCTCACCTTGTGTTGGAAATGCTTCACCGGACTCAAGGTCGTCAGGCAGGTTTTGTACAAACGACTCTACGCAACCTTGATACGGGTTCGTCGACTACCACCAAGTTTCGTTCGACGGACCGTGTGGAAATCCTCCATACCGATAATCAGCGCCTGGAGTTCAGTTATGTCGACAATGAGGGTTATCATTTCATGGATCCGGAGACCTATGAGGATACAGTGCTTGATGAGAAATTCGTGAAGGATGTGATTAAGTTTATGGTGGAAAATCAGTCCTATGACATTCTGTTTGTTGACGGAACGCCTGTTCAAGTTCAGCTCCCTGCGGTGGTGGAAATGAAGATCGTGGAAGCTGCTGATGCGATCAAGGGTGACACCGCCAGCTCTGCAACAAAGCCAGTCACTACGGAATCAGGGCTTGTTGTGAATGTGCCTCTTTTCATCAAAAGAGACGAAGTCATTCGAGTGAATACAGACTCAGGAGATTATGTGGGTCGGGCTTAATACCCCAAGAAATATTTGATTAAAAGGCCGATTCGGACACGGATCGGCCTTTTTCATGTCTAATTTAACCCAACTTCCTCAACCAAGAACGAGTAAACTGCTGCAGTTTCTTCGATTTGCTCGGAGAGAGGTGTGTCCAGTCCATGACCGGCGTTTGCGTTGGTTCGCAATAGGATTGGATTTTGGGACGAAGTAGCTTCTTGAAGCCTGGCAGTCATTTTCAGGGACTGCATCGGATCGACGCGTGGGTCATTTTCTCCAGTGAGAAAGAAGACTGCCGGGTAAGCAGTACCGTTTTTCACGTTGTGGTAAGGAGAATAAGCGTAAAGTGCTTTAAAATGGTCGGGATTTTGGACCGTGCCAAATTCGGGAATGTTGAAGCTCCCGTTTGGCGAGAGTTCGACTCGCAGCATGTCGTAAATACCCACGTAGGAAACTACTGCTTGGATGAGCGACGGATTCTGTATCAGAGTCGCTCCCATGAGCAACCCGCCGTTGCTTCCTCCCATGATAGCCAGGTGCTCTGAAGTGGTGTAGCCCTTATCGATCATGTGTTGGCAGACTGCCGCAAAGTCATCAAAGACGTTTTGTTTCCTGGTGAGCATGCCTTGTTGGTGCCATTCCTCGCCGAATTCGCCGCCGCCTCTGATGTTTGCAACTGCGTAGACAAAACCTCTGTCCATAAGCACACGAAGTTTTGCACTGAATCGGGGAGTCAGGCTGATTCCATACCCACCATAGCCGTAAACGATGCAAGGACCTCCTTTTTTAGCAGCTTTAGGAACCAAAATGTTTACCGGAACTTTGGTGCCATCTTTAGAAGTCGCGTATTCTCGTCGAACCTCGATGTCGCTGAAATCGACCGTGGAAGAAGAGGATAGAGGCAGTTTTCGAGTTTTGCCGTTAGCAGCGTTGAATTGGTAGTAACCTTTTGGCTCTGCATACGATATCGAAAAGAAGAGAATATCGTCCTTTTGAAGAGGCACCATTCCATCCACATTCGCGACTGGGTGTTGCTCGGGAGCATCGACCCGTTTGCCTTCGTGATCGAAGGTTTTGATTTCGGATGGTCCGCCTTTTTGGTAGCGAACAAAAAGTAGACTCTCGGTCGCGACGATACTGGGAGGGCGGTGATAAAAGCTGTTTACGATCGTGTGCTCTTCCTGGGGGATGATGATTGGTGCATCTTTCTGAGTCAGTTCGGTCGTCGAGATTTCAATGATTTTCCCCCTGGGCGCATTCTCACGACTGAGTGCGAAGAGGGCATTCCCATCCCTGAAAGTGGCTTGTATCAACTTGTCTTCGAAATAACTGAACTGTTGCCATTGGCCTTCTGGAGAACGAAGGTAGTGGGCAAACTCTCCACCATCACCATTTTGTACGGTGAGTAGGAGCTGTCCGGATTCCTGATGCATCTCGAATTCGATTTCAGCAATACGCGGAAAGTCTTTTCCGATTTCGTAACGATCCTCTTTTGGATCTGTTCCAAGCTCGTGGTAGTAGGCTTGCTGGTAGAAGTTGATGTCTTTCTCATCTCTTTCACCTGAAAGAGGATGGCGAGTGTAGAAAAAACCGCTGCTATCCGTCGCCCACGCAAGGTCACCACCGGCAGTTCCGGTATTCACCCGTCGAACGACCTCGAAAACTTGTTTCCCGGTTTCGACCTCGAAGACATGAAGGTCACCAGCTTCGCTCCCTCCAACCGAAAGAGATACTGCTACCAGTTTCCCATCTGGAGAAGGGTGATACCAGTCGATGGCAGTGGTTCCGTCAGGATTGATGGTGTTGGGATCTACAAGAACTTTAGCCTCTTCCAGTTGATCCATATTTGGGAACGTCACCAAATAAGGCTGCTGGACTGGCGGTTGAAATTTAAGCGCAAAATATTGACCTCCCGCGTAACCCACTCCTGCGTAAGACACGATTTCTGCAGACATGATTTTCGCGACCTCCTCTCGGATTTGATCGGTGCTTTTGAGTTCGGCAACATAGTCTCTTGAGAACTGGTTTTGTTGCTTCAGCCATTCTTTTCGTTGAGCTGAATCAGCATCTTCCAGCCATCTGTAATCTTCTTTCACCTCAATCCCGTGAAAGACATCAGTTACAGTTATTTTTCTACTTTCGGGATAACCCGCCCACAACGAATTGCAGAGTGCTACCAGGGTAATTAGGAAAACCGTTTTCATGGGCGCGATATTTTACAGTTTGCGATTGAATTGTCAGCAACCTTTGCGTCTAGGTCAGAAATCGTGCACCACCTAATCCCTTCCAAGCGATGACGATTAACCAATGGCATAAGATGCAGGGCCATATGGATTTCCCCCACTTGCGTAAGATACAGAAAAAGAAGCCCAAAAAAGTGACTATTAACAAAAATCTTAGGTCGGTGAAATAAGCCTTTGCTTTGGGGAGGAAAAGGAATGCTCCCAAGGGGTGCCATGTTACGAAAGCGAGCGTTGAAAGTAGTATGGATAATCTAGTCTGCGGTAAATTCAGGAAACCTCTGAAAATCGTTTCTTCAAAGATTGCTGGAAGAAATAACGCGACCAAAGCGGTGAGCAGAAATTCGGAAGAGGTGGGTTTATTGTCTAAGTCAACGAACTCGGGCATGAGAAGCCCTGCAAAAGTTAATAATAATAAAGTTCCAGAGATGGAGGCTAACCAGACCCTCCATCCAGGAGTGTGGAGAAAATCTTCTCTTAGAGTTCGGAGATGATGTTTCAGAGGATTCATGCCAGAAGAATTAGGGTAAAGCTTCTTTCTCTGTGAAGAGATGTGCAATCTAATTGAATGTTTGTCTGAACTTTGTATTGGAGTTGTATTTTGGAGTTAAGATCAGAGGATCTTGAATCATTTCAAGAAATGGACGAAACTCGGCACTACTCCACATGCGACAACTGCGGAACTGATTTAGAGGGAGAGTATTGTCATAGATGCGGGCAACAAAAGATTGATTT
>JAKSBQ010000202.1 GCA_022361075.1 Opitutales bacterium | reverse complement strand
GTTATATATACTTATCATTATGCACTAGGCTCCTTAGGGCTGCCTTATCCTTTTCTGATGCATCCTCCTTCAAGGCCTTGTGTATTCGCCAACAAAGGCACTTTCAAAGGTGGCAATGGAGTGTAGTGACCGCAACCGTCTCATATTCCCTCTTGCAGTGTGTTAGTATGTTACAGAGCATGCAGAGATGCTTCACAGGCGTGTAGAGGTCTTTATGGTCGTTGTAGAGCACCAGATCAATGCTGTCACTGGTCCTCTGGCTGACAGCAAACCGCATCATGCGTCGATATAAATCTGTTGAACGAGTCAGTACATGTCACTGCACTATTAATAATACAACGTACTACCCAGCTGCCTTTTCTTCTGGATGCTTTTCAACGCCTTGTCGTTCTTATCCTCAATATGCTTGCTAAGCTGATCGATCATCTGCAGGGCCGCTCTGTGAGCAGCCCTGCCCAGCTGCTCCACACTTGGTTCAATCCACTGTGTGAAAGCCTCCCTTCTTTCAGGATGCAACAGCTTTTTAAGGGGAACCTTTATCGTTCTGATTCCATATCCGTTCCACACTTCTCGTGCTTCTTTAGCCGCCGCACCACGCCTCCTCTTTTTCTTTGGCGCATTGGCCACACCATCCTCATCATCCACGTCATCCATGTTGTCCACATCATCCTCCACATCCACATTATCCGCATCATCCTCCGCATCATCCTCCTCGTCATCCTCTTCATCACGCCGTCGCTTAGGCATGACGATGTGTGTGAGATGTGGCTGTGAGTGGTGTGTGTGGTGTGTGTGCGTGTGATGTGTTGTGTGTGTTGTGTTTTACAAAGTGAGTGCTCGCGCGTCTGTCTCTCTTATAACTTACGGTTCTGCTCTTCCCGCCAAAACTTGGTTGGCGGTATTTTCTCCCTCTGACGTCACCACCTGGTTCTCAACGGAACACTGCTGAAAGGCTCGTTCAGTGATTAAAGACATGCCCCCACTTTGAGCACTAAATTTGTAATGCCTGGAACAAACCAGAGCACTGAGGATACAAGTGGTTTGTAATCAGT
>JAKSBQ010000101.1 GCA_022361075.1 Opitutales bacterium | reverse complement strand
TTCAAGCTGTTGGATATCAAATCGTCCCCGCAGCTGCGATTCGTCGATATCGTCGTATCGTATGATCAGAGTGGGAGGAGCGATTGTTCCGACCGGATCGACCGTAGCGGTGAGTGGAAGTCCAACGCTATTCTGAAATGCGAGGAGCGTCTGCTGGTACGCAACCTGAAAACCGGTGAGCGCCGGTCTGAGGTTTTCCACCTGTACTTGGGAGCTCAACAGCGTAAACTCATCGATAAGGCCGTTGTCGAAGTTGATCTGCGCCTGATCGTAGCGCCTCTCTGCGGTCGCAATCTGTTCTTCGACAAGCGCGATCTGCTCCTTGAGAAGCAACAGATCATAGAACTGTTTACTCACGTCGCGTTCGATCTGCGCGCGCGCATCGGCAAGATCGATAAGCCCCGATTCGTAGTCGAGTCGTGCAAGCGAGAACCCCGGTATCGTTTGGAGCGTCAATATCAGACTGAAATCGAGACCGGCGGAAAGGCCCCAACGCGGGAGATCCGCTCCTGCGATCGAGCGTTCGGTGTTGCTCCGTGCGAGGGTGGTGGTTGCGTTGACGGTCGGATAAAACCGATTCCACCACGTGTCCGCGATCAGCTTTTTCTGCCGCACCGTCAGGAGCTCCGATTCGATCCCTAAGTTGCTGCTGAGTGCAAGCGCCACAGCGGTCTCGAGTTCTATCTCTTCTGCTGCTGCTGTGCCGGCCGGAATCACAAGTAGAAACGACGCGACAAGCGATAGCGCAGCTCGAATTTGTGTTTTCATCTGTTGATTTCTCCCGTATCGGATGGGATCAATTTTTCGGTAATAATGAAAAAAATAGCAACTACCGATCTGTCCCGGTTTAGACGGTTGTCTTGTCTTTTTCGGCATCGGACACACAAGGCACCGCCACTCGTGTAACACCGCGCCCACAAGGGTGTGTTACTCTCTTGTCCGCGTTTTGCCTCTTAGTACACGAGATAGGGAAGAACCGCCTCGATACGGATTAATACGTGAACACGAGCCTCATAGAGGCCGGAGATCGGACGGATGCGCGGTGCCTCCGCGAGCACTACGTCACCGTGCGCCTCTCGCGGGCGATTGGGTACTACCATGCGCAGGTGTCGATCGATCGCATCTCGTATCGCCTCTTCGATCGCAAGCAGCTTTCCGTCCGCCCCTGCGAGGATATCGCCGGTCCCGACGCCGCTGCTCCGTACCGTCGCAATACTTTGCCACGATTCTCGGCGTGCACGATCGTGTTGAGAGAGACGATAGTCGGTGAGCCCGTACAGGATGTTGTCGACACTCCGTACCTCTCGTACGTTGAGGGCGGGATCTCCCCACGGTATCGACGCGTGCGGTTGAAGCGCAAACTCCTGCCCGACCGCGCGGACGCGCGATTCGGGTACATAGCGGAACGACCACCCGTAGATCATCCCTGAGATCGTGTATTGCGCCTCGGCGAGAAATCGGTCTTCCGGTGACCGATCGCCGTGTAGGATACGGTCGTCGATCGACCAAAGTTCGATTGAGATCACCGCGGGTCTATCATGTGCGGGACCGGGAGTTTGCGCTTCGACCGGTACGGCTCCACACAAACCGATACAGATCGATGCGATCAGCGTGGTTGCGAAGCGCCGCGAAATCCGGACACGCATCACGGTTATCGGAAGAACCTCCGCGCCGGGTTGATCTCCATGCGAACGACGAAGTAGAGATACGCAAATCCGAAACCGGCCAGATGTGTCAGATGGGCGACGTT
>JAKSBQ010000424.1 GCA_022361075.1 Opitutales bacterium | reverse complement strand
ATCGATTCCACGAGGGATATCGTCGAATCGGTTTCCAGTTCCACCTCCGAGGGCAAACTCACTGGTGTCCACTCTCTCTGGAATCCCAGAACTGTTGAGGGTGCGCCTCCAAAGTCGACATCCACGACTTCAACCCACATGCTGTGCGCGGTTCCGCCTATCACGGCTTCGACTCTGTAGGTATCCACCGTTAGCGATGCAATCTCACGTTCGAACACATATTGAATCTTACTGGATTCATTGGGAGAGCCTCCTGTGCTCACGAGACTATCCACCAGTTCTCCAGTCGCGTCGTTGTAGAAGTTCAAGTCGACGTCTTCCAAACTTGTACCGTCTCCATCGTCGGCCATCAACAGGAGGCTGTCTACTGAACGAAGCACGATTTGCTCCCCGTCGACGATGTTCGTCGCTTCCCAGGTGATTTCTTTACTGTAACTCTCAAAACCACCCTGGTCGCTGATCTCGATCACGGTGGTGTCGTCCTCAAACAATGGGATGTTGCTGTAGTAAGCACCTTTTGTCGTTGGATACGCTAACGGTGTATCGATAGTCGTCGCTGGAGTGTTTTTCTTGTAACCGCTGATCTCCAGACTCGGCAGGAACAACGTCTTTCCTTCCAAGCTGTAGGGCGATACTTTACTGCTAACCGCAGTTTCATCCAGATCCGAGTAATGTTCACTTCGCAGTTTACGCCAGTCTTGAGCATCACCTCCGAGCCTAACCGGATCTTCGAGTTCCACCGAGTTGATCTGTAGCGCACTTCTGGGCTGACCCGATACCCACTTGATCCTCAGCTTATGAGGCTCTGCCTGTGCTCCAAGATAAGGAAGGTAAATCTCAACCGTTTGGGCTTCGATTCCAACAAGTTCCAGGGTGCTTTGATCAAAGGCCACTCCGTTAACGGAAACTTCGATTCCGTAGTCCTGGCTTTCGCTTGCGGTGTTTTGCTGAAGCTCAATTGCCAGTCGATACATGCCTTCAGTCGATCCCGGAATGTCATACTCCACCCAAGCTCCGATATCCTGGGTGTAAAGTGCACCATTATCGACCTCCCATTCGCTGTCCGTAGTAACCGAAGCGTAGCCAAGCACATCGAAACTGTAGATCGAGACAGGCGCTTGAGTCGTATCGATATTTGCCGTTAACGCGTCCGTACCCAGCAGATACTCCTGACCGTCCGGGATTCCGTCTCCATCAGCATCCGGGTTGTTCGGGTTGGCATCTACGCTGTCCATCAAGCCATCCGCATCACTGTCCAGCAGTAGTTCCAGGATTTGCACTGCGCCACGGGCGTAGTAGTCTTCGTGTCCCGAGCGAATGAAGAACCCTAGCTCAAAACTTCCTTCCAACTCCAGTGCCGCCTCACCGACTTCGAACCAACTCACGTTATCAGCTGAACGGTAGGCATAGACACGGTTACCCACTTTGCGCAGTTGCAGATAAACATTCGGGACTGAGGCCTCGTTACCGTAACTCTGAATGCGATCCACGCTCCAGTTCTCGTAGGGACGGTTACTGAAGTAAAAACCACCTTCCTGGGTTAACGATACCGATGCAAATGCATCCCGCTCTCCTGTCCCATTACGAACCATCAATCCCATCTCCGCACCGCCTAGTTGAGGATCAAGCTGCTCATATGCCATGATCTGAGCGGTCAACGTACCATTACCCTGGAGAGTTTGGGAGAGGTATCCGATCGCATCAGAAGAACCCAGTCCATTACCGGAAGAAGCCAATCTCAATTCTGTATCTTCCTTGAAGGCCGCGAGTTCGTTGCCTGTGGTCAGCCCAAGACTGTGCAGCTGCCATTCGTCCAGATTCGGGGGAATCGCTCCGTCTGGTGCAACGTTGGGATGGTCACTGTCGTCAGTCGCACTTGTCGCGGCAAAATACTCCTGCCTGTCGGTGAACCCGTCATTGTCAGTATCTGCCAGCAGAGGACTGGACTTGAAGTGGTATTCCACCTCATTTCGCAAACCATCCGCATCGAAGTCATCACTGCCCAGGACGTCGACGTAACCGTTGATCGCGTCATTTGCATCCCCATGCACGATGCGCCTTTCCCAGTAGTCCGGGATGCCGTCAGCGTCATTATCCAGATTCAGCCAATCCGTTGTCTGGCCAAAGACCACATAGGACACTTGTTCGGCTGGACCTGATCGCTCAACATCCAGCATGCGGTCCTCGTCCATGAAGACCTTTAGCTGAGTATCGGTGAGCCCGGCATTGTCATACAATACCGGCCAGGAACCGTCCGGATTGTCGGTCCCGTATCCAGACAATATCGCCACTTCTGCACCTTCGGTAAGACCACTAAAGTTGATATTGTATGGGGCACTGTCATCTGCACCTTGAACACTCTTAGAGCTCAAACCCGCAACATACTCGGTGCTACCAATCGTTCCGCTTCCACTCTCGAGAACCAGCACGCCCAGCTGTTCGTCAGCTCGGGTTGTATCAGGATCTTCACCAACGTGTTTGCCGACTTTGATCTCGGGCTGAACATATTGAATGGCCTGCAATTCATTGAAGTTGATGGAGGTGTTTCCGGCCCTTTTTTGAAGTTTAATATATCTACCGTTAACTCCCACCTGCATGCTGTAAGTGTAAACATTTTCATAATAGAATATCTGCCAAACAGGAGGATCACTAAGAGAGTTGTGGACGGTCACATCAAACTGATAAAGCCTTGAACCCGCACCCCATTTCATTGCATTCCAAATTCTTATTTCATCAATTCTTTGGACCGATCCCAGATCAACATACCACCATGGTTGATCGTGAACATCAGTTATCGTTAAGGAGTCAGGGTTGTCATACACTCCATCCACAGCAATGTGGCTTCCTGCACCCCACAAGGTTGATATCTGAGCCGTAGGTTTACCGTGACTGAGATTAATCTCACTCGCAACAGTGGCAACATTAGTGTAGTAAACTGACGGACTTGGGTCCGCAAAACTCGTAACCTGTCCTGTTACCACCGGGTTACTGAAAGTCGTCAATACTCCCAGATCTTCGCCGGTCCAGTTCCCCGAATAGTCGGTTCCTGCGGATAGCTTTTCGAGAACTTCACCGTCAAATCCGTGTTCTGCGCTGTTGTATTCCCCTTTTTCCAGGACTGCGTAGTGTACCTCTAAATTTTCAATCGGTGTTTTGACATAATGGTTGCCGGTTCCCTCAGGATTGACCTCAGTGTATAGCAAGTTGATTTCCTCAGTGGTAAGCAAACGGTTGTAGAAACGCAGGTTATCCAATTTACCCTGCCAGTTGAATGAGTCGTCAGACTGAAACCCTTTCCCCAAACGCAGGTGAAGGGAATTATCGAAGTTCACGCTTTGCCAGTCCAAAATACTCGTCGAACCCGGTGCGTCTGTCCCGTTGACATACATTTTCATGTCACCGTCACGGTCCATATTAAGCACAAAGAAGTTCCAACCCACATCCAAAGCCTTGCTCACTGACCTCGTGCTGCTTCCGTTTCGGAGGTTAAAACTCAACCCACTATCCGATTTTAAGCCGTATCCTGTACCGTCACTGTGGCCTGAGTAGCAGAATTCGATCCAATCCAGGGTCGGATTTCCGTTGGGAAATTTCAAGTAGACGTGCCGGGTACCTGATATCTTTCCAATATTCAGTGTCAAAATAGAACCTGGATAAACCGAACCTGTCGGGCTGTAAGAAAAATTCGCTAACAATTGGCCATTCGGATTATCTAACCGAACCTCAATATTTCCGGTCGCCCAGTAACTACCATAGCGAAGACGAATCATATCGATTCCAGATCCAAAACTTATATTGTGGTAGCCTACCCAATCGCCTGGATCGATGTAGTGGATGCGATCACTCGCGACTTCCACCCCATTATTCTCATTAAGGTTTTCAGCCTCATGGTGATTAATCACCGAGTATCCCGAGTTGCTGAGATGTTTGTTACCTTTATCCAGAATCCAATTGCCGGTCTGACTCTCCACCCAACCCGCGATCGCGAAGTCACCAGTCCCAGGTTCCAGTACGGAATTATCGCTTAAATAAGCTTCTTCGTTCGTATTGCCCATGAAGCTCAAGCTGTGGGAACCTTCTGCGGGACTGTTTGTATCGAACGCCACGTTATCACCTGTATTGGTGAAGGTAGTTCCACTGCCAACTGCATCATCACCGTTGCCATCAAAGTCGTACCATGCGTTTCCATCGTCAAATGGAATCTCGTAAAGATCCTGAGCAGGGCTCTCGGCCTTGAGCTCGAATGAGCCAGCCTCT